>NZ_BBCD01000004.1 GCF_001311865.1 Piscibacillus salipiscarius JCM 13188
GATGACGGGGGTCTTCTATTATAATTTCGTACGAACGTTCCAGAGCTCTGGGAAAAAGTAATGATCCAGTACTTTTTTCAAATAACCAACACCTGATGAGCCCCCAGTTCCAGTTTTATGCCCAATGATTCTCTCGACCGTTTTCATATGACGGAAACGCCACTGCTGCATCCAGTCTTCGATATCAACTAACTTTTCGGCTAACTCATATAAATCCCAATACTTTTCAACATTTTGATAGACTTCGATCCAAGCCGCCTCAACACTCTCATTCGCCTCATAAGTCTTTGTATAGTCACGTTCTAATACTTCTTGATTAATGTCAAAACCTGATTTTGCTAAGGCTTCGATTGCTACATCATATAATCCAGGTGCTTCATAAGCCTCTTTTAACATGGCATGAAGTTCAGGGTCCTTTTCGTAAATTTTTAACACGTGAGGCGTTTTATAACCTAAAGCGAATTCAACCATACGATATTGATACGACTGAAAACCAGAGGCCTGACCTAAGTAGTCGCGAAACTCGAGATATTCAGCCGGCGTCATAGTAGCTAACACATCCCATGCCTGTATAATCTGGTTCTGTATTTTAGACACACGCGCTAGCTTTTTAAACGCGCTATCAAAATTTCCGGATTGAATGGCTTCGCTAGCCGCCTGAATTTCATGAATCGTTAACTTCAGCCACAGCTCACTCACCTGATGAATGACGATAAATAACATCTCATCATGGTGACCGGACAATCGATGCTGCGCATTCAATATGGAATCTAAATCTAAATAATCACCATACGTCATTCGCTCTTTAAAATCAGTATGGATTCCTTTTTCATTCTTAAATGTCATACAGTTAGCCCCTACCTTTTTTCTTTTATCTTAACACATAATTCATGGCCAAAATTAAGATGCTATAATAAGATAAACTAAGCATTTGAATTCAACTAATCCCTATTGATAAACTATGATTAGGTTGAATGAAAATTGTAAGGGATGTGAAAACATGCGTGTTGTCAATAATATAGCTGAATTAATCGGAGATACACCACTTGTTAAACTAAATCGACTAAGTCCAGCAAACGGAGCTGACGTCTATTTAAAGCTTGAGATGTTTAATCCAAGCGGAAGTGTTAAAGATCGCGCGGCTTATAACATGATTGTCGAGGCTGAAAAAGAAGGTCTACTAAAAGAAGGTTCAACGATTATCGAGCCAACGAGCGGCAACACAGGCATTGGCCTGGCGATGAATGCGGCTGCACGTGGTTATAAAGCGATTCTAGTGATGCCGGATACGATGACAAAGGAACGCATCAATTTACTAAAAGCTTACGGAGCTGAAGTCGTGTTAACGCCTGGCGATCAAAAATGCCTGGCGCAATTGAAAAAGCCAAACAGCTTTTAAACGAAATTCCAAACAGCTTTATGCCAATGCAATTTGAAAACAAAGCGAATCCAGATGCCCACCGAAACTCCACTGCTAAAGAGATTAAAGAAGCAATGGACTTCTTAGGCAAACCCCTTTCAGCATTTGTAGCAAGTTCAGGAACTGGCGGAACGGTGACAGGCACTGGTGAAGAACTTAAGAAGATTTATCAAGATTTAACGGTTCATGTCGTGGAACCAGCAGGGTCACCTGTCTTATCAGGTGGTAAACCTGGGAAACATAAACTAGTCGGAACAAGCCCAGGCTTTATTCCTGATACACTTAACTTAGATGTTTGCGATGAAATTTTAAAAATTGAAGACGATCAAGCCTATAACGTGACTCGTCGCCTCGCACGTGAAGAAGGTATTCTCGTTGGACCTTCAGGCGGTGCTACGACTTACGCTGCGTTAGAGGTTGCTAAGCGCAAACAACCAGGTGATGTGATTGTCGCCATTGCCCCTGACACAGGTGAACGTTATCTATCTGGTGACTTATTTGATTTTTAATCGGCTAAAATCCACTCTTTTAATGGGAGTGGATTTTTTTATTTGTGAAAAAACTAAAGTTATTTCTAAAAACATCTTGACTTGAGAATGATTATCATTAACAATATAAATTGAAATTGATAATTATTCTCATCCATTACAAATCTAGAAAGGACGTTACTAACATGCATAAAAAATATTATTAATCGGTTCACTTGTATTATTAATGTTTTTCCTAGCTGCTTGTGGCGGGGAACAAAGTGCATCTAAGGATGACGAGCTTAACTTATACACAAGTCGCCATTACGATATTGACGATGAACTTTATAAACAATTTGAAGAGGAAACAGGTATTAAAGTTAATGTCATTGAAGGTAGTGCAGATGAATTAATTGAGCGCATGAAACGTGAAGGTGAACAAACGGCTGATCTTTTCTATACATCAGATGCAGGACGTCTTCATCGAGCTAAAGAAGAAGGCTTATTGCAAAGTGTTGAGAGCGACACTTTAAATAAAAATATACCAGAGAAGTTACGCGACAAAGATCAAGAGTGGTACGGATTAACTAAGCGTGCACGTGTCATTGTCTATCATAAAGATCGCGTTGATCCGAGTGAACTTTCTACTTACGAAGATTTAACTAACTCTAAATGGGAAGACCGAATTTTAATTCGCTCTTCTGAAAACATTTATAACCAATCACTATTAGCTTCATTAATCGAATTAAATGGTCGCGAGGAAGCTAAGGCTTGGGCTGAAGGCATCGTAAATAATATGGCACGTGACCCTCAAGGTGGTGACCGAGACCAAGCGAAAGGTGTTGCAGCTGGCGAAGGTGATATTGCTGTCATGAATACTTATTATTTAGGCGGTATGTTAAATTCAGCTGATGAAGAAGAAGTTAAAGTAGCTGAACAACTAGGTGTCTTCTTCCCTAACCAAGAAACGACAGGAACACACGTAAACGTTAGTGGTATTGCTGTTACTAAGCATGCACAAAACAAAGAAAACGCAATAAAGCTAATTGAATTCCTATCGTCAGAAGACGTTCAAAAACAATTTGCAAGTGCAAACTACGAATACCCAGTTAATCCAAATGTCGAACCTGCTGACACACTTAAGCAATGGGGGAGACTTTAAAGAACAAGATATCAATTTATCAATTTTAGGCGAAAATAACGCTGAAGCAGTCAAGATTTTTAATGAAGTCAATTGGAAATAAGCATCATCAGGTTGTTGTCCTCAACAACCTGATTTTGTCTATTTTATAACAAGTAGTTAAAAACGCTTACTCTAGGCTTTATTTTTTGTAAGATGGATATGGTGATAGAACTAAAGGGCGTGAACACTTTTGAGTTGGATTAGAAATATTAAAAACAACATGAATAGCTGGACGATTTTAAGCATCATATTTGTCAGCCTTATATTACTCCCAAACTTATCCATCATTATTCAATTTTTAGTGAATCAAATGAAAACTGGACTCATATTAGAGAATACATGCTTGGTACTTACATCACGAATTCTCTTACTCTAATTATATTTGTTGGTTTACTGACTGCATTGATTGGTTCAAGTCTCGCATGGATTATTTCAGCTTATGATTTCCCTTTACGAGGCTTTTTTCAGTGGGGATTAATCTTACCACTCGCGATCCCACCTTATATTGGTGCATACACATATCACGGTATCTTGAACTATACAGGCGTCATTCAAACAACTTTAAGAAACCAATTTGATCTCACAGTTAATCAAGATTATTTCAATATTATGAACATGCCTGGGGCTGTTTTTATATTTGTCATGTTCTTATTTCCATATGTATTTACAATCACGAAAGCCTTTCTTGCTCGCCAGTCAACATCTTTAATTGAAAACGCCAGAATCTTAGGTAGTAGCTCTTGGCGAATTTATTTTAAAATCGTCCTTCCAATTACAAGAGCATCGATCGTTGCAGGTGTCAGTTTAGTTATTTTAGAAGTTTTAAATGACTATGGTGTTGTAAAATATTATGGGATTCAAACGTTTACAACTGCCATATTCCAGACCTGGTTTGGATTGGGTGATTTAAACTCAGCGATTAAACTATCAGGCACTCTTATGCTGATCATTTTAGGGTTACTTATATTAGAACGGGTGCTTCGTGGTCGTAAGCGGTTTAGTTTTACAACTACTAAAGTAAAGCTTTTAAAGCCCATTAAGTTAAAAGGGCGACATAAGTGGCTAGCCTTTAGCTATTGCATGGCCATTTTTCTGTTAGCATTTATGATTCCATTTATACAATTAATCGGTTGGAGCTTGTTAACTTACGAACAATTTTTCTCAAGTGAATTATTAACCGTCATTGGAAACACCGTACTTGTGGCATTCACTGGTGCAACACTGATCACAATTATGGCAATTGTTATAAGTAATTTCTCTAGGCTAAATCGCGGTTTAACTGCAAAACTCTTCCCTAAAATTACTATTTTAGGTTATTCTATACCTGGTGCTGTCATCTCAGTTGGAGTTGTCACCTTATTCATAGGGATTGACAAAATAATTTACAATTGGGGATGGACATCATCTTACGTATTAAGTACAAGTGTATTTATGTTAATTTTGCATATATCGTACGTTATCTTGCTGTTGCATATAATTCTGTTGAATCTGGATTTGAACGCATCGGAACGAATTTCACAGAAGCATCTCGTATGCTAGGAAATAGTGTGACACAATCATTTTTTAGAGTAGACATCAAATTAATTCGCGGTGCTATATTCGGAGGATTTATTCTAGCTTTTATAGATATACTAAAAGAACTACCTTTAACTTTAATCTTAAGACCCTTTAACTTTGAAACACTTGCGACAAACGCGTTCAACTATGCCACGAATGAAATGATTCAAAAGGCGGCAGTTCCATCGATTTTAATTATATTGATCAGCGCATTATCAATTTATGTTTTCCATTATGTGTTAGAAAGGGAGTAAACCTATGTTTGTTCATATCCGAGACTTACATTTCCAATATCAAAATACTGATGAGCGAACAATTGACCAGTTTAATTTAACTATTAATCAAGGTGAAATTACGACTATTCTTGGCGAATCTGGCAGCGGTAAAAGTACATTATTAAGATTAATTGCCGGGTTAGAAATGCCAACGAAAGGTAACATTATGGTTGGTGATGACTGCATGTGCAGTCAGTCAAAGTTGTTCAGCCTGAAAAACGTGGAATTGGCATGGTATTTCAAGATTATGCTTTATTCCCACACATGACTGTAAAGGAAAATATACAATTTGGCCTATTAAAGTGGTCACGCAAAGAAAAAAAGGCACGCTTGCAAGAAGTTTTAGAGCTAGTAAACTTAGAAGGCTACGAAAAGCGTTATCCGTATGAATTAAGTGGTGGCCAGCAGCAACGAGTCGCCTTAGCACGTGCACTTGCACCTAAACCTAAATTATTACTCTTTGATGAACCTTTCAGTAATTTAGATGCTGATTTACAAATTAAAATTAGAGAAGAACTACGTAAAATTTTAAAAACAACTGGAGTAACCTCTATTTTTGTAACCCATGACCAGGAAGATGCACAAGCACTAGCAGATCGCATAGTCATTTTAAAAAATGGTCAGATACTGATACAGGAACTCCTGAAGAAATCTTCGGTACAGACTGCGACATTTCTGAGCGATTAGCCGTTAAACCAAGAGTGCTGTCGAAGTTATAACTAAACTCCCTCTCGCTTTAAACAAGCGAGAGTTTTATTTTGCCTACCTCCTCCCCTCTCTCTGGAAATGCGAACAGTTTTCTAGCAGATGCATACAGTTCTCCCTGATATGCGAACAGTTTTCTCCCAAATACGGACAGTTGAACTACAAACGTGAACAGTTCCTGCGAAAATACGAACAGTTTCATCGAAAATGTGGACACTTCGTTCGAAAATGTGGACAATCAATTGATTGAACACGACCCCAAGCTGTCTTAAATCTTTGCTGTTACTCCGCCTAAGCAGGTTATTCGACATCAACTTGGAATTGTGATATTATTTAGCCTAGCGAAATAAACGTGTTCCGAAACATTAGAAAGAAGGGTCTATATAATGGATCAGCATTCACGAGCAAAGCGTAATTTGGCGATCATGTGGTTCGCCAATTTTTTTGTGGCAGGTAGTATGACAATGGTGATGCCGTTCCTCTCACTTTATATCGAGACGTTCGGCAATTTCTCAGATGATTATGTACAAAAATGGGCAGGATATACATTTGGAATTACATTCTTAACCGCGTTCTTAGTATCCCCGCTCTGGGGTCGTATAGGTGACCGTTACGGAAGAAAACCAATCCTAATCATAGCGGCATTTGGTTTAGGTACAAGTGTCTTCCTAATGGGAGAAGTTCAAACGGTCTTTCAATTATTTTTACTAAGATTTGTCATGGGTGTCTTTACTGGGTTTATCCCTTTATCACAGGCGCTCATATCGACTCAAACTGAAAAAGGCATCTCTGGGCGCGTTTTGGGGACGCTACAAACAGGTACCGTCACTGGTACGCTAATGGGACCGATGCTTGGTGGTGTATTAGCCGATACATTTGGTTATGCTCAAGCCTTTCAGTTCACATCAGGTACTATTTTCTTAGCAGGCGTCCTTGTCATCATTGGATTAAAAGAGTTCAAAGTAAAAGATGATGAAAACGAACAAGAAAGTTATTCTAGAAAAGAAGTAGTAACTTTTATTTTAAAACAACCGATGCTAATTTCAGTCATCATTCTATCAATGTTTATCCAAGTGGCTCACTTCGCGGTGCAGCCGATTCTAGCACTGTATGTCAGTGAATTAAATGGTCCGGAAAACTTAGCATTCATTTCAGGAATCGCATTTTCCATAACTGGACTTGGTAACTTACTTATGACGAGACGCTGGGGCCGTATTGCCGATAAAGTCGGTTATGAAAAGATCCTAATTGCATTGCTCTTAGCAGCTGGATTAGTTTATTTACCTGGTGCGTTCGTTACTGAAGTATGGCAGCTTGTTATTGTGAGATTCTTGCTCGGAGTCACACTCGGCGGAATTATTCCGGTTAGAATGGCATACATTCGCCAGGTCGCACCAATTAACATGCAAGGTGAAGTGATGGGTTACAATACAAGCCTCCGATTCTTAGGTAACATGCTCGGACCTGTCTTAGGCGGAGTGGTGGCTGGTTTTTACAACATTTCATCTGTCTTTATCATGACAAGTGCAATGCTATTTGCCTGTGGTCTTATTCTCTTTTTCATCAAATTCAGAGAAGATCATGCAGAATCATCGGTTCGTTCTAGGACCAAGCATTCTACGTCTTAAAAATTTACTAATATAACTTATTTGTCATAAGTATGAAATTGTCTTAAAATACAAACAGGAACTAAGAAAGTGAGGGAGTCTCCATGAAAAAAGCGTTAGTATTAGCTGGCTCTGACACCAGTGGTGGAGCAGGCATTCAAGCAGATATTAAAACATCTCAAGAAATTGGCATCTATCCGATGACAGCTTTAACAACGATTGTTGCACAAAACCCATCGACAAGCTGGGCGCATGATGTGTATCCAATCGAGCTTGATACAGTAAAAGCACAACTGCACACGATTCTAGATGGTGTAGGTGTTGATATTATGAAGACAGGTATGCTTCCAACAGCGGAAGTGATCAAACTTGCGGCTGAGGTGATTGAGAAGCATAACTTACCGGCTGTTATTGACCCTGTTTTAGTGTGTAAAGGTCAGGACGAAGCTCTACATCCTGAAAACTCTGAAGCATTACGTGATGTTTTAGTACCAAAAGCACTAGTGACAACGCCTAACTTATTTGAAGCAGGACAGCTGGCAGGTATGTCGAACATCACAACCGTAGACGAAATGAAAGAAGCTGCTAAACGTATTTACGAACTAGGCGCTAAAAACGTCATCGTCAAAGGCGGTTCAGAAGTTGAAGGCGACAAAGCTGTTGATGTATTTTATGCTGGGGATGAGTTCATCTTAATTGAAACAGATGCCATCGACACAACTTACACACACGGTGCAGGCTGCACATTTGCATCTGCGATTACGGCTTATATCGCCAAAGGGCAAGAGCCTTTAGAAGCCATTAAATCAGCTAAAACATTTATTACAAATGCGATTGAAGGCGCATCAGAATTAAATCAATATGTAGGTTCGGTTAATCAATTTGCGAATCGCCATAACCACGTTAATGTCTAAAACTGGGAGGTCGGCTTGTGCCGATTTCTCGGTTTTTTTTAATACACAAAACCATTGAGAGGAGAATGCTAAATGGCTAATAAAATGAATGTTGAAAGCTTTAACTTAGACCATACAAAAGTCAAAGCACCTTATGTTCGCTTAGTTGGTGTTACGGAAGGCCCAAACGGAGACAAAATCCATAAATATGACATCCGTTTTAAACAACCCAATAAAGCGCACATGGACATGGATGCCCTACATTCTATCGAACATTTAATGGCCGAAAATATTCGTAATCACTTAGATCATGTCGTTGATATAAGTCCAATGGGTTGTCAGACTGGGTTTTATCTAGCCGTATTAAATCATGATGATTATGATGAAATTTTGAATGCATTAGAGCAAACGTTTAAAGACGTTTTAGCTGCTGATGAAGTACCAGCCTGTAATGAAGTTCAGTGCGGATGGGCCGCAAACCATAGTCTAGAAGGTGCTAAACAGCTCGCTCAAGAAATGTTAGATCAACGAAGCGATTGGGAACAAGTCTTCGGAGATGACTAAAAACTCGAGCCGTGATGCTTAACATCACGGCTCATTTATTTAGATATGTGGATACCGCTTCAATTGGTCTCGTTGATGAATCTCTATTCCCCTAGATAATAAATAAAACGAAAAATGGTAAAAACAAATGCTGCAAGCGGATACCATATAATCCATTCGTAATTATAAAGAAACGATTGCCACTGTCCGATCAACCCTGCCCATTCATTGTTTTAGAAAGGTAAACCTCAGGACCATGCAACCTTAGAATTGTTCCACCTAAAAATAACTTAAAGATCCCTAGCTGACCAATCAGAGTCAGTGTAAGAATCATTTCTTTTACCATCATCGATAAAAGGGTCCCTTTTAGATGAGGGAAAACTTGCTTAGTGGTCACCCACCAAGGACTGGCGCCTAATGACTTAGATGCGGTTATAAACTCGTTCTTTTTCAGTTCAATAGTCTTACTTTTAGTTGCCGAAAACACCCCTGGAATGCCGATTAACACCATTAGGACGGTTTGAAGAGTAGTTAGTTCAAACACGGATAATGTAGAATTAATGGTAATTCCGACTAACACGAAATATAACACTAAAAATTGCGGGATTCCCCCTAACAAACCAAAACCGAACCCTAATTTATTCGATTTAGAATTGTTCAGATTTCCAACTAAAATGCCGAGGCCTCCACCAACGACAACTCTTATAAAGGCTACGAATAAACTAATAAAAATCGTATATTTCGCTCCATACAATAACAACGTCAATATATCATAACCCCACTGATCCGTCCCAAATGGATGCTTAGCTGATGGTGGCGCAGGGTTTGTAACCATTTCATAATCTTCACCTTGTGAGATATACTCTACTTCCATTGTGTAATTATCATCATATGGCGCAATAAATGGTCCGATAATTGCGATGATGATCAGTATTAGAGTTAAGCTTAACCCTGTCCAAAGTCTCCAATTAGTCATTAGCAAAAATCCTTTCGAGAAAACGAATAAATAAGGTTAGACATAGGTATAAAAGCATATAGACAACCATTAATGCGATCAGCGTATTGACCGTTAAATTAAACTGATACGAGTAATTATTAAAAATAAAAGCCGATAAGCCATTGATATTAAACAAATACTCAACTATAAATAGGTTTGACATCATAATCGCAAGTATTTTATGTAAGTCTGCTTTTAAAAATGGCAATACATTTCGGATAACATGGTTGAAGATAATAGGTAACCGCCTTATTCCTTTTGCTTTTGCATTTAAAATGTAGTCTTCTCCCATCACATCAAATGTTCTCTCAGATAAATTACGAATTAGATAAATGAGCGGTATTAAAATCATCACGATTAATGGCAATAGTACAGCTGGTTCTTCAGAAGATTTCGTGGCCACTCTTGATACAGCAACTCCGTATTCCTCGTAAATATAAACAACCACTAGTTGTAAAAAGATAATCATGATGAAGTCTGGAATGACACTCAAAAACCTATTACATCTTTAACCCATTCCTTTTTAGTCAAACTAACCCATATCGATAAGACCAAAGATAATGAAATTGCAATTAAAGCAGCTACTAATAAGTATAAAAATGAGGTCATAAAATGACTTGGTACATCTGCAAAAAAAAGTGCTGAGTCCGATCCTTGCCTTCTGTATATGTAAATGATTCTCCTGACAAAACCCCGTTAAAGTATGCTAACGTTTTATCATAAATGATGGACCATTCAATGAGTAGTGAATCACCGAAAATTGTTACAGTTAACGGTAAGCTAGCTAATATAAAAATGACAGCGCCAACTAAACACAATGTTGAGATCGTTCGATACATGTCTATTCCCCTATAATTTAAAAAGAGCCTGTTGGCCCAATTTGTCTAAATATATTTAATTTTATAATAACATTTATTCATCAAATTGTAAGCGACTTATAGTTATTTTGTAGGATTACTAGTGAATCATACTTCTTGCCTAATGGTAATTTTTAAAACAATTTATAGTAAGTAACAGTATTGAAACTGCATATTTAAACGTGTTTTGAACCACCTTAATAATGTAATCCAAATTATAAAGGAGGAATGACTATGCATCAGCAACAGAACCCAAATAGTCAAATGAAAAACTCAAATCAAATGCCAGCTCAACAAAGCCATTCAGCACATGAAATATACGATGTAAAAGAAGTATTAGGTGGTTTAATCGGTACAATGGAGCACTACAAAATTTACGAACAAGGTATTCAAGATCAAAATTTAAAAACGATCTTAAACAAGCAACATCAACATTTAAAGCAAACCTATAACACACTAGTGGATGCTTACCAATCTGGACAGCGCCCTCCCCAACCGACAACCACTTATAACATGGAATTAAGCAACGATGTTACTTACGGTTTAACTCCAGGTCAACCTAAGTCACCTAAGGAAAACCCTTCACAGCTTAATGATGAATGTTACTCAGGATTTATGTTAGGTCATTTGAAACAGTGTGCATCAGGTGCAACCATGGCAGCTCTTGAAGCAACAAACCCTGTTGTACGTCGTGTGTTACAGGACAGTATTCCTAACATTTGTGAGATGGCATATGAAATTTTCTTATACCAAAATGACAATGGCTATTATCAGGTGGCACAGTTTGATCAACAAACTCAAGATCAACTGCTTAACGGTTTTACTAAAGCATCACAACAACAACATTAGCGTTTTAAAACCCGTCCTATTTGACGGGTTTTTTACATATTCTTAGAAAATAAATTAATTAATTCGATTAATTTTTTGGACAAGGGGTAAATAAAACCAAAGGAAGCTGATTCTAGTGGCAAACAACCAAGGAAAGAGTGGCGAAAACCGCAAAGAGAAAACAAACAAGGAATATGGCCGTCAAGGTAAATACGCAAAAGGAAACAAAGAGAATAGCGATTCAGATGAGTAATTTAAAAAGAAGCATTTGCATCCAGCGCAAATGCTTCTTTTTTTTTGAGAAGGTCTTCTTTACTGTAATCCGACAACTTGAAGATCTTCCGATTGTAAATAATCTAAAATTTGCGGCAAGGCTTCTACCGTATCAGGATTTTCATGTAAAATGTAGATGCCACCTGCAGAATCAACGGTATAAAAATAGTCTAGAATATCTTGGGCTTCAGCTCGATTCCAGTCTTTAGGGTCTCGGTTCCACATGACCATCTTAAGGCCTTGATCTTTCACCACTTCAACGACTTCTTCATCTGCAGAACCAAACGGCGGTCTGAACAACTCTACTTGATGACCGACTAAGCCTTCGAGCCCTGTAACTGCCTCTAACATATCATTTTCTAATAGTTGAGGCGTAAGCTCAGTCAAATTGTTATGTTCATAAGAATGACTGCCCACCATATGCCCTTGGTCCTTGACATAATGAACAATTTCAGGGTGTTCCTCAATTTTCTCACCTATAAAAAAGAATGTCCCAGCTACTCCCCCGTTCTGACAAAATATCAGCAATCACTTTTGTGTACTCCGAAGGACCATCATCAAAGGTTAAGGCTACGTATTGCCTTGGGAGTGATGAAATATAATCTTGATCCACTTTGTACACAGGAAATGACCTTTCCTCATCAGCAGCTAAACTTGACGACAAACTCGTAATACCAATTATTCCAACAATAAATAATGATTTTATCATAATCATGCCTCGCTTTCCAAAAGGCATTTTGAATCGTGTGTCATAATTTATCCAAATCCGATAAAATTATTCATCATAACCCGTTTCAATAGAATTCACTGAATACCAGTGATAAAATTTAAATATATGAATTTTCGCCCGAGAGAGCTATTCTCTCGGGCCTTCTCTATAAATAAGGGGTGATCTGATGCAGCGCGCTTGGATTCAAGTCATTATAGGCGCTTTTTGAAGTTATGTGGGTAATCGGACTTAAACATGCTGATACATTAATTGAATGGCTGATGACCGTTATCGCCATTTTTATAAGCTTTTACTTGCTTATTATGGCCGGCGAAAAGCTACCAGTTGGCACGTCCTATGCCGTATTTGTCGGACTTGGAACAGCTGGTACAGTCGCATCTGATATCTTATTTTTCGACGAGCCCTTTAGCTTTGTTAAAGTCGGCTTTATTGTGCTTTTATTATTTGGAGTCGTGGGTCTTAAACTAGTCACAATTGAACGAGGTGAAACTTAATGTACTGGACATCTTTGATTTTTGCAGGCATCTTTGAAATGTTAGGCGTTTTTAATGATTAATGTTTACCATCAGAAAAAAACATGGTCGTCACTCTTTATGCTTATTTTAGCCTTCTCGTTAAGTTTTGTACTTCTATCCGTTGCCATGACCGTTTTACCTATGGGGACAGCGTATGCAATTTGGACTGGAATTGGCGCTGCTGGTGGAGCCATAGTCGGAATTATCTGGTTTAAAGAACGTGCGACAGTTTTTAGAATATTATTTATTTCAGTTATTATCACAGCGACAGTCGGTTTAAAATTAGTGTCGCCTGCTTAACCATTCAGAATTTAGTTCTGAATGGTTTTTCTTTATCCCCCTTCACCTCCCGCCAAATCAAGGATTTACAATTTCTTAACCTTATCTTTACACTTACTTTACAGACATTTGAAACAATCCCTTTTATGATGAATTTGTAACGAAAAATTAGAACATTCCTAAGGGGGACATTCCAAATGACTAAATGGTCAAAGCTTTTCATTCTATCAATCTTATCTCTAGCATTAGTAGCATTAGCTGCTTGTGGATCCGATGAGGGTTCTATTGAAGCAGCAAGCGGAGACAATAATGAAAAAGGAAGTCAAGAATTAGAAGGTAGTGTTGTCATCGATGGATCTGGAACTGTTTATCCGTTAATGGCAAAAATGGCTGAGGAATACATGATTAATTCACAGCCTAACGTATCAGTTGAAGTAAGTCGTTCTGGTACAAGCGCAGGATTCGAGAGATTTTTAGTCGAAAATGGAACAGATTTTAATGATGCATCCCGTCAAATTAAAGAAGAAGAGAAAGCTAAAGCTAAAGAATTAGGAATTGAGTATAAAGAGTTAAAAGTCGCATTAGATGGTATCTCAATTGTCATCAACCCTGAAAATGATTTCGCAACAGAATTAACTGAACAGCAAGTCAAAGATATCTTCATGGGTAAATATACAAAGTGGTCAGACATTAACCCTGACTGGCCAGATGAAAAGATTCAAACGTATGGCCCTAACGAAAACCATGGAACGTATGAGTTTTTCTACGAAGAAATTCTAGGTGAACAAGACCTAGCATCAAGCATTAATTTACAACAGGAATATTCCACTCTAGTTAAGCTAGTTTCAGAAGACAAAAATGCGATTGGTTTCTTCGGTTTTGGTTACTATGACAACAATAAAGATAAAGTAAAAGCCGTTAAAGTAGACTTTGGTAACGGACCTGTAGCTCCGTCGCTTGAGACAATCGCTGAAGATGGTCCTTATGCAAACTTTACACGTCCAGTATTCACTTATTTAAATGTTAACCACGCAAAAGAGAAGCCTCAAGTACTTGATTATGCCATTTGGTTAATGGAAAAACGTCAATAACTATGCTGGTGAAGTTGGCTTTGCTCCATTGCCAGATGAGGAAACTAAAAACTAGCAAACGAACTTAAAGAATTGAAGTAACCACTAGAATGAGAGCTTCAATGCTCTCATTTTAGTTTGCTTTTTTCCTTGAAAGGAGGAAAAGTTCTTATGACATCACGAAGCGAATCAGTCCAAGACATGATTGAACAAAAACGTAAATCCAAAATTTATCATCACTTTTTGAAAAACTTATTCCATCAATATTATTTCTATTTGCTCTTATTTCTATTTTAACGACCATTGGTATTATTTACACATTACTCAGTGAAACGATTGAGTTTTTCAAAAGGGTTCCTATAACAGAATTCTTCACAGGAACTGTGCTAAAACCTTTAAGTCAGAACCCAGAATTCGGGATTTTGCCTTTAATTAACGGGACGATCATGTCATCCCTCATTGCCATGTTAGTAGCTGGCCCAATTGGCATGATGGCTGCAATCTATTTAAGTGAATACGCATCAGATCGCGTCAGAAGAACATTGAAACCTATGCTAGAAATTTTAGCCGGTATTCCTACAATCGTATATGGGTTTTTCGCCTTTACGTTTGTGACACCTTTACTAAGGTCTATTTGGCCGTCAATTGATGCCACGAATATTTTAAGCCCTGGAATCGTCATGGGTGTCATGATTATTCCAATGATCGCATCCTTATCAGAAGATGCAATGAGTTCAGTACCGAACTCTATTCGCGAAGGTGCTTTTGCATTAGGTGCAACAAAGCTCGAATCGACTTTTAAAGTTGTGATTCCAGCTGCCTTATCTGGTATTATTGCTTCATTTATTTTAGGAATCTCCCGTGCAATCGGAGAGACGATGATTGTCACCATTGCAAGTGGAAGCTCGAAAAACTTTACGTTTGATATTACTCAGTCAATGCAGACAATGACTGCATATATCGTAGAAGTCGCTGGTGGTGAGGCCCCGGCTGGTTCAACTATTTACTTTAGCTTATATGCCGTAGCGATGACCTTGTTTGTTTTCACATTACTCATGAATTTACTAGCACGTTACGTGTCCCGTAAATTTAGGGAGGAATACTAACATGAACTATGTAAACCTAGAGCAAGTTCAAAAGAAAATGAATACACGGATCTTAAAAAATAACATCCTTAAATATATATTCTTTATTGCAACAACGATTGGTTTAGTCGTATTAGCAGCATTAATTATTCAAGTGTTAACACAAGGACTTAGCGCCATTAATATGGACTTCCTAACAGGACGTCTATCTACTGAAGCAAGCCGTGCAGGAATTATGGGAGCAATACTCGGAACCTTTTGGTTAATGGCCGTCGTTATTCCAGTGACTTTAATCGTTGGAATTGGATCAGCTTTATACCTTGAACTTTACTTGAAAAGAGGAAAAACTCAATCGTTGATCCAAACCAATATCGCCAATTTGGCCGGCGTTCCGTCAATCGTCTATGGAATATTAGGATTGACCATTTGTCCGTGCTATGGACTTTGGAAGTATTGTACTTGCAGGTGGCCTGACCCTATCATTGCTCATTTTACCGATTGTCATTGTAGCAGCGCAGGAGTCAATCCGTTCAGTGCCACAGCATTTAATAGAGGCATCGTATGGAATGGGTGCAACTAAATGGCAAACGATCAGACGTATTATTCTACCTGCCGCTTTACCCGGGATGCTAACAGGGGCTATATTAGCCATTTCTCGTGCAATTGGTGAAACAGCGCCGCTAACGGTCATTGGAATTCCAGCACTACTCATTCCGTTTCCGGAGGGTATCTTTGATAAGTTTACAGCATTACCAATGCAAATTTATTACTGGACATTAGATTCAACATTAGTCGATGCTTATGCGAATCTAGCTGCAGCTACGATCATTGTATTACTCGTTCTGTTATTTGCACTAAATTCGATTGCGGTTCTTATTCGTAATAAATTTCAACAGCGTTATTAGAATAATGATTCGCTTTGGTGGACACTTTCATTTTAATAAAAGGAGTGACTCACATGAGTACAGCAACACTTAAAAAGGAACGTATTGAACAGACTCCACAAACTGAACAAAACATCGTTTTTAACTCGAAAAGTTTAAATTTATGGTATGGGGAAACGCATGCATTAAAGGATATTAACCTAGCCATTCCAGAAAAAGAAATTACAGCTATTATTGGACCATCTGGTTGCGGTAAATCAACGTACCTTAAAACATTAAACAGAATGGTCGATTTAGTCCCTTCTGTTAAAACATCTGGAGATATTGAGTATCGTAACCGAAATATTTTAAATAAAGACTTTAAAGTTGAAGAACTTAGAACTCGCGTTGGAATGGTGTTTCAAAAGCCAAATCCTTTTCCGAAGTCCATTTATGAAAATGTAGCATACGGCCCTAAAATACACGGAATTCGAAGTAAAAAATTACTTGATGAGATCGTCGAGAAAAGTCTAAAAGATGCTTATATTTGGGATGAAGTGAAGGATCGTCTTAAGGAAAATGCTTATGGACTTTCAGGTGGTCAGCAACAACGTCTATGTATTGCACGCACGTTAGCTATAGAACCAGACGTCATTTTAATGGATGAACCAACATCTGCTTTAGACCCAATCTCAACATTAAAAGTTGAGGAGCTTGTCCAAAAACTAAAGCAGGACTACAGCATTGTGATTGTCACACACAACATGCAGCAAGCTGCTCGAATTTCTGATAAAACTGCCTTCTTCTTAAACGGAGAAGTTGTAGAATTTAATGAAACAGAAACGTTATTCTCTAACCCAACAGACCAGCGTACGGAAGATTATATAACTGGTCGCTTCGGATAAATCTTATTAATTGAGAGGGGCTTGTACTATGGTAAGAGAGAATTTTGAAGATCAATTAAATGAACTGAAGCAACGTGTGTTTAAGATGAGCGAAATGGCTAAAACGTCTTTAACAAAAGCAACGTACGCTCTTGAACATCAAGATTCTGAGCAAGCTCAAGATGTGATCAATCAAGATGAAAAAATTAATTCTATTGAAGATAATATTAATGATGATGCCATTTGGTTAATTGCACAGCAGCAACCAGTTGCTAAAGACCTTAGAAGACTCGTTATGACATTAAAAGCAACGAATGATATTGAACGAATTGGAGATCTTGCAGTTAATATTTCGAAATCCGTGATCAGGATTGGAAAAGCAGAGCTTCCAGAAGAAAAGCAGCAAGTTCTTCATACGGCATCTGTCGTTAAACAAATGATCGATTTAGTCATAGATGCCTATATGAGCGAAAGTATCGAGTCTGCTTATGAAATTTCAAGAATTGATGATCAAGTGGACCGTGAATATGGAGAATCTGTTGAAAAACTACTGAAGCACATGACGGAACATCCTGATGAAATCAACCCTATCACACAACTCGCCTTTATCAGCCGGTATTTAGAACGTGCAGCAGATCACGTTACAAACATCGCTGAAGGCATCATTTATTTAGTCAAAGGAAAACATGTAGATTTAAATACCTAATCCCCTAATTGATATAGATTACCCCCTAGAAAAACTTGGCTGAAGGCCAAGTTTTTCTTATAAATTTCAGGGTTTGTTTAGTGGTGTAATCGATGGGTATTTGTGATGATACTTGGTGACCCACACCATCCTTGATTGAAGCATTTTCACTAGACAAGTTATCTGTATACTAGACAATTCAAGGGTTTTACTAGACGATTTTGAGAATTTACTAGACAAATTCGAGAAATTACTAGACAAGAATGGGAATTCATTAGACAAAACTGAAATTTTTCTAGAAGATTTTTTCAAATACTAGACAAAACTTAACCCATTAATCATTCAGGCCCCTTCCATCCAGAATCCTAAGCATGTGCTTTTCGATTCTAGATTTTCTTGTTTCTGATTTTTTAGCCTTAGAGAAATAAATGATATAGGCACGCTGCCTTCCTGGTGTTAATGATTCAAAAGCTTCTTTAAAGGCAGGGTTTTCATCAAATTTTAATTGTAGTTCTTCAGGCATCTCATCTTCTCGCCTATTAGGTTTAGGATCAAGTCCAGCTTTTTCATGTTCGATAGCTTCTTCTAAATATGACTTAATAATTGTTTCAATCTGATCTATATTTTGTACATTAGTGAAACGCAGTTGACGCTGTGATTGTGAATGCTCACCTGGTTTAATCAACAAATGATGAGGGTCCTTTAATAGAGTTCCATTGAAAAACATAATGGCACAATAATGTTTGAATCCTTGTATTATAGCGACATTACGGTTGTCCACCATATAACAAGCTTGCGCCACTTGAGCTCTTCCGTTAAACCACAATCTAGCATCATCGATCTTAACTTTTTTATCTCATCACGCCACATATGTACATGGCTTAAATACTCATCAACTTTAGGATCTATACGATTTGTCACGCTAACAGACACCTCACAGTTCAAGTTATTAGCTAGCTAACTTGTGCGACTCACTTCCCTAACTCTGTCTCTTAAAAGTTTTGACTGTTTCTAAATCATTAGAAGTACCAAGCTCAAACTCCTCTTTATACGACTCATGACCTTTACCAGTAATGACAACCCAATCTCCGTCTTCTGCAAATTCAATTGCCCTCTCAATCGCTTTCGTTCGATCGTAGATAACTTCACCTTTTCCATAATTCTGATGGAATTCATTTAAGGTTTCTTCCATTTCTGACATAGTTGAGTTATTTAAGTCATCTAACGTTAGAATATAATAATCACTAACCTTTGCTGATTTATCCATCATGGCCTTCCTTTTCGAAGGGTCACGTGAACCGCGAAAGCCAAAGACATGTATAACTTGATTTGCACCGGCCCCGTGTTTAAACAATGATAAAAACCTTTTGGTGTATGTGCATAGTCGACAACAATCGTTTTATTTCCTGGGAAATTGACAATTTCAAATCGCCCGCTTACATTTTCCACATCATTTAACGCCTTAACAGATTGCGCTCGATTCAATTTAAATATATCCCCAACTAATAAACTAAAAGCAGCATTAAACCGGTTATGCAAACCTGGCATTTTCAAATCCAGTAATACGGTAGAACGATCACTCTTAATTGTTGCACTATGGTGATGAGGGCTAACGATTATATCAGCTACTGAACTGATGCCAACTGAATAAACGTCGGTCCCTTTTTCTTTTAATAAGGCATAAGCTCTCCCGCCCCATTCATCATCAATATTCACGAAAGCCTTTCCATTTGTTTTAATAAACCAAAAATTTTAAATTTAGACTCAAAATATTCAGCCATACTGTAATGATAATCTAAATGTTCTGAATCTAAATTAGTAAAACGGCTGCATCTAACCTAAGCCCTTCAACACGATGCTGTTTTAAAGCATGTGATGAAATTTCAACAATGACCACATCATCTTGGCTTTCATAAAGTAAGTGTTGTAGTGCGGCAGTGCCAGGAGTTGTGTTTTAACTTTTATAAGACGTTCCATTAATGAAATATTCAATCGTTCCAATTAATCCGACTGAATAACCATTAGCTTCGAATACAGCTTTTAGCATATAACTAGTCGTCGTTTTTCCGTTCGTACCCGTAACACCAATTACTTTTTATGAGAAGAAGGGTGATGATAAAACTCACATAACATACGTCCTAAAGCCTCTTTACTATTTTCAACTTGAACATAAGGTACCGTTAGAGTTAAATTGTCTTCACCTACTATAATCTGGGCTCCATTTCGAATAGCCTCATCTATATAAACATGTCCATCATGCGCATAACCTTTGACAGCTACAAACATCGACCCTGGTTTAACTTCTCTTGAATTGTCTGTAATATGATTTATATCTAAATCAGGTAGTTCATTTTTATATAAAACGTTTACCTGTTTTAAAATTTTACTTAAATTCATCGTTGGTTCCCCCAAACTATTCATACCTTAGTCTAGTTTACCCCATATTGCATCAAGAATAACTCAATCAAAAGTACATTTATTTTGTCAATTTCTACCGAAAAATGTTGGATTTAGAAATCTAAATGTACTTCTAATTAAGCAAAAAAAAAAGCTCCGGGTTCCCTCCCGAAGCTTAGAATATTAAGATGTTGCCTGTATAGGCTCATCCATTCTCTTTTGTTTACGCTTTTTCGTTAATAAATAAAAAATCGGTGTATCTAAGACCGCAATACCTAATTTTGATCACATACTGACTTAAAATCATGATCCAAATATTTGGAACAGAACCGATGAAAGCAATCGTGATAAACACGGTTGTATCAATTAGCTGTGACGATGCTGTACTGATATTATTACGAAGCCATTTATGACGAGTATTGGTCAGCTTTTTTAGTTTTGAAAAAATCACAACATCTAAATACTGTGACGTTAAATAAGCTGCTAGCGACGCAATAACGAACCGTGCATTTTGACCTAACAATGTTTCGTAAGCCTGTTGTGATTCCTGAGCAAATGGCGCAGCAGGAAGCATCTGTCCAAAGAGGATCATAACACTGGCAAAGATTTGGGCAATAAACCCAAAAATAATCGTCTGCTTTGCTTGTTCACGCCCATAATTCTCATGCACAATGTCCGTGATTAAAAATGTTACAGCATACACAACGACTGCCGCTGGAATCGTCAAGTTTTCACCTAGCATGACTATTTTCCCTGCAATGACGTTGGCAACCACTAAGCTACTAGCAAAAATAACATTAAGTAAAATTAACTTCTGATCTTTACTCATCATGTTCACGCACCGCTTTAGTCGTTAGTTCAATACCACCACGTGCTGATTGATAAACCGTCACTTCAACGCGTTTAGGCTCTATAGCATAGCTAACATCATCTGCGATTTGTGCTGCTAATGATTCACAGAATGCTCCTTGATCTCTAAATGACCAAAGATAAAACTTTAGCGATTTTGATTCAATACACTTATTTTTCGGCGTATATGTTATTTCAACCCGGCCAAAATCAGGCTGACCCGTTTTCGGACAAACCGCCGTAAACTCCAATGCATTAAATGTAATCTCCTGTACGTTCGGGGCATCAAATGCCTCGTTTTTAAGAATTTCGCGCCCTTCTTCAACGCTATTTGGTCTTGGCATTGGCCCAGACCTTGGTAAATAATAGTTTTCAGACATAAGTCTCATCTCCCTTAGTTTTGATTAAGCAGGATTTTCCGAACTGCTCGTGCCGAAGCACAAGTATATATTATACCAGACAATAAGCCAGTTTTACATAAGAAAAGCGTAGGGCGGTGATTGGGCGCATTACGCTAGATAGTGCTATACAACATAATTTATCAGAACTTAAGTTAAAATTTTATTATCTTACCTTGCAAGAAAAGCCCATTTAACGACCCTAAAATCAGATATATCTACCCCTTTTCAGAATTTATCTACCCAGAAATTTGTCGACGGAGTAAAAAAGCTATTTTATCTACCCTTTAAATGAGTATATCTAACTTTGTTAAGAAAAGCGCACCTTGCGTTAAACCTACATAATAAGCCGAATCATAGAAATTTTTATTCTTCCCTAGCATTTAAAAAAGACGGGGGTGTATCCCCGTCTTAATCAATCAAACCTTTATCCTGTAAAAATTGTTTAGCAACCTCTTCTGGTTTCATATTGTCAATGTCTACTTTAGCATTCATTTCTTGCATTTCCTTTTCAGAAATTTGACCAGCGAGTTCGTTGATGACACCTTTTAGATCTGGATGCTTTTCTAATGTTTCCATTCTAACGAGCGGAACGGCGTCATACTTAGGAAAGAATCCTTTGTCATCAGTTGTTGTCTGCAGATTATAACGTTCAATTCGGCCATCAGTTGTAAAAGCCGGTATAAGATCTACTTCTTTGTTATGAACCGCCTCATACATCACATTCGCATCTAGTGAATCCTTTCGGCTAAATTCAAATGGATACGTTTCAATCATAGCTTCATACCCATCACCTTCTCTTTCATAAAAGGCGTGCGGGGCTCCAAATGACATCTCTTGATTTTTTGATATATCAACTAAATCAGAAAACGTTTCGGCATTATATCCAGCGTCCTGGTGATAAGCTAGCGTATAAGTGTTTTCAAACCCTAATGGCTGAAGCCAAGTCACATTGAATTTTTCTTCATAACCTTCGCGAACCCGCTTCAAAACACTTTCTGATGATTCGCCTTCTTTTGCTTGCTCTTTTAACACAGCTTCAAGTCCTGTCCCCGTATACTCAACATAAACATCAATGTCACCTTTATCAATTGCAGGCGTGATCACTGCTACTTCACCTAAACCTTCTTCATACTGAACATTTTAGGTCTGTGTGAGCTTCAACGTACTGTCCAATAATTTGAGGTAAAATATACTGTTCTGTCCAAGGCTTCCCGCCAATTTTAATGGTTTGCTCATCGCCAGAGCTACTACATGCAGTCACTAAAGCTAACAAAAGGGCCAATATCATTAATACAACTCTTTTTTTACTAAGCATAAACATCCTCCTACTGATCTATTTTCATACCTTTCGGCGTCGTTTTTTTTTTTCTCTAAATACTTTAATATATAATCGAATGCAATTGCTAGAAGTGCAACAGAAATGGCACCAGCTAGGATTAAATTAGGCTTATAACCTTGAAGGCCACGGTAAATAACATCACCTAATCCACCTGCACCCACAAAGGTTGCTAACGTCGCAACTCCAACAGTTAATACCGTCGCAGTTCGGATTCCCGCCATGATAAATGGTAATGCGAGAGGAATTTCAATTTTAAGTAACCGCTGATTTGCTGTCATTCCCATTGCACTAGCGGCTTCAATCATTGCTGGACTCACTCTTGAAATCCCTGTGTAAGTGTTACGCACAATCGGAAGCAGAGCGTACACCGTTAAGGCAATCAAGGCACTATTTGTACCAAGGCCAATAATCGGTACTAAAAATCCAAATAGCGCTAAACTAGGGATTGTTTGTAAAATAGCCGTGATACCAATAATCGGTTCGGCAAAACGCTTGGCTCTCGCAACCCAAATGCCTAATGGTAACGATATTAAACAAGCAATCGAAATAGATACAAATGATAACCATAAGTGCTCAATAAAAGCCGTTTGAATAAGATCACGGCGATCCATAACCGTCATAAAGAATTCATTCATCTAGATCACCTCTTTCTGAGGCCAATGCCTTAATAAAGGCATCTTTCGTTAAATAACCGATGACTTTATTTCCATCCGTAACTTTTGCTACGTCATACTGCTTTTCCACAAAAAGTTCCGTTAATGATTGCAGGGTTTCCGAAGCATCTATTTCGTATTGGTTTCCATCCGGTTGATTTGGGATTAACCAATCTTGATAAAATTTCACTGTTTTATGTGATGTTTTTAGGAATCTAGACATTCGATCTTTCCCAATAAAGGATTTCACAAAATCTGTTTTAGGATTTTGTAAAATATCATCTGGTGTTCCGTACTGCTCAACTTCCCCTTCTTTTAAAATAACAATTCTGTCAGCTATTTTAAGTGCCTCATCCATATCATGTGTCACAAAGACAATCGTCTTTTTTCAGTTGTTTATGTAAAGCTTTAAGCTGATCCTGTAATTGTTCACGGCTAATCGGGTCAAGCGCACTAAATGGCTCGTCCATTAAGATAATCTCTGGGTCACCAACTAATGCCCTAGCAACGCCTACTCTTTGCTGCTGACCACCACTTAGTTCAAGTGGATAGCGATCTCGAAACGTATCTGGTTCTAAATTAACCATTTCCAGCATTTCGTCCACTCGCTCATTTATTTGCTCATCAGACCACTTTAGTAATTTCGGAACGACTGAAATATTCTCAGCAATCGACATATGAGGAAACAATCCGATTTGCTGAATGACATACCCAATCGAACGTCTTAATTCAACGACATCTTGGTCATAAACAGAGACATCCTTGATGAGAATGTCGCCTTCACTTGGGGATATTAAACGATTAATATGCTTCAATAAAGTAGTTTTACCACAACCACTTGGTCCAATGATACACGTCAGTTCACCAGGGTTTAGTTTAAGATCAATTCCTTTTAAAGCCGTCGTGCCATCATCAAATGCTTTAACTAATTGCTTGATTTCAATCAACGATTCTCCCCCCTTAACTGTTACTTACCCTAAACTTTACCATTAAAATCATTAAAAAGAAAAAACGACTCTATTTTAAAGAGTCGCTTTTAGTATGCTTATATAACAATTTTCAATCACTCATCACAAACTTTTTCAATAAATCGTTTTAAAACATGAACCGTCTGGGTGCAGTCATTAAGTGACGACCACTCTTTTGGGTTGTGGCTGATGCCGTCTTTACTTTGTGTGAAAAGCATTGCTGCTGGAACATAACGACCGACTACCATTGCATCATGTCCCGCACCACTAGGCAAGTAGAATGGATCTTGTCCTAATACCTCTTTGGCAGCCTCCCCTGCTTTTGTTGCATATCTTGAGGAATCTCAACTGGGTCGACGCTCATTAGTTCATCAAGATCCACTTTAATATCGTGCTCGCCTGCAACAGCTTCAGCACACTCTTTGACTGAACGGACAATGGCATCTTTCCATTCTTTTTGATGTCCCGAATATCAACTGTGAGCTCTACTTCACCTGGGATAACGTTCACCCCATTAGGTTTAACCTCGAGCTTTCCAACTGTCGCAACGCCAGAGTCACTAACCTGAGGCGGGAAGTCTTTCACTTTTTGGATGAAATCACTCGCGGCAACAAGTGCATCCTGACGGTCATTCATCGGTGTGTTACCAGCATGGCCTGCAGCACCTGTGAATACTACTTTTAGCCAAGTCGGACCAGCGATGCCAGTAACGACACCTGCCGGAAGCCCGGCTTTTTCTAGCCTTTTCCCTTGTTCGATATGGACTTCAATAAATGCATGTACTTGGTCTAAATCCCGTTTGGCACTTGCAACACTCTCTGGAGTTAAGCCTACACCTTTTAGAACTTCTTCGTACGAACGACCTTCATAATCTACTCGCTTGCGTTCTTTTTCCGAATCGATTTCACCTACAAAAGCTTGGCTTCCCGTTAAACCGCCATTAAACCTTGCTCCCTCTTCATCTGAGAAAATGACGATTTCAAAAGGTCGCTTCGGCTGATAACCTTGTTCACGCCACGCGGAGACGACCTCTAAAGCTGAAAGCACCCCTAATGGGCCGTCAAAATGCCCACCGTGAGGCACGCTGTCCACGTGCGATCCAGACAATACCACAGGCAAATCCTCTTGTCCTTCAAGTCTTCCGAATACGTTACCCGCTCCGTCCATCTCTACTTCTAGTCCTTCTTCCTCCATCCACTGCATTACCAGTTTTTTTGCCGCAAGCTCTTCTTGTGAAAATGCAATTCGAAGGCAGCCTCCCTCTTCAGTCCAGCCTGTTTTCGCAAGTTCAGCTAACCGGTGAGCTAGTCTTTCCCCGTTCACACCTGAATGTGTCCATTCATCGTTATACCCGTTCATAAGCTGATCGTAAAAATTCATTATGTGCCTCCTATTTTTCATCTATTTGTTTACTTAAGGTTAATAGGAAGAATAACCCAAAACTTACTAAAAGAATAGTTCCACCCACGATAAAATAGACTGTTACAAAACCGTCTGGTAATCCGAGTGGCCGAGTGTAGTAGATCCACATTCCAGTTGTTAATCCAAACGCTCCTAGAATGGCTGTCCATACGTGAGCCGTTGCTAATTTTGTTTTGACTTTATAAAAGATTTTATAAAATACAGCCCAAGCAAATAAAGAAAGCCAACCCACAACTAAAATGTGCGCGTGAACTGACTTGAACTGCAAATCCATAGACCCTGCCATATGTGAACCAATAAACGCTCCCACGACCGCAAATAAAGCTGAAAACCTTAATAACGTCGTACTATAATTTTGCATCTCCAAAACCCCTTCCAACGTGTTAAACTATGATTAAGTCCATTATGACATAAATATTGGTAGGTGAATGAAGAAATGATTAAACAATCTGTGAAAACCATGTGGGGACAATTTATTGAAACATTAAATCCACAAGAGGCTAAATTTGCGGATTACGAAGCGTGGCCTTTTGGTGATGGACCTGAGCTTGCAGAGGAATTAGCCGGGTTAGTTAAAAGCGGTGATAAAACGGCTACGTGCTCTTTATATCAATCCTATTTAGATGACTTAGAAGAACTACCAAAGGTTGGAGCTTATAACGTCATCACAGACTGGAACGGTAACCCGATCGTCATTACGCGTACAATGAAAGTCGAACTCATACCTTTTAATGAAGTTTCTGAGGAATTCGCTTATAAAGAAGGTGAAGGAGATAAAAGTTATGACTACTGGAGGCGTGAGCACATTAAATTTTTCAACCGTGAACTCGCTGAAAGTGGACGAACGTTTGATGAAAATATGTATGTCGTTTGTGAAGAATTTAAAGTTGTCTATGAGGCTAACCTAATATGCCCTCATAGATTTTACTCACTTTCTCATCGAACTGATCCATTTGAACAATTCTAGCTTCTCTTAAGTATTCCTTGCCATCAACAAACAAGATTAATACAGGCACTGTGAAGATCGAAAACCGTCCCGCTACTTCTGGCACCTCATTGACTTCTATATGTCCAAGTTCAATTTGCGGATAGTTCTCCATTAGATTTTGAACTTGCGGAAGTAAACTATGACATACACTACAACCTTCACGGGAAATATACAAAAAGGATAACTGATGCTCTAATAGTTCATCCACTTCACTTAATTGGTGCAACCTTTTAAACTCACGCATTTAACCACCTCTATAAAGATAGACTGTCCACCTTTGAACAGTCTACTCTTGAGTTTCCTTATAATTTAATTCCACATATTGCTTAAGTTTATTCAAGTGTTCCCCGTCTTCTTTTTGAATAATTTTATTAATCACCGGTTTCGTAAGCAAGTTACGAATACCTTTTGTTTTGATTGTTCCTACAAAATGAACGTCTGTCCCTTCTTCAATTTCACTTAGTGTATAAGAATAATGAAGGTCAAGCCCATTTTGTTTACTATACGTTCCAAATGACGTGTTTGGCTCATAGTCGACCACTTCTAAGATATTTTCAACTTTTTGCTTTTGCTTACCAATGCTCCTAACCTCTTTGATCTTGGTGCCTACGGTCATTTCCTCATCTAACACCTCAACACTCTCAATGTGGTCTAGTACTTTGGGTGCATATTCGAATGTCGATAACACCTTAAACACCACATCAACAGGAGCCTTTATATGTACATCTCGTTTAAATCCCATCACATTCACCTCTATGATTATTCTATCATAAAAAAAGAATGCATAGCACAGTGTGAAACTATGATATAGCTAATTTAAAGCAACATTTCTAATGAGCGTGGTTTCAATTTTATGGGTGTGTTTTCACTTCTAAGGGAGTATCTCACAATTTTATAGGTGTAAGTCCTGTCCCTACATAGACTTAATAAAGCTTTCACGCTAACCAGGCGCAAAAGCTTCAACTTAATCCTTATTGATTTGCGAACATTTCAATGATCTGAATAATAGCTGGGCCCAATAACACGATAAAGATACACGGAAAAATGAACATTACGAGTGGAAAGAGCATTTTAATCGGAGCTTTCATCGCCTGCTCTTCTGCTCGCTGTTTTCGGCGCTGACGAATTTCTTCTGACTGAACTCGAAGTGTCTGCACCATCCCAACCCCTAATTGCTCAGCCTGAATAATACTTCCGATTAACAGCTTAAGGTCATCAACGTTAATCCTTTCACGGACACCGGATAGTGCTTCTTTTCTTGTTTTACCTAGCTTTAATTCCTCTAAGCACCGAGTAAATTCAGTAAAAAGTACTCCTTTTTGTTTACCCACAACCTTACTGATCGCCGAATCAAAGCCCAATCCAGCTTCCATACTTACAGCTAATAAATCAATGAAATCGGGTAATTCTTTTACAGCCTGCGTTTGCCTTTTTGCTGTTTTCATTTTTAAATAGACGACCGGTAAGTAAAAAGCCATACCAAGCCCTAACAACACTAAAAATAACCCCCGTCCGAACGACACATTGCCTAATACAGACAACATACTGAACAATAACGGTAGGGAGACAACCAAAATGAGCTGAGCGATTCGATATTCAAATGGTGCAAGCCCCATTGGGTTACCTGCACGCAGAAGCTTTAGTTCTAACTTCTCTTGTCTATCAGCCGGCATATTTCTTCGGAACTTACGTTTAAATTCCTTAAGCTTCGGCTCTACTAATCGCTTAAATAAAGGTTCACGTTTGTCCACTGGTTCATCTAATGACGGAGTTGAACCATCGGCACCTAATATCATTGCTTTCCTCGAATGAACTTTTACACTTTTTTCCCTTCGGCTTAACAAGATGCCACCTATAATGAGCACAATCATGATCAAATACAAGAAAGGAACCATTCCTTACACCTCAATTGATGTTACTTTTTGAATTAAAACAAACCCAATAACCATTGATATACCTGCGACGACTAACAGTCCAATCCCTACAGGATGTGTAAATAAAACCGTGATGTATTCAGGATTTATTAAAAATAACATCCCCGCTAAACCAATTGGTAATAGTCCAACAACAACACCTGACATTTTACCTTGTGCCGTGAGTGTTTTAATTTGACCTTGGATTTTAATTCGCTCTCGAATCGTGAACACAATTTTTTCAAGAACCACAGCCAAATTCCCGCCGACTTGACGCTGAATGACAATGGCCTGAATCATGAGGTCTAAATCTTCACTTGGCACACGCTCTTTCATGCGATTGAGCGCTTCTTCAACTGATGAACCATACTGCATTTCTTTAATTAGTTGTTCCAGCTCTTCTTTTACTGGAGAAGGAGACTCATTCCGAACGTTTTGAATCGCCTGCGGAAAACTAAACCCAGCCCGAAGTGCACTTACAATAGCTGAGATCATTTCTGCCAAGTGATCATTGAACTGACTAATACGTTTTTTCTTCTTATAATTCAATACAAACTTTGGAAGCATTACACCAAAAATGGCCCCAACTAATATAAAAACAACGTGGCCAAATATCAGCTTAAACAGCCCTGCAAAGAACGCGACAGAGATCCACTTAAACATGATGAGCTCTTCTGGTTTAATCGGAATACCGGCCTGTTTAAGTTCAAGTTCCAGCTTCTGGGTCCGATCTTGCTTTTGAAGCCGTTTTCTAATTTTACTTTTTGTCAGGTTAAAATTAACCGCCATTTTGACTTTCTTTTTATGTTCGTCTGGTGGAGCTGGTTCTTCATCGTACAAATACTGCTTCATTCGCTCCTTCATCCGGCGATCTTTATAGAAAAAATTTAGTTAATAGTGCAAGGAAAAACAACGTAGAAGTGAGCAACACACCGAGCCACATTAGTAAATTGATGCTCATTTAGCTCCACTCCTCTTCCTTTACAAACACATTTGTTGGAATATGAATATTCGCTTGTTCAAATCGGTCGATAAACTTAGGTCTAACCCCCGTTGGAACAAGCGCTCCTTGAATCTTCCCGTTAGAATCTATTCCTGTCTGTTCAAACTCAAATATATCCTGAAGGACAATGACGTCCCCTTCCATTCCTTGTACTTCCGTAATTTTCACGATTTTACGCGATCCGTCTTTTAATCTTGATTGCTGAATGATAAGGTCAATAGCACCTGAGATCTGATCGCGAATCGCCTTTATCGGGAGCTCTACTCCTGCAAGTAACACCATTGTCTCTAAACGAGATAACATATCGCGAGGACTATTCGAGTGGCCTGTCGCAAGCGAGCCATCGTGCCCTGTATTCATGGCTTGTAACATATCTAGCGCCTCTGCACCACGCACCTCACCAATCACTATGCGGTCAGGTCTCATACGAAGGGAGTTACGTACCAAATCCCTTATACTAATGGCCCCTTGACCTTCTAAGTTGGGTGGCCTAGATTCAAGCGACACGACATGATCCTGCCCGAGCTGTAGTTCAGCTGCATCCTCAATGGTTACGATCCGTTCATCATTCGGAATAAATTCGATAAAACATTTAGTGTAGTCGTTTTACCAGAGCCGGTTCCGCCACTGACAAAACATTCAACCTTGCTTTAACACAAGCATCTATAAACGTTGCCATTTCATGGGTTAACGTTCCAAAACTCACTAAATCGTTTATCGTAAAAGGGTCCGCAGCAAACTTACGAATCGTTAAGGTAGGTCCATTTAATGCGAGCGGTGGAATAATCGCATTTACACGCGAGCCATCTGGAAGTCTAGCATCTACCATTGGACTACTTTCGTCAATTCGCCTTCCTAACGGAGCGACAATTTTTTCAATGACATGAAGTACATGCTCATCATCACGAAAAGATAAATCTGTTAGCTCTAATCTGCCTTTGCGCTCACAATAGATTTGATCAGGTCCATTCACCATGACTTCCGAAACATCTTCATCCTCTAATAAAGGATTAATGGAACCATATCCCGTTAAGTCATTAACCAGCTCCTCAACGACTCGTTTTCTGTCAACGGTTCGATAATCATCTTTCTCCTTGATTAATTCGACGGCCAGTTCTTCAACAACAGGCACAATCTCTTCTTTTGGCTGATCACCTTTTATTTCTTTTAAGATCTCTTTATGTAATGTTTGTTTGAATGCCCGGTCTTTTTCATCTAATACTGGACGAGCCTTCACAACCTGCTTTGGCTTCATTTCTTGTTTAGTTTTGTCAGATGATTGTGGCTGTGCTTCATCTTTCGAAACAGAACCTTCCTGATGAACAGCTTTATTGGGTTGTTGTGGCTGCTCTTGATTTTTTAAACGTTCTAATAAACTCATATCAAAGCCCCCAGTGAACTTCTATATTAGAAAAACATTCTGGAGATTAATGAATGTTTCTTTTTACTTGGTTTTGATTCCACTTGATCATCAACAATGGATTGAGCTAACTTAAAAATCTTTTTAGCTAAATCTGATTTTGAATGACTGATGACTGCCGGATCTCCTAAATTCAGTGACTGCATCGCAACTTTATTGTTATTAGGTATGTCATGGAGTTTATCAGCTCTTAGCATACCTGGTATTTCTTCGGCTTTTATCAAACTATCAAGCCCATGCCGATTAAGAAGCACGTCAAGCTTTTCGTTCATTTGAAGCTGATGAATGGTCTCAATTAACCTTTTCGTATTTTTTAACGATGCTACCTCAGGTGTTGTCACTGCCAAAATCTGATCAGCAACATCCATAAAATCTATAGCCGAATCATCTATTCCATGTCCACCATCAATGACAATGTAGTCAAATCGTTCTTTAAGCAAATTAAGTGTGTTCTTAATAAACTCACCATCGATTAACTCAGCGTACTCTGGCCGCTCCGGAGCAGATAAAACGTATACGCCGCTTTTATGTTCTACTAAATAATTAGTGATATTGTGTGAATCTAAGCGATCTTGTTCATCTAATAGGTCTTTCATTGTTAAAGTTGGTTGAAGGTCCATAGCCATCCCCACATCTCCAAATTGGAGATCGCCATCAATCAGTACAACGTCCTTATTTTTCTTGCTTAATGCGATTGCTAAATTTACAGCTAAAAATGTTTTCCCTACGCCGCCTTTGCCACTGCATAGAGTTATGATTTGAATCATATCTGCCATGTTTCTCCTCCCCAATAACCTTACTCTTCGCCTTCTGTTATTTTAGAATGAAGCGTTAAATGAATCGCACCCTGTTCAGCTGCATTGACCAAGGCAACTGAATCATCAGGCATTAGCTCTAAAGTCACCTGACTATACTCTGCCACTTCGGTTCCATCATCTAGCGTCGTCATTCGTTTCCCAACAGACAACACACGAATATTTTCTAGTAGTAAAACAGATTCCATTTGATCAAGAAGATTCTTAGATTCCCCATTTAATTTCTTATTTTTGTCTCATCTTTAGTTTCATATGTAAAAATAACATCGACGTAATCTTCTGGTTGAATCAAATTCGAAACAGACCTCACAATATCTACACCAATAGAGACAGCCCGGTGCCCGTCTGTTACTTTTCGGGATACCCGTGCCTTCTCTTCCTGACTAGATTTTAGCCGATGAGATAACAAAAGCTCACCCGTCACCATATCGGCTGTCGCAAACTTTCCTTTAACTTCTTCTAAGGATTTGATTGCGGACGGATGAACCTGATCTTTTGGTAGCGTTTGAAATTGTAGGTCCTCTTCTGTTATTTTTTGATTTTCTTCAATATCCTGCGCTAGAGTAACGACATCAACCATTGGTGCTTCCTCAGTTGGTTCTGGCGTCTCAGATTGACTTGAATAGAAAAAAATGGCTGTTGTAAAAACTCCCATTAAAATCGCTAATAAAAATAATAATTTCGATTGCATTAAACTCACCTTACCTACTCTGTCAGACGTACGATGAATGCCCCACGTTCTGCTGCTTCATCTAGTTCAAAGCCTTGACCCGTTCGCTTAATAAACTCACCTTTAATCTCTTTTTCATTCCCATCCATCGGTTCTGTTAAATAAAAGTAAGCGAAACCTCTGATTTCTACTTCCTTCATTTGATTTTGGTCATGATTATGAGGTTTGTAAACGGGTATAAGTAACACTCTTGGACAATCTCGCTCATACATGTTGTCACAACTATTAATTAAAATATCTGTTGCGTTCTTCGTTTTACCGGCAATATTACCTGTCTCTGTTTCGACAATATCACCAACTTTTAATTCTTGATCAAAACCGTGAATTAACGTTTGTTCGTAGGTTTTAGCCCCGCCCCCTGCGAGTGCTAAAAACACCGAAGTTACCTGTGTCGACTTCTTCTTCATCCACTTTCAAGGTGTATTCTTGCCCATACACAAGTTCAATGGACTCATCAATTCCAAGCGGAGCTGCCCCCATTGCCCGGCCCATTACACCAATTCTCGCTGTAGCTTTAACGTTTATATCTACGTTGTCGATTCCAAATAACTTCATGAACGTAAGCTCTGTTGGTTTCGTTAATCGAACTGTAACACGCTTATCTTTTACTACCACTGTATCTTGTAACGAACTTAGTTCTTCGTGATGTGTCAACGTCTCCTCGACAATTCCTTCTACAACCGTTTCATCTCTTGTCAGCTCTTGTCCTCCCGATAATGCAGCTGCATTTGCCGCCTTCTGGAGATGAGCATGTGTTGAATATAAAAGGCCACCATCGACAACGAGTCCAGTTAGCGCAAGCAATCCTGTAAACGCTAAGGCGACTAATAACGTGGCGCCACCTTTTTCACTTTTCCAAAACTGAAACATTTCGCCGCCTCCTCATCACTCAACCCTAATCGTTGAGTCGGCTGTTAGTTCTATAGAATCTCCAAACACCTCTTCGGCAAATGGTGTAATGGGTTCAACTGGATACGTTAAGGTGACCGTTACATACTCACCAGACTGCCGCTCAGCTTCTGCTGGAGTAACGGTGATCGTAAGTAAATCAGTATCTCCTGTTTCAAAATGCCCCTTCGCAAAATCAATAATTTCTTCATCTGTATAGCCAAAACCGCCAAGTCTGACTGATTCTTGAGCAGTGAAATGGAGGCCCGAATAAGAATACATCATCCTGCCGACATCAAATATGCCGACTAACATTAATATTAACAATGGGATGATCAGAGAAAACTCTACAATAGACTGACCATTTTCATTGCGCAACATATTACATCACCACTCCATTCAATAAGAACGATAAACAAGCGCCACCGACAATTGCGACCCCATATGGAAAAGTTCTTTTCATGGAGTCACGATCTGGCATCAATAATTGAATTCCATATCTCATGCTAGAAAGGGCGTAATAGAGTTTTTTAAAGATTCCTTTTTGAAACAAAATAATTGCAATGCCAATGATTCCTCCAATAAGCGCCATATAAAAAGCCGTAAGTAGCACAAATCCAGGACCTTTTATAGCACCAATAACCGCGAGTAACTTTACATCACCAGCACCCATTCCACCCATCAGATATGGAATTAATAGAAGCCCAAATCCTAAGAAAAAACCTAGGAAAAAGCTTTTCACACCATCAATTCCAAATAACAAAGGTTGCAGGAGGAGAGCAAGGAAGAACGCCGGAAATAATACTTTGTTGTAAATTTTCCTGTGCTTAAGATCAGTGATAAGACAAATAAATAAGACCGTAAATAATAGTAGATTTAATATCCATTCCATTGCTCGGGGCCTCCTTTCCTTTAAATTTAATCATTAGGTAGTAGGTTCTGTTGGCTTTGTTTGGAAGCTAGTAATAACATCATTAAATACTTTCATAATTTCTTCACCAAATGTAACTAATACTCCAACAACTCCAACAGCAATAACACCTAATACTAAGGCATACTCTGCCATACCTTGTCCTTCTTCTTCGCGAATCATATTTAAGAAAAGTTCTTTCATTACAACTCTCTCCTTTTAATTTTTATTTTCTATTTCTAAATAGTGACCGATTTGAATATTGGTACGCGACACGGTACCAGTGGGGAGTTCTAGTACCGAGTGCGCACCTTTTTTCCGTCTTCCGAACTTACCTGGAGGTAGATTTTCGTCGATATCGACTACGACTAAATCTTTCGTTAAATACACAACATCAATGGGGGTAACGCATAAAATGTGTGTGTACCGATTGACAGGGTAAAATATGCAACCCGCAACCTGAGGCTAGCTCATCTGTAAACATTAATCCTTTAAGTCTTTTACTAAATGAGTAAGCTGGTCTAATATGACGTGCCACTTCTGCATCTGTACTCAGGTTGCGTAGGATCACGTTTGTCACCTCCATCCAAATTAAATTACCCCGCCATTACCGAATGACGGGGGTTCATTGTAAGGTAGGAGCAATGGATGACCTACATAACCGGTCACTTGTTAAATAGGACGCCCATACTGCTAACTTACATCCCTGATCTTTCGGTAGCTGGCTGGCATTGTGCTCAAAATGCACAGAAGCCCCTGTAGCTTTGCGTCACTGGTTTTCACCAGTTTTGCCTTTATCGAGATTAGGTCATTTTAGATTTCTGACTAATCTCTTAACGACATATTAATTCATAACGAGATTCATAGAAATCCGTCAAATAAACTATAAAATTGTCGATTCACTTCCAATTTATGATTGGTCCTAGATTTTATTTGGGACTATATGTTATGTCTTTTTCCAGTCAGAATGTCGTAATTTGTCGAATGATGGTAATTATAGTTATTACATTAGGTCATAATACCTCAGCTTTATTATTACGAAATTTTTTTCATTTTTGTCGGTTATTTTACAAAATAGTTCAAAAGTATTACTTATAAATGTAAAAAGTGTTATTCTCAGCAACTAATTGAAGTAGGAAGATAGGATGGATTTTGTTAAGATTAGGAGGGATAATGCTTTAAGAAAGCGTGATATCATGAACCGATTATTATTTTATCTATATACAAGCTATGCACTACTATTTATCTTAAATCTATTCATTGCTTGGGATGGGATCTTAACGATTCAAGGGGTTATTGGTGTATTGGCTTTAATCTTTTCTATTAGAGGGGCGAACCGTACCTACCAATCTATTGGAATCGTTTTTTTAATTATTGCTCTTGCTCTCATGGTTACATATGACCTGCCATTTCAAGATCTAGCAACTTATTTTACTTCAATGGCATTACTATTAACATTATTATATTTTATTCCGTTCATTAACCATTACATGATCGTTGGAGGTTATGAACAGTCACTTTTTAATTTACTTCAAAAAATACACCTAATTTAGGGAAGTTTTATGTAAAGTCATACCTGACAAGTTATACATTAACCTTATTTATTTTTATTTCAACCATTCCATTAGTTTATTCGCTGGTTAAAGAGAAGACTGCGCATTTATCCAGTCAGGTGACCCACCAATTTGCAACGCGAGCTATTTTAAGGCCCTTTGCAGCAGCTAATACGTGGAGTCCTATTGAAGTCTACATCGCAATGGTTGTCGCCTTTACAGGTTCATCTTACTTAATCTTACTGCCCGTTTATTTGCATTTTCAATCACTATGCTGCTGATTGATGCATCACTCGGCTATATGAAGTTCAAGCACATCACATTTGATGGGCCTGATGAAGACCAAGAAGACCTGCATGTGAATAGACGCCACCTTACATCACTTGCTGGATTTTTGATTTTATTTATTTTAGTAGCAGCGGGAGTGCATTTATTATCGGGGTTAGACTTCTTTGAATCTATTATATTAATTATTATTCCGTACACATTTTTATGGGCATACGCTACTAAAAAACAACGAACATTTATGCGTTATACACAAAAGGTTTGGGGCGATCACATTTGGACGATGCAAAATTTCATGGTGCTCCTGCTTCCAATTGGACTATTTAATGAGATTATTAGCCAAACCCCCATATTAGATGCTGCAATGACATCTTTCGCATGGCTTGAACAAACACCACTTCTGTTATTTATATTTATCCAGTTAAGCTCCATGGTGCTTGCATTCGTCGGGTTCCATCCGCTAGTCACTTTGAGCTTACAAGGGTTATTCGTCACACCATTTTTAGATACGATTAGCCCACTCAGTATCTCAGTTGTGATGATTGTATCCGTCATCGCTAATGATATGACCGGTACATTTAATATTCCTATTACAATGCTCAATCAATACTTTAAACGTAACCCATATCAACTGACGCTTTGGAACATTGGTTACGCCTTAACATTTGGTGGTGTAGGCGTACTCATTGCTTGGCTGCTTTTATGAACTTCACAAAAATAGCCACCAAACGCTTGGTGGCTATTTTTCCTGTTCGTTATACAATTTATCAAAATGGTGAACCATCTCAAAGTCTAGGTCCGTCATCCGCGCATTGACCATGATGAAATTTTAAGTGTAACAACCTTATAGTCAATCGCAATGTTCGGGTGGTGGTTCTTGCCTTCAGCATATTCAGCCACTTTTCGGACAAACTCAATTCCGTTTAAATAATCCTTAAACTTATAGCGGCGGCGAACCCAAATGTCATCTACTAACTTCCAGTCAGGAAGCTGATCGAGTTCTTGCTTGATTTGTTCATCAGTTAACTTTTCCATCATCATCCACCTCCTACTAAGAGTTTTCCCTACTCTATATTATTAAAACTGTCCCGCTATAACTACTGATGAGCATACCTATTGATAAGCTCTTGATCGATCCCTTTTTTCCTACCCTTTTTAGCCAACCATTTCAGTAATAATTTTAATATAATGGTAATTCAACAACATGAGAATCCTGCATCTCCAGGATAAGCGCGATATGAATACGGTCATTCGGAAAACCCTTCTCATCTGTTTTATCATCTTCCATGAGTCCGTACAAAATTCGCATCGACTGTTCAAAATGATGAGCAGGTGTCATTCTAATCCGAAACTTAACTGGTTCTTCGCTTGATGCATTTATGAACACATGATTGGTTTCCTTTGGAATGAGCAACTTTTTCCCAGCTTCTAAAATGGTCGAATGACTTCCCTTAACAACCTTCAATTTACCTTCTAACACCTCAAATTGCTCTTCAAAATGTTTATGATAGTGTAAGGGCTGCCCCTCACCATTAGGTGGTAATAACATTTCAACATACTCATATTCACCATTTGTATCTTGGCTTGATTCTAAGAATGTAATTTTCTCACCAGTGAATTTATGAATCATGGACTTTTCTTTAATGGCAGTCGCCAACAGCACCTCCTCCTTTCACTAATACCTATCTTAATAAATTCTATAAGAATCAATAAAACCTTTATAAACAAAAATAGCCGCCCAGGTTGGGCAGCTAAATCTATATGGTGATTAGGGGGATTAAAATTGTTCAAGATAAGTTTTCCAACCGTCTAATGTTAACGGTTTACTGAAATAGTATCCTTGATAAATATGACAGCCGAAGTCTTGGATAATAGATAAATGTTGATCACACTCAACACCCTCAGCGACCACATTTAAATCTAAATCACTACCAAGCTGGATTATGGTTTTACAAATCCGCCTGTCAATTGGACTTTTATCCACATCATGAATAAACGTCTTATCCAGTTTGATTGTGTCGACTGGAAGGTATTTTAGATAATTAAGAGATGAATAGGTCGTTCCGAAATCGTCAATCGCGATTTTCACACCTAAGTTCTTAAGCTGCTGAAATGTCACAGCGACATCCGATAAATTATCAATTATGATGTTTCAGTAATTTCAATTGCTAAGTATTCAGCTGGAAAACCAGTTTCATACAGTATTGCCTCTATACGATCAGCAAAATCTTGCTTACGAATATGCACAGCTGAAATATTAACAGACAACATAAACCTTTTTCCGGTCTGATCCATTAACTCTTTCATATCTTTACAAGCCCTGCGGCAGATCACTTCATCTAACCAATCAATAAAATCATACTCTTCTGCATGATCAATAAAATCAATCGGCGGCACAAGCCCTTTCTCAGGATGTTCCCAGCGAGCCAACGCTTCCACACCATGCAATTCTTCACCATCTGAAGTTAATACAGGCTGATAGTACGGATAAATATTCCCATTTTCTAAGCCCTTCTTAATCGATTCTGCATATAACGTTTAGAATCAACCTCTTCTTGCTGATGATTGTTTAATGGTTCGATTTCACCGTCATCATCTATTTTATAGTTAGAGATAATGAGACCCAATAATTCATTGTAAGCCGATAATGTGTCTAATTCTCGTTGCGATGGATAACGACTATACTTGGAATAAACCCCAAACACCGCAATAATATGAGATGTTCCTGGTTTATACACAGGTACTGACCAACAAGACTTTAGGCCATAAGGCTGCACAACATTTGCAAATGACCTCCACGTCTTGTCGTTATAAACATTTGGTGAAACCATTAGCTCGCCCCGAACAGCCGCCGTCCCACAAGTACCCAGTCCATCAAATAACCTAATGTGCAAAAAATTCTCCAACATGTCATCTGGTAGGGTATAGGCCGCTCCGTTCACAAATTCGGTGCGTTTCGAGTTTAACAGCATAATTGTACAGTAAGAATCCACAAACTGATCCTCAAAGTACTTTAACGCACGTTTAATACATCGCATAACGGAAGACCTTCCTTTAAGTATTCCGTTATATATTGATAACCAGACACAAACTCTTCTGGGCTCAACACTCTTTCTTCTAATAATTCTTTTTCACCCATCATAAGAGCCTCCCGATCGTAAGACTTTTTAAACTATTTCAATAGATTATTGCTAGAAATTTTGGTATGTACACTTGGATATATAGGCCTATTTTACGACACTTTGGAAAATTGCACCTTTTATATTGTAACATTTTCAAGTATGATGAAAAAGAGTGCTACCAAAAATCTAGAGAAGAATTTCTGGTAGCATATAAATTATGGACGAATAAAAATATGGACGACTTAATAAGGAAATGCTTTTGAGTTAAGTAAGTAATGTGGTGATTAATCCATTGCTCCTAAATCATCTTCACCATTACCTTTTCCGAGTAATTCAACTTGCATTGCAGCGTCATTAAGGTCACCAGCTGCGCTTACGTTTAATGAGAATCCAACGATTAGAGCAGTGATCACCGCGATTCCTAATAATTTTTTCATGTGTTTCACCTCCCCCAAACCTCAACTTTATTTTATAATTAGATATTATCAGAAAATAAAAGTCTTTGGATTTGGGATGAGAGCTGATTTAGGCTAGTACAGATTAGTTTTTCTTTGATTTTCTTCGATTTTCTCAAAAAATATAAACATTGGAATATTTCAAACTTTTGGAGGGAGAAATTAGATGGATCCTCGTGAAGAGATAGGAAAAAGAATATACGAATTAAGAAGATATTTCAAAATAACTCAAAAAGAATTGTGCGAAGGAATATGTACCCAAGCTATATAAGTAAGATTGAAAACGGTTCATTATCAATCGCTGCAGATATTTTATTTGAGATCGCAGAACGACTTGGGGTAGACATTAACTACTTTTACGACTCTACTTACAACTCACGTGTCGACTACGCCTTAGAAGTGGAGCTCGAAGCACGAGAATTAGTTCAGAAAGATGAATTTGAAAAACTAGAAGAATTATTATCTCGGGAAGAAAAACACCTCTAATGAATAATAAAAGTTTAAACAGTTTATTTTGTGGCATAAAGCCTTATGTACTCGATACATCTATGATAACTTTGAAGACTCAGAAAAACTACTTGATGAAGCCCTTATGCTTAGTAATACTAGTAAAAAATCTTATTCCGAGAGAGAAATACACATTCTGATTAACAAAGCCAACCTTCATACAGACAGAAAAAATTTTAATAGAGCATTTGAGTTATACGAAGATGCTAAAGACGCAATTGAAAAATTACCATATTTACACGATGAAAAGTTAGTTACTTTAATAAATTTTAATTTAGCTAGAATTAGCTATTTTCAAGAAGATTATAAAAAACCATTCAATATTCCGAAAATGGCATTAGTCATTGTAAAAAGAGACAATCACTTGATGGATATGGGCAGTTCCACTTTTTAATCGGTAATGCACAAAGGAGATTAAAGAACTTTAGTATAGCAAAAGAACATATTGAATTAGCTATTCAGATTTTTAAACTTATTAATCATACGAAATACTTATCCAATTGTGAAAAAGTACTCCAACGTATTCAAGAGGAGATTGAAGCAACTAATAATTCATTAATTTAGTTTGCATATACAAATATACCACAACATTTAAATTTCGTAATACTAATTTTAAAATACCTACTAATGGAGTAGTAAAGGCTTCCGTTAGTAGGTATTTTTATCTAACTTTGTTTGATTTTTTCTTAACATGAACTAAAAACCACGTGAACCAATAGGCTGGTAATACAACGGCTAAGTCCACTAATAGCAAGTAAAAGGAATTAAATCCTCTACCAAACTCTACAAGTCCTAATATCCTTTCCAAGTGAGCAATTCCGAATGCGAAAATGGCACTTGCTACTGTAATCCAAATATAGAAATTTTATTGTGTTTGTGCAATACTGATACACTAACAAAAATGCGACAGGTAAAGCTGATGCTGCCATATTAAAAATCGATGGTAACATTGGGGTTAGAAAATATGTATGAATAAAATATCGCTTCAGTTCAAGTACGTCTCCTGCATAATTCCACATGATATGGACGGCAAAACCAAAAAAGAACACTTCAAATAAACGTTCCTGATCAACAAATCTAATTAGTAACAATAGTGGAACGATTGTTATAGCTACCACTGCCCAGAACTGCCAATCACCGAATGATGAGTGATTGTCCCAGTAGCTGTTTGTAACTTGATCTAATTCTTGATATAAACTTTTGATTTTCGTCCAATATTCCTGGTAACTCACAGCTAAACCCCCGGTCATGAAAAAATTCTGACCTTTATAATTTGAGCTAACTATGGAAATTTATACTTAAACAAAAAATTCCCCACCAGTGCTGCGAGGGATTTGAGGCTATGAACTCATGTCCATTAAGACCCTAAGTTCATCTTTATTGGCAGTTAAATCTTTTAACGTGTATTGATCAAGCACTTTTAAAAATGCTATTAGAGCATCGTTAAGCACATGTTTCAGCTTACAAGATGGCGTGATGACACAACTATTGGCATCACGGTCAAAGCATTCCATCATCGCAAAATCATCTTCCATCATGCGAACCACATGGCCGATGTTAATCTTTTCAGGTGCCTTTGATAATGCTATGCCGCCGTTACGACCTCTTATCGTTTGAAGCAACTCACATTGACCGAGTTGATACACAATTTTACTCAAATGATTTTGAGAGATCCCAAATGTCTCTGAGATTTCTTTAATACTCGCAAGCTCTCCCTCTTCTTTAGAATTTACATATATCAAAACTCTAAGAGCATAGTCTGTATATTTTTTAGACGCATATGAACGCTCCTTATGTTTTTGTCATCTTATCTATTTTACCGCACCAGATTGATGTTCATCAAATTGAGATATTTCTTTAAAAATATTGTCATAAAAGATGCATTTATAATACTCCTTTTTATTTTACAATAAAGATGTAGAAAAAATACATCTTTTAACTCATAAGGAGTGTTGATGATGATTACGACACAAGAAAAACCAGCGTTGGATCAAAAAACAATTGATACGGTAAAAGCAACGGTACCTGTTTTAGCAGAACATGGTGAAGCGATTACAACTCGTTTTTATCAATTACTGTTTCAAAACCATCCTGAACTTAAAAACATTTTTAACCAAACCAATCAGCGCAAAGGACGTCAGCCTAAAGCACTTGCGAACACAGTTATGCAGCTGCTCAGTACATCGACCAGTTAGAGGCGATTGTTCCAGTTGTTAAACAGATTGCGCATAAGCACCGTAGCTTGAACATTAAACCTGAACATTATCCGATCGTCGGAGAAAATTTATTACAAGCGATTAAAGACACGCTCGGTGACGCAGCAACTGATGACATCATGACAGCATGGGAAAAAGCTTACGGTGTGATCGCGGATGTCTTTATTGACGTTGAACAAGAAATGTATCATGAAGTCAGTAGCCAAACAGGAGGCTGGACTGGATTCAGAAACTTTACAGTTGAGAAAAAGGTTAAAGAAAGTGATGTGATTACATCATTTTATCTAAAACCTGAAGACCAAGGCCTTTTACCCGAGTTTAAGCCAGGAAATTACATTACAGTGAAAGCTGACATCCCTGGAGAGCCTTACACACACTTACGTCAATATAGCATGTCAGATGCACCTGGAAAAGATTACTTTAGAATCAGTGTTAAGCGCGAGGATAGCATTGACGACAATCCTGAGGGTGTTGTAAGTAATTATCTTCACAATCAGGTTGAAGAAGGTGATGTCCTTCCAATAAGTGCTCCTGGTGGTGATTTTTACTTAGATACAACCAGTGAAAAACCTCTTGTTCTATTAAGCGGCGGCGTTGGTCAAACTCCGATGTTAAGCATGCTCAATACGGTTGTCCGAAAGCAGCCAAACAGACCCGTTTATTACATTCATGCAGCTCAAAATAGTGCAGTTCATGGATTGAGGAAAGAAGTTCAAAACATCTCAAATGAGCATCTTCAAGTACAATCATTTACTTGTTACAGCGAACCACTTGCTGATGATCAGTATGACCTTGAAGGCTATGTCAATTTAAATTGGATGAAAGAGATCATTCCAAGTAATGACTGTGACTTCTACTTCTGTGGTCCTGAAGGCTTTATGAAAGTGGTTAAACAAAGCTTATCTGACTGGAATGTACCAGACGAACAAATCAATTATGAATTCTTCGGACCTAATGTTGAATTATAAAGTTAAGGAGCTGACCCACATCCGGGCCAGCTCCTTTTGAGTTGTAAGAATTATTGCCCAGCTACGTCTCGTTTATTAAATGAGAACCATGACACAGCTAAGAATATGACGAGGTATGCAATCAAGACAGCTATAGAGAAACCTAATGTCATACCTTCAAACATCACATTGCCTGTTTCGTATTGTTTTAAATCTGTATTTGCAAATAGAATAAATTTCGCAAAGTCATAACGTTGTAAAGCCCCTACAATCATGTTACCGCTAAACATTAAGAAGATCGCAAGTCCAATTGCAAGTGAACTATTTCTAAATAAAGTTGAAATCATAAAGGCAAATGCCGTCATCATAACTAAATTGACCATGCTATAGCCATATGTTGAAAACACTTCCCCAACGACAGAAACATATTGTAATCCATCTGCTGTTTCTGTTACGAAGTGAGGATTCATACCTTCAAATCCGAAGAATATGCCACCTACAATAATTGATGACAATATAGTTGTAACGAGTGTGGCTAATGCAAATAATAGTACTGCCATAAACTTCGTAAATAAAATCATCGTTCTGGATATTGGACGGATGAGTAAAAGCTTTATCGTCCCCCACTTAAATTCACTTGAGACAATACCTGCTCCAATAATAATCGTAAATAAACTAATCAATGAAGCTAACATTGCATTATCTAACGTGAATTGCCACGCTTTAAATCCAGTTGGTCTAATATCATTTTCTAAATAGTAATTGTTTTTAGCTATTTGGGATGAATACATTCCTTCAAATCCTACTTCTTCAGCTTCTTGCTTCAGCTCCTCATTCTCTTGCGTTAGCTCTTCTTGCCAGTTGTCTGAATAGCTAGTTGTTATAACATCATCAAAATCGTTGTTAGGACGCCTGAACCAATTATTAACGCTAAGATCACGCCGTACATCACCCAAGTTGATTTACGTATATATGTTTTAATTAATTCATTTCTTAACAAACCAAAAACTTACCCAATGACATTACCTCCCGTCAGTTCTAAGAATTGATCTTCTAATGTTGCTTTAACTGGTGTTACTCCATAAACTAATATCTCATTTTCAATTAACTGCTTCACGACGTTTGGAATGTCCTTTCGGTTTAATTCTACAATCAGTTTGTCTGATTCCTTTTCAACCGTAAGCCCTGATTCTTTTAATATTTCCTCTGCCTGCACACTTTGTTCCACGTCAAGAATTACTTTTAGACCTGCATCTTCTGCTTCATCGTCACCACGAACTGATCTTTCTTGAATGATTTCTCCCTGCTGGATAATGCCAATTCGATCACACATGAGTTCAATTTCTGAAAGCAAATGGCTCGAAATCATAACGGCCACATTGTCCTTAACTGCTAAATCACGTATGTAATCACGAATTTCACGAATACCTGCTGGGTCAAGTCCATTTGTAGGCTCATCCAAAATTAATAAAGCCGGTTTATGTAAAATTGCCTGAGCAACTCCGAGACGTTGACGCATCCCTAAAGAATACTTCCCAACTTTATCGTTTATGACCTTCTCTAGCCCCACAAGCGATACGACTTCTTTAATACGCTCTTTCGTAATCCCTTCATACATACGAGCGTAGTGCATTAAATTCTGCCACCCAGTCATAAACGGATATAACTCAGGGTTTTCGACTATGGCACCGATATTCTTTGCCGCTTCTTTGTATTCTGATTGAATACTCTTTCCAAGAATTTTGATATCTCCACCTGACAGTTTCATCAGACCTACTACCATACGAATAGTAGTCGTCTTACCTGCACCGTTCGGACCGATAAACCCGTATACTTCACCTTGATTGATGGTTAAATCGAGCCCTTTAATAATCTCTTTTTTGCCGATTGTCTTTTTAACATTTTTTAAGTTCTAATGCAACCTGACTCAAGAAAACACCTCTCCCCAATTTTTTGTATTCCAACAAGTATTACGGTTTGTTCAGAGTAAAGTTTCAAAAACTTTTCTCTATAGAAGGGACTTACGTTCATAAAAGTAAAAAAGCCGTTCATAAAAAGCAGATACCCGTTTATAAGAGAAGAAGTTACGTTCATATAAGTCTGATTATCATTTATAAAGAGAGGAAAGCCGCTCATTAAAACAACACTAATGAAAAAAGCTTCCACGCATTCTTTGCGTAGAAGCTTTTGAGTTTAATGATCTGTATTCATTTTTGACTCAACCGTTTCAATCTCATCAATAATATTACTCATATGCTTAGATCCCACATCATCAGAGATCATCTCTCGTCTGACCAACTCTTTAACAGACTGATATTCTTTATATAGGGCATCACGCTTAGCACTTCGAATATGTTTAATCTTAATCTCAGGGTATTGCTCATAAAGTTGTTCAAGCTGTTCATAAAGTTTCTTCAACTTCTCCTGATAGTTATTCTTTAGCTCTTCTAACTCCTCACGGGTAATGAACGATTTGCGTTGCATATCTTCCCAATCGTGAATAGCCGTTTCGTAACGATATATGCTCGCAATGACCTCTTCGTAATCTTTAACACCTTCATCTTTTTGAATAATTCCAACCATCTTAATAAGTGGCTTAATCGTTAACCCTTGAACAATTAATGAAAACAGAACAGCGCTTAACGTCAGCACTAAAAATGTCTTCACGACCATCAAAATCAGTAGGTAAACTTAGCGCTAAAGCAATCGATAAGCTACCTTTAAGTCCGCCCCAATTCAAGGCGTGCTTAAATTTTAAAGGAAAATCTTTAATAAATGACAAACTTGTATAGACCGCAATGGCGCGTGAGGCAATGACAATTAAAATACCAAGCAACACCATGCCCCATTTTCCAGTTAAATCAATTTGATTAATTTCGAGTCCAACCATCAAAAATATAATTGAATTTGCGATAAAAGCAATAACGCTCCAAACGTGTTGATGTTTAACTTCGTCACAGGACTCATTCCGATGTTTCCACCATAATTACCAAAAACAAGTCCCGATATTACAACGGCAATCACACCACTTACATGAATCATTTCTGCAGTGAAATAACTACCGAAAACAACAGCATGGAAAGCGTAATTTCCATCGGGTAATTATCAATGAAGCTTACAGCGCGAGAAGCTAATAATCCAAATGCCGCGCCGATAATTAAGCCACCCAAAGCGAACTTAAGAAATAATAACGTGCCTTCACCTAGGCCAGCCCAACCCATGTTGATGTAATCTAACAGGTAAACCGAGGCAATCGTAAATAACACCACCGCAATCCCATCGTTAAACAAGGATTCCCCTTCAATAATGGTGGTTAATTTCTTCGTGACACCTAATGATTTAAAGATTGATAATACACTGATCGGGTCCGTTGCACTCATTAAGGCAGCAAACGTAAAGGCGACCACTAATGGTAAATCTAATAAAAATATACGCCTGAACCAATCAGTAAGCTTGATATAAAGGTCCCTACGAAAGCAAGCGTGAAGATTGGTTTTTTGTTTTCTTTTAAATCTGAAAAGGGTAGATTCAGTGTTGCTTCACCTAAAAGTGTTGGAAGAAAAATAGAAATAATCACAACCTGAAAAACAGCCGACTGAGTAATAAACTCCTGTGCCTCTTCGATTCCAGGAAGGTGCATAAGCCCAATTAACAAACCGACAATGACGAGGGCAATGCTGTAGGGCTGTTTAAAACTTCGTTGCCAGGATAGACACTGCAATGCTGATCGTTAACAAAATTAATATCTGAATAAATACGTCATTAAACTCATGTACCATAACGAACCACCTATATAATTATTTATTCTTAGTATGTACTTATACCCTATAATTCATTTCAATATAGATGGTCATTTAAGAAAAAAACCTTTACACGAAAATCGCGTAAAAGGTCATTTACCAATATAAGAAGACAGCAGCGATAGCAACCACAGACATCATAATACTTGATATGATTCCAGTCATGATCATTTCAGATTTTGTTAATACACCTTCTAAGCTAGCATAAAAAGTTGATGGAGAATGAATGGGAATAATGAGCGTCCCACCGATTACCATTACCATTAGTGCCGATAAGGCAGCGGAGATACATGAATGATTTCCGCGTACGAAATCATAATTGGAAATACAACCGCAATAGCAGAGGATGAGTTAGTAAATAGCAACCTTAAAATCCAAATAAAAATACGACGCAAATCACTAACCATAACGCCTGTGCATCTGTTGGCATAAGGGCACTTAACCCTTCAGCAATTAACTGTGCTGTTCCATTATCAGATAAAACTAACCCTAATGAAAAAGATGTTCCTAGCAGTAAGAAGCTTTCCCAATCAAAATCCTTAATTAATCGTGAATCAACTAAGCCTATTTGAGGCAATGACAAAAACACAAAAAGGAGCATAGGCGGTATAATGATTGGAACCACATTTGGATCCGTGATTAACCAAGCGATAATCATGATAAAGAATGCTGTAATCGTTGGCCTAAACTGCTGATGTTTGTTCACTTTCTCTTGGTTTTGATTCTGGATAATAGATGCGTTCACCATCACTGACTCATTTGTTTTCCATTTTAGAAAAATAAAAACAACAATTGCCGATAAAATCATCGCTGTCCACAACGGAATGGAAAGTAACGTAAACCACTCTAACCAGCTTAGTCTGCCCACACCATACTCAACCATCAACTGGTAGGCAAACACAGAAAAGCCACCACCTGTAAAAATAATGAGCGTGGCATGCTGATTAAAGAAACTAATAATATACAAACCGAACTTCTTGAACAAACTATCTGACTTATAACGGTACAAATCATTTATTTTTGAAACTAAGGGGTATAAAAGCTTATAACGAGCCATAGCTGAAGGTAAGAAGATCGGTAGCACTAATAGTAATAGTGGTAGGCCAATTAGTATACGTTGCACCTTACCTTTACTTATTTTTTGAAAAAGCTGGGCGACCACTTGGTCAAATTGTACTTTGACTAAAACTTGACTGATTAAAGACAATAATACAATAAAATAAAGAGCCGGGGACAAAAACCCCCGGAATGCATCTTCATCTTGTTCAACTACACCTAAACCAATCATTAGAGCTAATATTAGAATACTAGATGCTCCGGATGGAATAGGTGCAACTGTCCATAAATAAATGGCTAAACCTAGTATGATTAAAGTAAATTGTTGGTCCTGTGATAGTGATTGGAAAAATCTAACGTCATTATTAAATAGACTAATAAAGACACACTACCGAGCCAAATCCACAATCTTTTCATAGCTAACAACCTTTAGTTAAGCTTTTCTTTTGTTTAAAATACCTTTAACAATCGGGAATGCAAATGATAATACAGATAAAATAATGAGTGACAGTGAAATAGGGTCTTCAAATAAAATCGAAATCGATCCGTTTGAAATGGTCATCGCCTGACGGAATGACTGCTCCATCATACCTCCTAAAATAAACGCTAGAATAAACGGAGGAGCTGGGAACGCAAACATTCGCATGACAAACCCTAGTACACCAAATGCAACTAATAAATATAAGTCAAATACACTAAAGCTAATGGCATATACACCGATCAAGCTAAACATTAAAACTAATGAAATTAACATCGGGCGCGGTATCGTTAAAATTCTAGCAATGTAAGGAATTAACGGTAAGTTTAATACAAGTAAAAAAACATTACCGATATACATACTTGCTATAATTCCCCAGAAGACCTCTGGACGGTCGCCCATTAACATTGGGCCTGGTTGAAGACCTAATACTAAGAATGCTCCGAGCATAACAGCCGTCGTACCGGACCCTGGAATACCTAAACTTAACAGTGGAACAAAGGCACCACTTGTTGCGGCATTATTGGAAGTCTCGGGTGCTGCTAATCCTTTAACGGCACCTTTACCAAACTCCTCTGGCTTTTTCGAAATTCTTTTTTCAGTGATATAACTAATAAATGATGCGATAGTTGCACCTGCACCAGGTAAAATACCTAGAATAAATCCTAAGAATGAGTGTCTACCAATTGGGCCGCTCATTTCTTTGGCATCACTCTTAGAAATCTTTAAACTACCAATATCTTTACCAGAGCCACCAAGTGACTTATGACGGTTCATGACTAGATAACACACTTCAGCAATAGCAAATAAACCTAATGCAATCACTAAGAAGTCAATACCATCTAATAGATTGGCACTATCAAATGTAAATCTAGATGTCCCTGTTTGTGGGTCAATACCAATTGTCGCAATCATAAAACCGACAACTGCAGAAATTAAAGCTTTTACTGTAGATCCTTCTGATAAACTTGAAATCGCTGTTAGACCAAGTAACATTAATGCAAAATAAGCAGGTGGTCCGAACGAGACGGCAACACTTGCAAGCATTGGTGCAAAATCATCAGTAACACAACACTGATCGTACCACCAGCAAAAGAAGAAATCGCAGCAATAGCAAGAGCTTTACCTGCTTTTCCTTGTTGCGCCATCGGATACCCATCAAAGGATGAGGCAACCGTACCTGATATTCCTGGTGCATTTAATAAAATGGAAGATGTTGAACCACCAAAGACAGCACCATAATACACACCTGCCATCATCACGAGCGCAAGTGAAGGGTCCATACCATACGTAATTGGAATCATAATAGCAATTGCACTGATTGGGCCAAGCCCTGGTAACATTCCGATAAACGTACCAACAAATACCCCTAGTAAAACGAATAGTATTCCTTGCCAGCTAAAGGCAACTTCAAAACCTGTTAAAATCCCATCGATCGCTCCCATATAACCCCTCCTCTCTTAATTGGTAATATTCCTTGTGGAAGTCTAATCTGTAGTAAATAAACAAATATACTGTATAAGAATATAGGGAATAAAATAGATACAATAGCATTTGAAATGTGTTTTTTATAACCTAAGAACCAAGTACAGAAAAACACAAATAATGCTGTAACCACAATAAATCCTAGGATTTCAAATAAAGCTATATAAAGTAATAACAAGACAAGTACGCCTAGTAAGACTAAGACATCTTGTTTAGGAATTTTCCGTTTTGCTTTTTGTTCTTCTGAATCATTGTCTTTAGAGAAAAATAACGCAATAGATAGAACTAATAACGTCCACCCCAACGCTTTAGGTATTGCATCCGCATCAACAGGGATGTATGGATAGGTTGGAAGCTGATGCGCCATATATAGATAACCTGCTGAAAGCAAGAACAATATCAAACCAATCTTGCGGTTAACCCCTTTAAACAATGAAACCCCTCCTCTCAATCTATACGTAAAAACATTCAGAAGCCAACGGGTCTCCCGTTGACTTCTATGAATGCGATTATTTTGTTAAGCCAAGTTCATCTAATAATGACTTAAGATTTTGTTTTTCTTCATCTAGAAACTTCTTGTACTCTTCGCTTCCCATGAACATTTCATTCCAACCATAGTTAGAACGAATTTCAGCGAATGCTTCTGATTCACTTAATTCTTTAAATTTCTGTTCATAGTATTTAACCGCTGCTGGGTCCATGTCAGCAGGACCGAAGAAACCTCTCCAGTTCACAAACGTTTCATCAATGCCTTGCTCTTTAGCTGTTGGGAACGTAGAAAGAACTTCACCTTCTAAACGCTCTTCTGAAGTAACGGCTAGAACCTTAAGTTTATCTGCACGTACTTGTTCTGCTACTTCCGCAACACCTGTTGAGAATACGTCGGCACTACCGTTTAATACTTGCGTTACACCGCCAGCATCTGGAGCAGATACGTATTTAATTTTTGTAATGTCTACTCCCGCTGCTTTCGCAAAGCGTACGAACTGAATGTGGTCCATACTACCAGGAGAAGATGTACCAACTACTGTTACACTTGATGGATCTTCTTTCATATCTTCAAAAAGCTCATTTAAGTTATCCCATTTAGCATCTTTAGCAACCGCAAACGCACCATAGTCTGCAATCACATTTGCAATTGGAGTAAAGTCTTCATGACCATATTCAGATTGACCATTTAATGGTACTAGTAAAATTGGAGAAGATGATACGAATAAGTTGTGATTGCTTCCTGCCTGCTCAGCCATGTAAGCCCAGCCAATCGCACCACCAGCACCTTCTTTATTCACAACTCCCATATCTTGTTCAATAATACCTTCTTCCGTTAATGTTTGGGCAGCCATACGAGCTGTTGTATCCCAACCACCACCAGCGCCTGCTGGAGCAACAATTTCAATAGATTCTGATGGCGTGAATTCTCCATTACTTTCGCCTGAAGCTTCCTCAGATCCACCTTCAGATTCCGAATCACTTGAATCTCCTTCTGATGAGCTATCCCCACCACACGCTGCTAAAACCATTAACAGCATTGCAAAATTGAGAATGCTAAAAATTTCTTCATCATTCTACCCCCTAAAATTTAATAAATTGTTAACTGATTTGTTTCAAAAATGTCAAAATTGAATCGCTACTCATCATACTAAAATGAAAATTCTAATTTGTAACCGTTTTCAAAATTAACGGTATAAAGAAAAATAAAAACATTTTGTTCATTTTGTTCACGACACTAGAAAAGCGCGGAGCGCCTGTTTAACCACGCAGTGCGCCGACTAACTACGGCCGCGTCCTGCGGCCAACGTCGGCACTAGAACGTCCTGTTCGTCGCTGAACCGGCTAAACTGAGATAAAGGAAACACGATGAGTTTCGCGAATCGATGTTGACTTATCGTAGGTTTAGACAGGAAGTCACCCAGTGATTGGGCGCTACGCGCTAGACAGTGCTAAATAAACATAATTAGTCGAAGCGTGACTAGAAATTATTATATTTAATAGCTTATAAAAAAAGAGCCAAAAACAGTCCTAGCTGCTTTTAGCTCTTATAATACTTTCGCTCTGGTCTACCCACAATTCCGTATTCTAATTCTGCTTGACACTCACCTTCTGAAATTAAATATTCTAAATATCTACGGGCAGTCGTTCTAGAGGCTCCCATCTGCCTGCCCATCTCCTCAGCTGTTAGCCCTTTTTCCTTTTCAAGAATTTCCTTCACCTTTTTAAGTGTTAAAGGATCAATTCCTTTCGGAGTATCTTGTTTCATATGAGATTCAGATAATCCTTCTTGACCGAAATACTGATCTAACAGTGTCTGGTCAACTTCATCATGCTTACTGAACTCTTCTTTAAATTGTTTAAACTTCTCTATCGCACTGACAAAACGATCGAGCGTGACTGGTTTAATAATGTAATCAAAGATCCCCTTTTTCAAAGCTTCTTGTACAATTTCACGGTCGTTACCGGCACTGATCATGATAATACCAATTTGAGGATCAATCGATCTAATCTCATCAATGGCCTCCGTGCCTAAACGATCTGGCATATAAATATCGAGAAGTAATAAATCAACTGGATGTTCTTTCAAATTTTGCATTGTATCTTTAGCATTTAGAGCTTTGAAAACAACCTCACAGCCACCAACTTTATTGACAAATTCCTCGTGAATCATCGCCACACGATAATCATCTTCTGTAATCCCTATTTTTAACACGTTTAATCAGACCTCCTCTCTTTTCGGTAGATACACGGTAAATGTTGTCCCTTCTTCACTGCTCTGTAATTCAATCGAACCATTTAATTCTTGAACGGTTTCCTCAACAATGGATAGACCATACCCTCGGTCAGTTCCTTGCTTGGTTGAAAAACCTTTTTCAAAAATTTGTTCTTGAATAGCATCTGGGATCCCTTTTCCGTTATCAGTTACTTCAAAAATAATATCGTTCCCTAAATCGGTTACGAAAAATGTAACCTGCTTATTATGACGATCTTTCACAGCATCAAAGGCATTATCAATTAAATTGCCTAAAATCGTAATCATCTTTGATGTGTTAAACCACTCAGGAAGTTTGGATAACGAGCTATTTTCATCTATGACAAGATCGACTTTCTTCTCCGATGCTTTACCAATTTTTCCGGTTAAAATCGCTTGAACGGATTCATCTTCTATATACTTAAACAGCTTCTTCGTTTGATGTTGATGCTGCTTGTATTCTTCTTGAATTAGATCTATTGCTTCTTGATAGTGCCCGAGTTGCAGCATGCCTGAAATCACATATAATTTATTCGTGTACTCATGCGTCTGAGCCCGTAAGTCTTCTGAGTAACTCTTCACTTCAGATAACGCATTTAACATTTCTTGAATCTCAGTTTTATCTCTAAAGCTCGCAACCACTCCAACAACCTGTCCATCTTGTTCATAGATGGGTGTCCGATTAACAATTACAACACGATTTCTCAAAATCATTTCATCATCAATCATTGAGTTGCCACTTTCAAGAACTTTAAACATTTTAGTGTCTGGTAATACTTCATCAATATGTTTATATTTTGCTTCTTCAGTTAGTCCTAACATTTGCCTTGCTGAATGGTTCAAGATCGTAATGCGTCCCTCTCGATCAATAGCGACAATCCCTTCTTTTACAGAACGTAAAACCGCTTTTCTCTCACGATATAACGAAACAATTTCATGTGGTTCCAATCCTAAAATATCATTTCGAATGCTCCTCGTTAGTAAAACACTTCCGAAGCTTCCGAGCATGAGTACGATTAGAGCAGATATTAGTAACACCTGCATTCGGTCAAAAATGGTACTTTTTATATCTTCTAACATAAACCCTACTGATACAAGGCCAATGACTTCCCCTTTTTCGTTAAAAATAGGCGCCTTACCACGAAGTGATGGACCAAGAGAACCAATAGCTTCCGATTGATAATACTCACCATGGATGAGAGCTTGGTCATTATCTCCGCCTACCATCCTCTTACCGATCTTATATTCCTGAGGGTGGGAGTAACGAATGCTGTCTTTGTTTCCGACAACTATAAATTCTGCTCCTACCTGCTCACGTATTCTTTCAGCTATCGGTTGAATGACTTTAGAAGGGTTCTCAGATTCAAAGGCATCAATCACCTCTGGCATTAACGAGATGGACGTAGCCACATCTAATGCTCGTTGTCCCATTGATTCCTTCGTCTGGTTCCATTCGATATATCCATTAATACCTGTGATAACAACCGTCACGAATAGTAGTAGCGTGGTAATCATCGTTATGATTTTAGTTTTCAGGGAAAATTTATGACGCATCTGCCTTCTCCTCTTTATGTGTTCTTGGATGCAAATAAATAACACTTTCATTTTAGTACATTGTACCATCTCGAAAGTGTTATAGGGATGCTGTTTACATAAACCCTTTATACCTCTTTTTCACTAAAGCAGAATGAACGTATTCGATCATCGTTATATAATCGAACACCGGAAGCCCGGTTGCCTGCTGGATAGCCTTGCCATAAGGCGGTAGACTGCTGCATTCTAACAAAATCATCTTCACCTCTGGTTCACGAGTCACTAAATCTATCGCAACTGACAAGGCTTCTTGTTCAACCACCTCAGGGTCTAGAAGGCCATTTTCAACATGCGCAGCCAGGCGAAAGTGTTCTTGTGTTTCCATACCAATAACCGATATTTTGCCAGGGTCCACATATAATCCCATACCGCTAATTAAATCGTGATCAAAGTATGTCGAATGACTACAAATAATGCCGATTTTCTCATTTGGTCCGAGCATGGCGGACATAAATGGTAATTGAAGAAGGCTCGATAAAAATACGGGCACCTTTAATTCCTTAGCAATTTCTTTTTGAAACATGGCCATATAACCGCAATCACCTGTTATGGCGCGTACACCTTCTTTTACAAGCTCGTGCCCCGCTTCAAGAAGAGGCTCAACTAATGCCTGGTCCTTTGTTAATAATTGATCAAACGTCAAACCTTGGACTCGCTGGAACCTAACAGGAAATGAATACGTGGTGGCATTTCCAACATCACCTGGCACAAACGGTGTGTACGTGTCCATTAACAATATACCAATCGACTCACCATAACTCACCTGACCCGGGTTCGCTCGGTATAACATCTATGAGTCCTCCGATATTGGCCTGCTAAAAAGTTCCCCAAACCCTGTCTGATTGGTTAACTTTCCAGCGATTCTTAGTGCTTCCCAAAAACTGACTTGGTTTGCGGTTAACACAGGCTTCTGAACAGCATCTTCTAGACCTTCAAGCCAAGCAGCCGAATGCAGGGCTGTATCTGGTATCAATAATGTGTCGGCATTAGATGTATCATACTGAGTTACAAAGTCGATGACATCTTCACGGCGTAACGTACCAACTTCCGCTGCGGTTATGATACCTTTACTTGAGTATTTAACAACTTCAAACCCGTGTGACTCGAGAAATTCTTTAAATAGCTGAGCGATATCTTTTGGGTAAGTCGCCGCAATCGCGACACGATTAGACCCCATTGCATCTAAAGCATGAATGAACGCCATCGCTGTTGTCGATGCCGGCACCTTTAAAGCATCTTCTAAAACTTTTATCTGCTCCTGAACACCTTCAATGCCTAATGTAAAACTGGCACTCGTTGATGTCCACATGACCGACTCAACGCCTTCTCCTTTTAAGTATTCCGCTCCTTCAAGTAATCTTTTATTACTGCCCATTTCTGTTAACGCCTCAACCGTATGCGCATCTCGATTAAAATTCGTATGTACTAATTTAACATCAACGGATGGTTCCACCATCATACTGAGGTAAGGATAATCATCCTCTGCCGCAAACCCAGGATATAAAAACCGATCTTCGTCACCGAAACCCCTCCTTTCCAATAGACTATGACGGATGCTTGCGACTTTTTCTAACTTTTTAGAGCAGTATAAAATGTTTTTCAATTAACCGTCCCCAACATTAGATTAATCGACCTCAATTTTGGGTTTATCTAATACTTTTTCAGATTTATCGACCCCAGTTTTGGATTTATCTACCCTTTTTACGATATATCGACCTTTTAATCCGTTTTATCTACCCTTATCTCAGATTTATCTATTAATCTTTAACTTTTCACTTCATATTCGACCAATTTTTGAGACATTTTTTAAAAAAATCATGATACGCTTAAGTCAAAAGGTTTTCTGAAAGTGGTGATCGCGTGAAAACAATCGAGACGGATGTTCTAGTCATTGGCTCTGGAACTGCTGGGCTATCAGCAGCTACATATGCAGCGCAAGACAATAAACGAGTACTCATCTTAGATAAAGGTGCGCTCGGCTGGAGCGGCTCTTCAACGGGAGCCGTTCAGGTGGCAGGACTTGGGTCGTGGTCACACGAACAAGATGGGCCTGAACCATACTTACAAGATATTTATAAAAGTGGGCGTGGCCTTAGTAGCCCCGTACTTGCACAAACTCTTGTGAATGACATTAAAACTAGATTAGAAGATTTAATCGACTGGGGACTGAAACTGGACCGCGAAGGTGAGCAAGTGACTGTGTCCCACACTTCCGGACATTCCCTCCCTCGCTCAGTTAGTGCCAAAAAAGGTAAAACAGGCCTTGGCCTTTTACATACGTTAAGAAAAAAAGTAACCAAAGACGACCGGGTAGCAACATGGAGTGATGTGATGACCGTCGAACTTCTAAAGACACACAAACGAGTCTATGGTGCACTAGTGTTGGACTTATCGGACAACACATTTTATAAGATTAAGAGCAAAGCAACTATTCTAGCAACGGGCGGAGCCGGACAACTATATCCTATAACTAGTAACCCCGTTCAGTCGACTGGTGATGGTTATGCCCTTGCACTAAAAGCCGGTGCATCTTTAATAGATTTTGAGCAGGTGCAGTTTTATCCAGTTAGTATTATGGAACCAAAGTCTATCGCAGGTCTGTGCATCAGCTTTTATCATTATTCGAAACTTTTTTAATAAACATGGCGAACGATTTATGAAAAAATACGCTCCAGACACACTTGAAGATGCCACTCGTGATAAGCTATCTATTGCCATTGCATCCGAAACCGCTGAAGGCCGTGGTCCGATTTGGCTCGATGCAACAGAAGTCATCGATCAAGTTAAAAAAGAGTTTCCACACGAGTACCAGCTTTGTAAAGATAGGGGAGTCGACCTTGCGATTGAGCGTGCTCAAGTTGGCCCGGCAGCTCACTTTATAATGGGAGGAGTCCGAATTGATCAGGACGGCCAAACGGATTTAGACGGGCTTTTCGCAGCAGGTGAAGTGGCGGGTGGTCTGCATGGAGGTAATCGCCTTGGCAATAACGCCTTATCTGAGTGCCTCGTTTTTGGTGCTCGTGCTGGACAGAAAGCTGCAGCGTACTCACAAAATTCCAATAACATTTCGTTGGAACCATTACATCTAAACCTTAAAGGTGAACATCGCCCGCATGAAATCAAGTCAGAAATTCAAAGAGTGATGTCCGATTATTTTGGGGTGATTCGAACGAGTGAAGAATTAACTACAGCTTTATCAGAGATTAACACCATCAAGCATAAGCTTAAGGATGTGCATATTTCATCTATTAAGCCTTACTCAAGGGAAATCATCGACTACATTGAGGCTACCCATATGACCCTTACAGCTGAAGCAATGACTTTATCGGGCATTCACCGTAAGGAAAGCCGAGGAGCACACTTTAATTCAGATTTTCTAGAACAAATGAGTCCTGCCCACCATATTTTGGTTCGGTTGGGGAACAATCAATTGAAAGTTCTGCATAAGGAGGTCAAGTCTGATGAATCTTCACGTCAAAATTGATCGCGGTTCGCATGTGAGTGAGTACCATGTCAATTGTCCTAAAGTTATGACTGTGTTAAATGTTCTAGAAAAAATTTATCAGGAACATGACCCTAGTATCGCTTATCGTTTTTCATGCCGAACAGGGCTTTGCACAACATGTATGATGATGATTAACGGCAAGCCTGACTTAAGCTGCCAGAAAAATGCTGAAGCCGGGAGTGACGGTTATTTAACATTGGCTCCCCTACCGAAAGGATACACAATACGCGATTTAGTTAAAGAATATTAAGTTTAGTTACTAAGCAGATGATTTTATGTTAAGCCACTTACATTTTACAATTGCATTTGAATAACCTTTGAAGCTACACACATATTAATAACATGAATTTAAAATGAGGTGACAACATGAAAGCAATAGTCATGAATGAATATGGTCATAAAGACGTTTTAAAAGAACAGAAGTTTGAAAGGCCAACTCCTGAAGAGGGACAAGTCATTGTGAAGGTGAACGCAACTTCCATTAATCCAATTGACTGGAAACTACGCGAAGGTTACCTAAAGATATGGTGCCTTTTGAATTTCCTATTATTTTAGGATGGGACGTAGCAGGCGTCGTGGATGAAGTCGGTGAAGGCGTGAACGATTATCAAGTCGGAGATCAAGTCTTTGCCCGCCCTGAACTGACAAATCGCGGAACATATGCAGAATATACAGCAGTTGACGCTCACTTGCTTGCGAAAATCCCAGAAAACGTAAGCTTTGAAGAAGCTGCAGCAACGCCACTAACAGCGCTAACGGCATGGCAGTGTCTATTTGAACACGGCAGCGTTAAAGAAGGCGACAAGGTGTTAGTCCATGCAGGCTCAGGCGGGGTCGGTTCCTTTGCAATCCAACTTGCTAAAAACGCCGGTGCATATGTCGCAACAACTTGCAGCACGAAAACGTGGAGCTCGTCAAAGAACTTGGTGCCGATGAGGTCATTGATTACACCAAACAAAACTTTGAAGAAGAATTAACAGACTATGATTTCGTCCTTGACACGTTAGGCGGAGATATTCAAGAGAAAAGCTACAAAATCTTGAAGTCAGGCGGCGAACTTGCGTCAGTTGCTGCACCACCAGAAGAAGAAAAGGCTAATGAGCACGGCGTCAAAGCATTCTTCGTATGGTTAGAACCAAAAGGCGAACAGCTTAAACAAATCGCGAATCAAATGAAAGAAGGTAACCTCAAGGTCATTATTGGCCACCGCTTCCCGCTAACGGAACAAGGAATTCAGGATGCACACGAACTAAGCGAAACCCACCATGCGAAAGGGAAAATTGTTATCAATGTTGAATAAATTTAAGAAGGCATCAAGCTAGAGCTTGGTGCCTTATTTATGGGGAACTAACAAAGCATCCCTTACTTGATCGAGAATTTTTCTTTGAAAATCGGACTTAGTTCACTCCAAACGTCGAACTTATTTCCATCTAAATCTGAAAACACAAAGTTTCTACCTGGATGTCCGCGATCTTCAATTTCTCCAACCTGCACTCCGCGATCTTTTAAATCACTATGTAAAGAACTTAAAGCTTCCAAACCGTTTACTTCAAATGTTAACGAAAACCACTCGATCCCTTTGTAATCTACAAAATTAGCGCTTTGGTTTTCCTCTGATTTGACCAAAACAGACTCTGATTGGCAAAGTTGATAATGGCTTTATCGTGGTCTTGATAACTCAGTTCCGCTCCTAGCTTTCCAACATACCATTCTATTGATTGTTCGACGTCCATTACAGGTATATAATTCGTACCGACTCTAACCAGCTCTTTCATCATTCTTGCGCCTCCTCAACATCCACTCTTGTATTTAAATCAATTTGAATGCATTCTAGCGTAGGGTTATTTAATAGTTTCATAGCCAGCTTTTCATTGCCGCCCAAAATAGAGAAATCAGAATCGTAATCTGTATACAAACACCAACTTCTCTCATTGTCCCACAAGTAAGTTGGAGAACCCAATCCGGCGCGGTTGCCACTGTTGTACACCTTTAAAACATTACTTAATAACCCGTTATATAGTAGCCCATCCTTGTAGTCTTGCAAATCAGGAACTTCATTTACCAATTTTAAAATGTCGTAATAAAAATGACATTGACCCTGGTCCGTAAATGGCATCAAGACTGAGGTTAGCTCGTAGCAGGATTTCTCATCCAAACTCCCCTCTTCACCTAAAATTAAATATCTCGGATAACCGCCTAGCTTTCTCGCAATTTCTGCTGAACTATACTCTTTCGAATATGTGAGTCCATATTTCTTAGCTAGTTCTCGATGATAGATTCTCTCGCCAATAACAGGCTCAAATGTATCTGAATCGAATTCACTGTATAGCAGCCACTCATCTTGAATACTTAAATCTCGGTAAATTTGGGTGTAGTACTTTAATATAATGACTATACGTATTAGGCAAAAAATTCGAAACTTGAACCCCATTCGATTGATTTAAATCGATCGTTTCGTCCTTAATCCATTGTAGATTCTTTAGAACATCCCCTTCTAACAATTTTATACTCTCCCAAACCGTTTTAATAATTTATATCGATCGACCGTTAAAATGCCTTGCCAATACCGTCTTGAGATGGCAAATTCATTCGGATACTGCCCCCATTCCCAGGAGATATCCCAAATCCCTTCATCAAGCAGATCCTCAATAAAGAAATTTAGATTCTTCTCAATCAGCGAACCAAACTCCTTTGCAAGCGGATCATCAGGACTTTCTACAAAATCTAATGGAAAAGGTTGATAACTTGTCCCCCACTTCGATGGGTCTTGCTCGACGGTCTGTAAAATAAGGTTATCTACTTTTCTACTAACCTCTTCAAATGCGTAACCTGTCTGCTCTTTAAACTGAGCTTGATTAGATTCAAGTAACTTAACCATCTGATTAAAATTGCTAATCTCATGAAAGTCCATGTCTTCTGCACTCATAAGACGCCTGCAAGCCTTAGTAAGCGAATCCCAGCCAACTTGCCAAGCTTCATCTTTTTCGTTAGACCAATGTACTAAGAAAGCGGCTAGCTCTGCACTCGGGTTAAACATCCAGTTATTCTGAGCATCTTCTGAATAGCCCCACCACGGTGCATGAGGGTAGTCGTTGTTTTCTGGTATTACTGATGCCCACATACCAAGGTCCTTATCATACGTGTTGATTAAGTACGAGATCGTAGATTGCACCATGTCGTGATTAGCCCGCACATCCAAATCTATTAAAATTTGCCCTGCAGCCCACGTCGCCATCGCATTCGAGTGTGGCACCCAGAAATCAGGTTCTATACCGTGCCCAAACCCTCCGTCTTCATTTTGAAATGCCTTTAAATGTTTTAAAACCTCATCCTTCGTTCCATCCTCAAACTTATAAGCCCATCTCGCCGCCTCTAAAGGCTCGCATGACGCTTAATCCATCTAGAAGATACTTCAAAAGCCTTCGTTTTTACATCTAACATAAACTAACCCCGCTATTACTTTTATTTACTAATACATAAGTTCGACAACATTTTATTTAATCCTTTTATCTTGTTTTTAAGCCACACACCCTTCCATCACATTTGATATACTAGCCTTAATACAAGTTATATTTGAAGGTGAAAATATGTTTAAACTACTCATCATTGAGGATGACGAGTCCCTTTTTAATGAAATCAAAGAACGACTTACTCAGTGGTCTTATGATGTTTATGGGATACAAAATTTCGAGAAAGTTATGGAAGAATTTACAGGCATCAAACCAGACTTAGTTGTGATCGACATTCAGCTTCCTAAGTATGACGGGTTTCACTGGTGTCGAATGATTCGCTCGCATTCGAACGTGCCCATTATTTTCCTATCATCACGCGATCATCCAACTGACATGGTTATGTCGATGCAGCTAGGCGCTGATGACTATATTCAAAAGCCGTTTCATTTCGATGTACTCATCGCGAAGGTTCAAGCGACGCTTAGGCGGGTATATAATTACAATACCGATCATGTTCAGCTGAAAACATGGTGCGGGGCCACGATTGATTACGAGAAAAATGAAGTGACTAATGACCAAGGCAGCATTGAGTTAACCAAAAATGAAACATTTATTTTAAAGAAATTAATTGAACATAAAAATAAAATTGTTAGCCGGGAGTCCCTGATTAACAGCCTATGGGAAGATGAACGGTTCATTAGCGACAACACGCTTACTGTAAACGTTAACCGTTTACGTAAGCGACTTGGTGAAATTGGTTTAGGTGATTACATTGAAACGAAAGTTGGACAAGGCTATATCGCGAAAGAAGGAACACCCTAATGTTGATTAAGTTTTTAATCGAACGTATTAGTTGGATTCTAATGATTTTATTCATGCATGGCCTTATTTTATTCATTGCGTATGTAGATTCAGCAATTGCAATTCAATCCATTTTATACTACACATTTTTTATCTAACTTAGTGTTTTTGCTCTTTTTCATCATTCGTTATAAACGAGAAACAGACTTTTACAAAAAGCTGAACGACCGGGCTAATTTATTAGATGAATCTGAACTACCTGAACCAAAGTCGCCATTTGAAAAGATTGTGTCACAAAACGTTACGAAACAAACCGAACAATTAAAACAAATCGAATCTAACAACCGAACGAACTTAGAACAGGAAAAAGACGAGTTACTGTCGTGGATTCATGAAGTTAAAACACCTCTAACCGCTATGCAACTCATTATCGACCGAATTGAAGATCAGGCGCTTAAAACCAGTCTAGATTACGAATGGCTTCGGATTCACCTCCTTCTTGACCAACAATTACACAAGAAGCGAATGGCGATTATTGAAAATGACCTTTACATTGAACAAACAAATTTAGAACCAATTATTTATCAAGAAATTAAAAATCTAAAATCATGGTGTATTCATAAAGGAATTGGGTTTGACATTGACTTAAACGAACCTAAAGTATTAACAGATGGTAAATGGCTTGCCTTTATGGTGAGACAGTTACTCTCTAATAGTGTGAAATACAGTGAGAACTCAGATATTCTCATACAAAGTTTTGAACAAAATGGACAGACCAAACTCAAGGTGCAAGATGATGGTCGTGGAATTGATGATAAAGACTTACCACGTATTTTTGAAAAAGGATTTACATCTACGGCTAAACATCAGGATAATTCAGCTACTGGAATGGGATTATATTTAACCGAGCAAGTAGCTAACTCATTAAAAATAAACTAAATGTCGAGTCTTCAGTAGGAGAAGGATCGACTTTTACACTAACGTTCCCAAAGAAAAATGACTTCGTTCAGATCGCAGGTGACTTATGATTAGATTAATCACATGTATCATCATCTCACAACTTTTATTTGTCACATTAATCCCAGTTTGGGAAGAACTAATTGAATATCTTAATATTCTCGTCATAGCTGTTGCGTGGCTAAGTATCACCACTATCGGTATTATTTTCGGATTGCTTTGGAGTAAAAAGAAAATCAACCTTTCTGTCACGACTGTTCATGTTGGCATGTTATTTTACACAGCAGGCTTAATCATTTTGCTCTTTTTCAGACCAAACGGACCAGGCGCTGACAATATTAATGTCATCCCTTTTGAAACGATTAAACTCTATTTGTCAGGAAACGCCGAGCCCTTAGTCGCTTTATATAACATTGGAGCAAACATTGTCTTAACGATTCCGCTTGGGATCTATTACAGACTCGTTGCTAAAAAACCTAGTCTGTTAACCTATTGCTCATTGCTGTTTTATCTATTTCTATTATTGAAGTTTCTCAACTCATTTTAGGCCGCGGCAGCATGGATATCGATGATTTAATCCTTAATACAACAGGGTTTATAGTAGGGTACCTTTTAACTCCTCTTATCCAAAAAAACGCTTCACATAACACGCATGTGACGAAAAATGTCACATGCTTTTTCTAATTGTTAGGTAAAATGAAGGAAAAGAATCCCATACCCCATTTACAATGAATTCAGATGAACGGAAAGGAGTTTTTAACATGAGCCTACTTAAAGCTCACAAAATCCATAAAAGTTACGGAAACAAATTTAACAGACAAGAGGTCTTAAAAGGAATCGACCTCACACTTGAGCAAGGTGAATTCGTTAGTATTATGGGGGCATCTGGTTCAGGTAAAACGACGTTACTTAACGTCCTATCTTCCATTGATCAAGTCAGCCATGGGACGATTGAAGTAGAGGGTAACCTCATCACAAGTATGAAGTCGAAAAAACTTGCGGAGTTTCGTAAGCATCATCTCGGGTTTATATTCCAAGAGTATAATTTACTCGATACATTAACGGTTAAAGAAAATATTTTACTGCCTTTATCCATTCAAAAAGTATCAAGGAAAGAAGCGAGCGAACGTTTTGAATCACTTGCTAATGAATTAGGTATTTTAGATATTCAAGATAAATATCCTAATGAAATATCAGGCGGTCAAAAACAGCGGACATCAGCAGCAAGAGCTTTCATTCATGAACCAAGTATTATTTTTGCCGATGAACCAACAGGAGCACTCGATTCAAAATCCGCTTCCAACTTATTAAATAAATTAAGCGATTTGAATGAAAAACTAAAGGCAACGATCATGATGGTCACGCACGATCCCGTAGCCGCCAGCTACAGTAAACGGGTCATTTTTATAAAAGATGGGCAAATTTATACTCAATTAAATAAAGGCAATGAAGACAGGCAAAGCTTTTTCCAAGACATTATGAAAACGCAAGGCGTATTAGGTGGCGTTCAGTATGAACATTAATCAGCTCATCATTCGTAACCTTAAGAAAAACTTAAGTAACTACTACCTCTACGTCTTTGCCCTAATCTTTAGTGTCACAATTTATTTTGCCTTTGTCACATTACAATACGACCCATCCATGGACCCTGCAACTGGGACGATCAAAGGTCAAGCGGGGGTCAAAGCGGGCTCTGTTGTATTAATCGCAATCGTTGGGATATTCTTGATCTATGCGAACAATTTATTTATCAAAAGAAGAAGTAACGAAATTGGACTTTTTCAGTTAATCGGCATGACTAAAGGACGTATTTTTCGTATATTAAGTATTGAAAATTTCATCCTTTACTTTAGCTCAATGCTAATTGGTATTTTGCTTGGATTCTCAGTTTCAAAATTAATCGTCATGATTGTGTTTAAAATTACAGGCGTTGAAGCTGTTGCGACATTATCATTTTCACAAGAAGCGCTCATTCAAACTATACTTGTTTTTCTAGGCATTTATTTACTAATTATGCTGACGAACTATCTATTTATAAAAAAACAAAGCATTCTAGCTTTATTCCAAGTTCGGTCTTCAACAGAAGTCAAAGTCAACGTTTGTCTATTTGGCAGGTCATAATAGGAGTCTTAGGCATTGGATTAATCGGAACAGGATATTATGTATCTCAGAAGCTATTTGATCTAGCTTTTTCCTCTATTAATGGAATGGCTTTTGCCATGGCGTTCATTCTAGGTTCCGTCATTATAGGCACTTACTTATTTTACAAAGGATCCGTTGCGTTTATTTTCCAGCTCATCCGAAGACAACATAAAGGCTACCTCAACATCAATAAAGTTATGTCGTTATCTTCCATTATGTTTAGAATGAAATCAAATGCATTATTGCTAACCATTATTACGACTATCTCAGCTCTTGCAATCGGATTTTTAAGCTTAAGTTATATCGCTTATTATTCGGCAGAACAAATGGCAGAAGACTATGTGGTTCACGACTTTGCATTAGTTAATGAAGAATCCGTAGATAAGTTTACAACAGCCTTAGAAAGTAACGATATTGATTACTCTATGAAACAAGTTGAGGTCATTCAGTACGTGGCAGATGCCTCAGACATTCTCGATTTAAATATGGATCAAGATGACGCTATTATGGTTGATCCTAGCCAGTATCAAGTACCAGTCGTTAGTGATGCAGATTTTGAACAAATCAATGTTGAAAAAAATGAAGCACTATTACACGGCTACTCTGATCTTACGATGAGCTTTATGAAAATTAAAGACTCAGGAACTCTAATTTTTAAAGGTCAATCGGAAAAGTTTGAACTTCAGCAAATTGGCCTCAAGCGTGAGCACCTTGTTTCGTCATACTTTAGTGGAGGCGGTTTGCCATTAGCTGTCGTTGATGACTCAACTTATGAAAAACTAAAACAAGACTTAAACCCAGACATCCAAATGAGCACTAAATTGTTCACAGGAATTGATGTAAGCAAAGGTGACTTACAGAAAGCCAATGAATTATACATCAGTCAGAATTTAGAAGAATGGGCTGGCAATGATTCACAACTGAAGTCGAGCCAAGATCAGAAAATGAACATGGGGCTAATCATGTTTATCGTGGGCTTCCTTGGACTGACTTTCCTTGTCACGTCGGGCTGCGTCCTGTATTTTAAACAAATGGACGAAAGTGAAAGCGAACAGCCCAGTTATACAATCTTAAGAAAGCTTGGATTCACTCAGTTTGATTTATTAAAAGGTATTCAGCTTAAGCAATTATTTAACTTTGGCATCCCGCTCGCAATCGGACTTCTGCACAGCTATTTTGCCGTTCAGTCAGGTTGGTTCTTATTCGGATCAGAGTTGTGGACTCCAATGCTCCTCGTCATGGTTCTTTATACAGCTCTATATTCGATCTTTGGCATCCTGTCTGTCATTTATTATCGTAAAATCATCGGCAATGCGCTGTAGCCTGAGGGTTATGAGGAAAAATTCATTTTATGAGGAAAACGGAACACCCTTGCTCAAAAGGTGTTCCGTTTTTTCTCTTTTTGATATACTTGAGTTTAGTATTTTGCACTGAAAGGAGGTTATCTATGATTAGAAAAATTGAAATCGGCGTTCTAGCTATTGGCCTATTAATCTTTATCTTAGATTATACATATGACGGGTTTACACTTTCAGACACGAACTTATTCTTACTCATTGCTGTCGTTACAGGTGTATCCGCACTATCGGCATACAAAGAAGGTAAAAATCGTTCAGTTATATCTACTTTCTGTTCTCTTCACTTTGTCTTGTCACCTTTATTGTTTTGATATTAAATTAACTTCACAAGTCCGGCCGCGACTTAAAACCGGCATCACTTTATTCTTCGTCCACACACCAAGGGCTATAGAAATAACCAATTCTATAATCCGAATGAGTTCATGATCAATCCCAACCAAAGGATGAATTAATGAAAACATAATTAAATATATAAACGTAAACAACGCTATTAAAAATGAATTAAGAAAACAAATCATGTTAACCACCTCATACATGATTGTATCACAGAGGGATTACGCTGCCTTCCAATACGTCTTGAAACCATTATTGATTAAGCGACCCTTCTTTGGTACCTGGGTCATAATCAAATAAACATTCAGCATGTCGACACATGAAGCGATCGCATTAAACAAAATGAGTACCTTCATAAGTGGAGTCAGCATACCTACTAAACTTAAAACAATTGGCAATAAGATTGATAGAACGATAAACGGCGCAAATGAGATCACCAAGAATCTAGACCTTGAAATAATATCCTCTGTTAAAACAAACCCTGCCTGCCAGGTAATCCCGATATAAGTTTTCTTAGACTTTATAAAATGAGGTACAAAGATTAAATGAATAAGTTCATGTACCACAATCAAACCAAGTAGCCATAATAAATGACTCCCATTAATACTGATTGTGACACTTGAATCTGTAACCCCAAAATCTTTAAGTGACAAACCAGAGGTAGCTTCTATAACGACCCAACAAATAATTAGATTAATCAGCATGAAAGGAATGGACAAAAGTGAAGCCAACCCTATACTTTTTGGCTCCTTAAGTGGTGTCCACTTGTCCCCAATTAATTCCTCATCAAATGTTGGGTCTTCTTTCGGTAAACCAAATTTTATTTTCAATTGAGATCGTCTCCCTTAGGATATCTTTAATCAATTATACGAACAGGAAAACCAATAAGTTTCATAGAAGTAAGACTAAAAGAATCTGAAAGGAGATTGTCTATGAAAAATATTGGAGATCAAATACAATTTGACATCTACAAAACATGAGAAACCCAGATCCTGACAGACTTCCCGTTTCATATGAGGAATGGGAAAAGGCAGCACGTCACAAACTGGAAGACGGTCCTTTTTATTACGTTAAAGGTGGTGCAGGTGGAGGCCGTACCATGGATGCTAATGTCTCAAGCTTTAATCGCTGGCAAATCGTACCTAGAATGCTCAACAATGTAGATGAGCGTGACCAATCCATTCAGTTGTTTGGCCAATCATTCCCATCACCTATTTTACACGCCCCAATCGGAACTCAGTCGGTCATTCATAAAGAAGGCGAACTTGGTTCAGCAAAAGCTTGTGCGGAATTAGGCATCCCGTACATTGCAAGCTCTGCCTCAACTTTTCCAATGGAAAAATCGCAGAAGCTATGGGAGATGCACCTCGTTGGTTCCAGCATTACTGGAGCCGAGACCCGGAAATTGCCGCTAGCTTCGTCAAAAGAGCCGAGGCCTCAGGCTACTCTGCTATTGTGGTCACACTCGATACTCCTATGATGGCATGGCGAGAGGATGATTTACGGAACGTATATTTACCATTTCTCATTGGAGAAGGTGTTGGAAACTACTTCACGGATCCAGCTTTCCTAAGTAAACTCGACCAATCACCTCAAGATGATCCAGAAGCAGCGGTCATGCACTGGACGAAAGTATTCGGAAATACAGGACTTACTTGGGATGACCTAGCTTTTCTAAGAGAACACACCAACTTACCAATCTTATTAAAAGGAATCCTCCACCCAGAAGATGCTGAACTTGCATTAAAATATGGCGTCGATGGAATCATTGTCTCTAATCATGGCGGTAGGCAGGTAGATGGAGCCATTGCAGCCATTGATGCATTGCCGCTTATTACTGATACGGTTCAAGGTCGAATCCCGGTATTAATGGATAGTGGCATTAGGCGTGGTTCCGATATCATTAAAGCCATGGCATTAGGTGCTAAAGCCGTTTTAGTTGGCCGTCCAGCCATGTACGGACTAGCAGTAGATGGTCAACGCGGCGTAAAAGAAGTCTTACAAAACCTTGCAGCGGACCTAGACATTACGTTAGGATTAATTGGGAAGAACTCTGTCAATCAAATTGACGAATCCGTAATTGTTGAAGCACAAAATTTAGATTGAGGGAATCAGTGAAGTAAGAGGTTAGTAAAATGAAGAAACTCTTTAGTATTACCACGATCATGATTGTCGCCATCATAGGTCTATTTGTTTGGTTTCAAAGTCAGAATCAAACATGGGCATTTGAATATGTAAATTTAGACCATGATAATCTACCATTATCTGAAAAACATGCCCTCACAGTCGCCAGCCGTCATGTAGAAGGGCGTATCAATACTTATCTACCGAATCAGGAGTCACCATGGGACACACCATCTGGAGTAAATTGGTCAGATGAACTACGAGAAGAGATTGATGTCGTAACAGACAAAGAGGATCACTTCGTAGTAGAGTTTAGGCATCGAGGCGACTTTTGTGATCAAAAATTTGTTTATGTTAAGAAAAAGACAGGTCACGTTATAAATGTACAAAATGGTTATAGTAAACACGAAGCCTGTGAATAAACAAACCCACTACGATTGGTGTAGTGGGTTAAATTAATAAGCTTTCTTTTTCAAATGGAAAATATCTTCATCGTGATCCATTAATTTATGTTGAATATACTCGGCCTTTTCGTTTAAACTATCAAGTCCTTTTTTAAGTTGACCTTGTCCTTCTTTTAGTTCATTAATGCTCTCGGTGTTTTGCTCGACTTTCTCAGATAAACCTTTGACTTCGCCTTCTAGACCATTTACCCTTTCAGATAAACCATCGACTTTTCCTTCTAGATCATCTACTCTTTCAGTTAAAACATCAACCTTACCTTCTAGACCATCTACTCTTTCAGTTAAAACATCAACTTTTCCTTCTAAACCTCTAAACTGACCCGACAATTCACGAATGGCTTGCATAATCATATTAAATTGTTGTGTTTCCAATTGAGGTTCCTCTCCTTCAATCGATTTACTAAGAATATTATACAACGGAACCTCCAAAACATAAATAGTTAAAATTCGACATAGACAGGTAGAGCTTCATCATTCAAACAGGCCTCAATTCGCTCTCTAAAGTTTTTATACTCTACCATTTTAATGCCTCTTCAATCGGAAAAAATCCAACCTCTAAGCTTTCTGGACTCGTTGTTGGCTTACCACCTATTGACTTACACAAAAATAATGTATTGCAAATCGAACGCTCAACATTTTGAAAAATACCACAAAATTTCAAGACTTCAACATCTATACCAGACTCTTCTTTCGTCTCACGAATCGCAGCTTCACGTGGTGACTCACCTTCTTCAACTTGTCCACCTGGCATTTCCCAGCCTCTTAATGGGCCCTTGATTAACAACAATTCATTATGATCATTTAAACGACCGTTGCTGCAGACACGATGTGCTTCGGTGGGTTCATCATGCTTCCTCCAGTTCCTATGTATGAACTTTTTGCTCAAGACTAAAACCATTCTCGACGTATTCCCGAATCTTTTTCCACTCGCCTTGTTCTTGGCGAAACGTTTCAGCGAATAACAATTTAGAGTTGACTAATGATCCATCCAACTCAAACGTTACTAGGAAAACCGCAACCCCTTCTTGCTGACTATTAATATCAATAAATAGATCTTCAAAGTGCCATTTAGGATTTCTGCCTTCAAACTGCTTGTAAGCCTGATACCAGCCTTCTTTTGCAGCATCAGCACCCCAGTCTGAGACTTCCGCATCGGGATTTGCCCAGCGGACAATTAGATCCTTTGATTGATGGGCTGACATCCTTTCAGCATCCAAGCTATTCCATGATTCACGGTATTCCTTTAAGAAACGTTTAAAATCGTTTAGTAAATTTTGATCCATAAAGATCAACCTCCTATTACTAACAATTCTATTAAAGTAAAAATATTCCTTTGAAATTTAAAAACTACTAAATTCATTAAACTATATCACTTATTTTATGAAGTGAAATACCAGAATCTTCTAAGTCAGTTGTGATGTGCTTTGCAAAATCTAATGCATGGGGCCCGTCTCCATGAATACAAACCGTTTGTGCTTCAATCAATACATCACTGCCTTGAATGGACACTACTTTACCTTCTGTGATCATTCTTTTTACCTGATTAACAGCCGTCTCATGATCTTTAATTAGGGCGTCTCGTGACGTCTAGACGTTAAAGAACCATCCTCTTGATAGGTTCGGTCTGAGAACACTTCGCTCGCTGTTCTTAAACTTGCTTTTTTACCTGCATTAACTAGTTCACTACCCGGCAAGCCGAATAAAATTAATTCAGGGTCGACTTTGTATACTGCCTCTGCGATGGCTTCAGATAAATCCGCATCTTTCACAGCCATATTAAAGAGTGCTCCATGCGGTTTTACATGCTGAAGCTGACCGCCTTCAGCTTTTACAAATCCATATAATGCTCCAATTTGATAGACCACTAGATCATAAGCTTCCTGAGGCGAGATTTCCATCGGTCTACGCCCAAATCCAACTAAATCCGGCAGTCCAGGATGAGCTCCAATCCCAACATTTTTACCAAGTGCTAAACGCACCGTTCTTCGCATAGTGGCAGGGTCTCCTGCATGAAACCCGCATGCAATATTGGCAGATGTTACATAGTCAAGGATTTCTTTGTCTCGACCCATCTGATAAGCGCCAAAGCTCTCACCCATATCACAGTTTAAATCGATCTTATTCATGTTAGCCCTCCTTTATCTTGTTAAAAACTGAATTCTTAAGCTGAAGAAGTTCTTCTTCTCTTTTAAGAAAATCACGCTGTGCTTCTTCGATATTTACTTCTTTAAAATTTACCGCCATTCCCGGCTTCAGCTGGGCAACCTTTGGCAAATCAGCAGATGCCACTTGCGCAACCTTAGGGTAGCCTCCTGTCGTCTGCCGGTCTGCGAGTAAAATGATTGGCTGACCGTCTGAGGGTAGTTGAACCGTCCCAAAGCTAACCGCTTCTGATGCCAGTTGAATTGGCTGTTCTAATTCGAGAGGTGGACCTTCTAATCGGTACCCCATTCGATCAGACTGTGGAGTAATTTTAAAGGGTTGGTCAAAAAGAGCTTCTTTACTCTTTTGATCTAGTAAATGATACTGCTTTCCTGGAATTACCCGAACTCAGAATTCTGATTCACATAATTGGTAAACTTAGACGTTACGGCCCAGTTCACTTCATAGAATTCTTCATAAGAGACTTTTGATTCTAACCTTGTAAAAAACATTTGCGAAGTTATAGAAAGTTCCTTTATCTCAAGTTGATCACCTTTTTGAAGCGCGCGTCCATTAAAGCCACCTATACCAGCACGTAAATAAGTTGACTGGCTCCCCATCACCTCATCTACTTTCAGGCCACCAGCAATGGCTAGATAGGCCCTACACCCTGTCTTCGTTCCTTTAAACGATAGAACGCTCCCTTTCTTAACGATGATCGGACGCCACGTTTTAATGGGTTGTCCATTTATTTTCGCTGTTAAATCACCGCCGCAAATCGCAATGAGGTGATCATGTTGAAATTCTAATTCAGGTCCAAGCAAAGTAAGCTCAAGGGTTGCTTCAATTTCCGAATTACCCACTAATAGGTTAGCGATACGATGAGCTAATAGGTCCATGACTCCGCTTGCGATCACACCATACTTCTGATACCCGATTCTTCCTAAATCTTGAACATTCGTAAGGAGGCCAGGCTTTTGAACTTCAATCATTGCTCTGCCTCCTTCTCTAAAAACTCATCATAAGAAATTGGCTTAAACTTAATTTTGTCCCCTGCTTGAAGCAAGGTTGGTGGAGATTGTTCAGGTTTAAAAAGCTTCAATGGCGTTCGTCCAATCAACTGCCAACCTCCTGGGGTCTCAATTGGATACACACCCGTTTGGTTATTCGCAATCCCTACTGTTCCATCTGGAATTTTTAACCTTGGGGATTTTTGACGAGGTGTGGCAATTTGTTGATCCATCCCACCAATAAACGGAAACCCTGGTGCAAAACCCAGCATGTACACTAAATAATCACCATTTGAGTGGAGCTCGATTACCTTACTGGTTGATAAACCATTGTACTCGGCTACATATTCCAAGTCTGGCCCGAACTCACCACCATAGCATACAGGAATATCCACAACTCTAGGTTCGATTTGTTCCTTAACCTTTACATCTGCTAAAAGGACCTTGAGTTGATCACAAACATAATCATATGGTAACTGACCCTCTGCTTGTTTTGATACTTTTAAGATGTCATAAAATACCGTCACCGAAGCGTAAGCAGGAATATATTCAATCACCCAATCAATGGATACTTCTTCAAAATAAGCGACCACCATTTCAACTTTTGGTGATTCTCTATATTAATACTTTGACCTAACTCAATCACAACAGCCTGGTCACCTAACGGTTGCAGTCGAAAATCCATATTATCTCCCTTTAAAGTCTGAATTTAATGATAATTAATACTAATTATATTCCAATTATTCTACTGATTCAATTTCCTATATCATGTTGGGATATTATCATCCTCAATTGTAAATATATCGACCCCACAAAAAACACCCTAACCACAATTGGTTAAGGTGTACTTAAAAATTCCTTTAGTCGATGTTCAACGCTTTTGACGTCCTGATAACCCTGATTATAAAGTGATGTCAGTTTATTTTTATTCCGCTCAACTCGTCCTACTTTTAATTTCTCTGATGGGCAAATTACAAATACGTTCCCTTTCTTCTCTTCATCAAATATGTACTGAAGCGTTTCGTTATAAACGGCGTGACGTTTTTCCATTGCTTCAATTAACCCTGGAAATCAGCATATTTCTTTCGTAAATATCGCATAAATGACTGCGGCTTTTTAACATACCCACGATTCCGCGTTAACACGATCACATTCTTTGTATTACCATCTTTCCGATTGTTTAATTGGAATGGGGTCTGAAATCCCGCCGTCCATCAAGTACTTTCCGTCAAATTCAACCATTGGCGCGAACATTGGTAGTGAACTCGAGGCCCGAAGTAACGTCACGGCATCTGTTGGATACTCTGATTTTTTATAAAATAATGCCTCACCTGTTTTACAGTCTGTCACCCCAATGACAAACTCCTCATCCGCTTCATAATAAGCATCAAAATTAAACGGCGCGAGCTTATTTGGTAGCGTATCAAATAAAAAGTCCATCCCAAATATCTGCCGCTTCTCAATCCAATTTCTAAGCGATAAATATTCAGGGTGATCCACAAAATCAATGTTGACGGTTCGATTTCGGTCAATTTGCCGCGCGATATAAGACGATCCATTACAAGCACCCGCCGAAACCCCAATCGTATATGGCAGGTATATATTTTGTTCCATTAAATAATGAAGGACGCCTGCCGTGTAAACACCCCGGCTGCCTCCACCTTCTAGCACTAATCCAGTCTGTGTCATGACATCCCCTCTTGTTTTGTACTACATACGTTACTGCATTTGTTTTTAATAAAATAGGTACACCATTACGTTCTATGTTATATTCTAAAGGTTTAACGAGGTGTTTAACCAGCTTCCAGCCTTTAAAAACTGGATTTAATTCATGAATCATATCATAGGTTGACAGGTTAACTTCTATTAAAGCATCTAAGCTCTCTCCAGTATGTAAATCGATCTCTGTTACCTCAGTATTAATAACTAAGCAAACTAACCCTCCAGGTTTAGTGCCCTTTTCCATATCCGTTAACACTCTCTTTAATGTCAATTCTGAGCTCACATGTTCTAGGCTTGAGACAGCAACCACAAAATCGTAGCTTTGTTCCCTAATTTCAAAACCTTCGATATCCGATAAATAAGGTTCAATGACCTGTTCAACTTCAAACTGTTTGCTATAGCATAGAAGATTCTCAATAGCAGATTCTAATAAATCTACACATACAACTTTCCCTCGATTTGATTTAACAGCTTCGGCAATTGGAATGCTGTTTCGCCCAACTCCAGAACCTAAATCTAAAACATTAGGATTCTCGATCTCTTTTATTTTAGGCAGCATTTCTAAAACAGTCTGGACAGGTTTATACAACCAAGAGCCTTTTTCAAATAACTTATGTTGCTTATAACACTCATCATGGTACTTCTTCTCTTCAGCTCGTATCATATCTACTCTTTTCATAACTTCTCTACCACTCATACCCTTCAGCTTTCAGCATGTCCGTTATGATGTCAACAGGATTGGGCCCTCCTTCGATGTCATACACACGATCCATAATCAGCCGATCTGTCCCTACTTCGATAAAAACGTCTGGTTCGAATAATGATTCTCCTCAATTTCCTTTTGGTAAGTGAAAACTAACCGAAACCTGGTCTGCATACTTAACTCATTCGTTTGTTTAACCTCAGTCGAATCAATCTTACCGATTAACTCTTGTATAAACGACTCATCAGAAATGGAAAAACCCTTAATAGGCCTAGAAAATTGGCTACTATTCTTACCCTCTCTAAACACTTCGACACTTAATTGTTTAAATGTCAAACTATCATCCACTCGTTCATCAACTAACTCCCCAATAGTTGTATGTTTCTCTGCCTGCACATAAATGTAAAGGCCTAGTACGGATAAAATTACTACCGCAGTAATCACATTCTTCTTCATTTGTTCCCCCTATGTAACAACACCATCTTGCCTGCTGCATACCTGTTTTTGCAAACCCAATGTTTTCCATGAGAATGCATTTTGAATCAGCTCCTTAAAATAATGGTTGTTTACGATTAGTGAATCTTATTAGATAAGGGATAGGTATTATTGTCATGAGTAACATGGCAATAAGAATAAGTAATTGTAACCAAAAATCAATCGGTAGTATCCAAATAAACACAATCGCAATCAAGTCATAAATCAATAAGTAGGAAGTCATTTTAATAGAATCCGATGTCACATATTGCATCTCCTGACAGTTTGGACATCTCTTTTTCCAACCTAAGATGAATAGCAACTCCGACCATTTAAATTGAAAATCACAATTCCAACAAGTTGGTAACTTCATCTAATCACCCCCAACTTAATTATACCATTATATGTAAGAATTTTCAGTTAAGTCGCAAAAGATCATCTGTGAATTTAGGTGATTTTGTTCCCACGAAGAGTTGAATTGTTCGCATTTCACTGAGGTCTGTTCGCATTAGTCGGAGATTTGTTTGCATTTCAGAGAGAATTGTTCGCATCAGACGAGAGACTGTTCACATTTCTCGGAAATCCGTTCATGTCAGACGTGGATTTGTCCGTATTTCGAAAAATTCACCTTGCAGCACTATACTTCATTAACTATTAGTTTTAAAAACTAAAATTTTTTAGCCATGTTTTCTACTAATATGATTTCTTTTATTAATAAAACCCCGGCTCAAGCCGGGGTCTCCTATTAACCTTCTATAATTGGTAAAATAATGTGAGATGCATAATCTGCGCCCATATGAAGCGTTTGGTTAGCATTAATTATTTTAGTTGTATCAAGTAGTGTGTCTCCTGTGTTAGGGTTTGGGTCATACATAGGGAAGTTACTCGAAGTAACTTGAACACGGAGTGAATGTCCTTTCTTAAACACTTGACTGGTTGACCACATATCAATCTCATACTCGTAGACTTCACCCGGTTTAAGTGCACCGTGTATGGTGTTTGTTCGGACGATTCCTTCTGTCACATTAATAGATTTACCGTCTGGTAGTACGTCCGTTAATTTAACCACAAAATCAGTATTCACTACATCTGTTGAAGCGTATAATTTAAACTTAACCGGACCTGTTACTTCAATGTCTTCGCCTAAAGGAGCACTAGTATAAACTAGAACATCCTCTCGCTTTTCAACCTCTCTTTGATCTAATGGTCCCGTATTTATACCATGAATGAATAATGATGGTCCACCTTTTGTCGGAACAGGGTTGTCAGGATCATAAACGTAAGAATCGAGCGCAGACTCTGTCGGTTTGTCAAAACTTAATTGACCGTGATTGTGTAAATACAATGGCTTATAGTTCGTACGCGCTAATGGCCACTCATACTCGCTTCTCCACTCATTTGCCCCCATCACGAATAGTTTAATAGGTGCATCCTCTTCAAAAACCTCAGTCTGGTCATCTTTTAGCCAGTGATCAAACCATTTCAAATGAAGGGATGTGACATCATCAACTCCATCAATTAAGTCCCCAGAGGCTTTAAGACCAAAGTATCGTTCACCAAAGTAAGGAGTGAACACGCCATGTCCCCAAGGTCCAATAATGAGCTGCTGATCGTCCTTTCCTTGCTTTTCTAATTCAGAAAAATTATGAATCGTTGCTTGTAAGAAGCAGTCATACCATCCTGCCATATGAAAACCAGGTACGTTCACATCACCGATCGATGCACGGTCATTTACTGATAACTCACCATAAATATAAGCTTTATACAACTCTTGTAATTCTGGATGTTTCATGACAGGTGACCAGTCTTTAAATGGAAAATGACTGTGCCAATCTAGTATGTGATCTAAGTCTGCAATCAGCTCTTGAGACGTTTTCTGAAAAGTCTCTGAATCTTGTATTCTCTTCAAGTAGTCTGGCGCAACCGAATCTAGCATCCACGTCTCAAGCTTTGCTAGCTCATAGGCACCACCTCGCTTAGATAAATCACGATCAATATTGTGACCTGTAAAAGCTGGGAAAATTGCTTTAAGTGAAGGAGGCTTAGCCATGGCAGCAAACATCTGAGTAAAACCATAATACGACAGGCCGAACATTCCCACTTTGCCATTACTATAAGGAAGAGATGCTGCCCATTCTACAGAGTCATAGCCATCTTCTAATTCTTGTGCGAATGGTTTAAAGTCACCTTCAGAACTAAATCGCCCTCGCACGTCTTGAATGATGACGACATAACCATCCAACGCCATTCGAATTGGATCAATATAACGATGGGAGAAATTTGGTAGATTTTTATTGTAAGGAAGGCGAGTTAACAGAACTGGGTATTCTCCTTCACTCTCAGGCCGATAAACATTTGCATACAAAGTTACTCCGTCCCTAAGCTGACACGGGACATCACGTTCGATAACGACTTGTTCACTCATTAAAATCCCTCCAAGTAGCAAAAGGCCTGCATCTTATGGATACAGACCTTTTCATCAAATATTACTTACCTAACATTTTGTTAACTTTATCTTGATTATTATCAATCCACTCTTGTGCAACTTCACGCGGATCTTGTCCATCTTCAATTTTAACAATCATTGCTTCTACATCTTCTAAAGGAATACTCCAGTTTTGTAAGAACTTATATACATCTGGCGCTTTTTCTTTTAAGTCTTTATTTGCTAAAACATGAACGTCAGAAGGTGTAAAGTAACCATAGTCATCTTCAATCACTTTAATATCGAATTTATTAAACATTGTGTGTGGTCTCCAGCCATAGAAAATAACTGGATTATTTTGACTCATCTCTCTTTGAGCTTGAGCTAACATTCCACCTTCTGATGATGTTACAAGCTCTAAGTCAAGATCAGCCTCTTTAATTAAATCACGCATCATTTTAGTCGCACTAGCGCCTTCTTCAATGCCATATATTTTATTACCAAACTCATCTTCACGACCCTTTAAGTCACTTACTTTCTCAATACCTTCCACGTAAGTTGGAATAACTAGACCTGAATCAGCATCTTTATAGCTAATGGAGACTTTTTCGATAGAATCTTTATATTCCTCATATTGATATTGGTGTGCTGGCATCCATGAATCCATGAATACATCTAAATCACCACGTGAAAGCCCAACAAATGTCGAACTTACATCTGCCTGAGTTTCTTCAACTGTATAACCCATTTCTTCAATAATTAGTCCAGCCACTTTAGTCGGTGGTACAGTACTAGTCCATGGCGTTACCGCAAATGTAATTGTTCCTTTTTCCTCAGCTTTATCGCTACCTTCAGCACTGCTACCTTCTTCATTATTAGAACCGCATGCTGCTAATACAACTAGACTTACTGCCATTAATGTTAATATAAACTTTCTCATGTAATCTCCCTCTCCTAATTTATTTATGCTTTACCTTGACCTAACCCTTGAGTGATCCGGTCAAGAACAATCGCTAGTACAACAATTCCTAAACCACTTACTAAACCTAAACCTATGTTCACTCGAGAAATAGCTGTTAAAACAGATGCACCTAGACCTGGCGCACCGATCATCGAAGCGATAACCGCCATCGATAATGACAACATAATCGTTTGGTTAACCCCTGCCATGATGCTTGGAACAGCTAGTGGAAGTTGAACTTTAAAAAGTAACTGACTTTTAGTTGAACCAAACGCACGTGATGCCTCAACAACTTCTTTAGATACACTGCGAATACCTAGATTGGTCATACGAACTGCAGGTGGTGCTGCGAAAATAAACGTCGCAATAACCGCAGGTACACCTCCAAGACCAAATAATAGTACCGCAGGAATTAAATAAACAAAGCTTGGTAATGTCTGCATGAAGTCTAAAACTGGTCGAACCGTGTTTTGTACATGGTTATTAAGTGCACTAAATATCCCAATCGGAACACCGACTACTAATGACACAAATGTTGCCACAATAACAATAGATAATGTTTGCATCGATTGTTCCCATATGTCGACAGATCCAATAAATAGAAAACCTATTACGGTAAAAACGCCATACCTTTTCCTGCAAATCTCCAAGCAATGATGGCTAAGATTAACGTAAATAATTCTGCAGGTATGAATAAAAGGACATCTGTCACACTATTGATGAAAGCATTCAACCCATTACTCATGGCATCAAATGTATTACTAAACGTCGGCAAAAACCAACCATTTACAAACTCATTCGTCCATTTTTCTAATGGTAAGTAAAAGTAATCCATTAGCTTGTCACCTCAGCTTTCTCTTTTCCAAGAACGAGTCCTGAAAGAATAGAGACTCGAGATACAATCCCTAAGAGTTTACCGTCTTCTACGACAGCAATTGGATACTTAGCATCTGCTGCAACACCGATTAAATCGTTAAGCGGCGTCTCAGGCGTTGTTTGATGGACATCCGTAACTAAAACTTCTTCCATCGAAATATCATTCTTATAAGCATTAATCGCATCATCAATCGTAAGTAAACCTTTAAAGTTATCTTCACGATCTACCACAAAATACTTGATGCCCCTACTTCCTCCATTTTTCTAACGGCCATACGCGGGCCATCTTTATAAGTCGTTAACACTTCTGGCTTTCTCATAACAGCCTGCGCATCGAGCACCTTAGAACGGTCAACGTCTTTAACGAAATTGCTGACATATTGGTTAGCAGGATTCTCAAGGATTTCTTCTGAAGAACCAACCTGAACAATCTGTCCATCTTTCATGATCGCAATGCGGTCACCTAATTTTAATGCTTCATCTAAATCGTGAGTGATAAATAAGATTGTTTTATCTAATTTATTTTGAAGCTTAAGTAACTCATCCTGCATTTCTTTACGAATAAGAGGATCTAATGCACTGAAAGCTTCATCCATAAGCAAGATATCCGTATCATTCGCAAGTGCCCTCGCTAAACCAACTCGCTGCTGCATACCGCCACTCAGTTCATTCGGGTAGCTATTTTCATAGCCTTTTAAGCCAACATCTTCAATCGACTTCTGTGCTCTCTTTTCACGTTCCTCTTTACCAACGCCTTGTATTTCAAGACCATAAGCAACGTTTCCGACAACTGTACGGTGTGGGAATAACCCGAAATTTTGAAATACCATTCCAAGCTTTTGGCGACGTGTTTCAATTAATTGGTCTCGTTTCATTTTCGTAATATCTTCACCGTCAATTAATACCTCACCATCAGTCGGCTCAATAAGGCGATTAACTAAACGGATTAGGGTAGATTTACCACTACCAGATAGACCCATAATGACGAAGAACTCACCGTTTTTAACTTCAAATGAAGCTTTGTTAACTCCAACAGTGTTACCGGTTTGTTCTAAAATGTCGTCTTTTGAATATCCTTCTTCTAACATTCTTAAGCCCTGTTTTGGATGTGATCCAAAGACTTTTGTTAGATTTTTGATTTCAATATTACTCATAAACATTCTCCTTTTATGTACAAGCAAGAAGGAGAATTACTTCCTGCGAATCCCTATAACTCTCCCTGCCTGTTTCGGTTTTTCTAAATGTTCATGCTCTCTCCAAACGTCATCTATCTTTTCTTGAATAAATGATAAAAATGGCGCAGGCTTTCCTTGACCTTGATCCATGCCCATGAGCATTTGTTCACTTGTTGCGACCAAGTCACCATTGTGTTTTTCATGGAAAAGAAGGCATGGAGCCTTTTAACATCATGGTCAAGTAACTGCCATTCAACCGTTAACGATTCACCTTGGTGAACCTCATTTAGATAACATAGATGCGTTTCTAATGTAAAAATCGTATATTGTTTTTCTTGAATTACTTCTTCAGTAATGCCGAGGTGGCCCATCAAGGCATCCACAGCACGACTGAATACTTCTGCATACGCGGCGTCATTCATATGGCCGTTATAATCGACCCACTGCTCTATGACGCTTACGTTATATTTAAAGGGGGTAGACATAACTTTCACCTCTTAAGGCCAATAATCTTCAACTAGATCAATCAATTTCACTAAAAATTCATTACGTTTACATTCAAGCTCTGCAACTGAACGATCATCTGCGAAGCTCTCGCATCCGTTAATAACACGCTCTTTAAGTTCATCTGTTAACTCAGGTGCTTCAAGCTTCGTCCAAGGTAATTTTAATGCAGGACCGAACTGTTCAAGCATGTGGCGCATCCCTTGGTCTCCTCCAGCTAAGTGAAATGTCATAAACGGCCCCATCTGAGCCCATCTAAGACCTGCTCCATACGTAATTGCTTTATCTACTTCTTCAGTTGTCGCAATACCGTCATTAACAAGGTGTAACGCTTCACGCCATAGAGCTTCCATTAAACGGTCTGCAATGAAGCCTTCAATCTCTTTATCTATAATCATCGGCTTCATTTGCGCTGATTCATAAATCTTATAGGCTTTCTCAACCGTTTCTTGACTCGTAGACTCTCCGCCTACAATTTCAACTAACGGCAAAATATATACTGGGTTAAAAGGGTGTGCAACGACTATCTTTTCAGGATTTTCTAATGTTTCTTGAAGTACAGTCGCTTAATGCCTGACGTACTAGAACCTATTACAGCATCTGATTTCGAACTTATATCTATATCTCTTAAAACAGATTGCTTTAGCTCAACACGTTCTGGGACGTTCTCTTGAATTAGGTCCGCATCTTGAACTGCTTCTTCTAAAGTCGAAACAAATGTTAGACGATCCTTAGATGCGCCTTCTTTAAGTCCAAGAGCTTTAACTGATTCCCAAGCACGCTCTACTGTATCTCTGGTTCTTTCTGCCGCTCCTTCAGCCGGGTCAAAAGCGACCACGTCAAAGCCATTTGCTAGAAAACGCGTAATCCAGCCATTTCCGATGACGCCAGTTCCGATGACCGCAACTTTCTTTGATTCACTTGCCATTCGCCTGACCTCCTATTTCCTTAAGTTGTAAGCCTCTCTTGCCTCGGCAGGAGTCATGACTTCAATATTATTTGTGTGTAATTGTTTAACGGCTTGTTCAACGAGTGATTCGTTCGAAGCTAGAACACCTTTCTTAAGGTAGATATTATCTTCTAACCCCACTCGAACGTTTCCACCTAAGAGCGCCGTTTGAGTCACCATCGGAAGCTGCATACGTCCAATACCAAATGCTGACCAATGTGCGTTCTCAGGAAGACGGCTTTTCATATACGAAATTGTCTCAACATCCGCTTCAGCTCCCCAAGGAATACCCAGGCAGAACTGATACATCGGACCGCCATCAATTAAACCTTCTTTAACTAACTGATTCGCAAAACGAACATGCCCCGTATCAAAGCATTCTAATTCCGGCTTAACGCCACTGTCTTGTACTAATTTCGCTTGCTCTCTTAACCAGTCTGTCGGGCTCATGTAAATCATGTTGCCAAAGTTCGTACTTCCGCAATCAAGTGTGCACATCTCCGGCAAAAGCTCCCCAACTGGCTCATGACGTTCAGATGGCGTCTGAATATCTGTTCCATCTCCTCCAGCTGCAGGTGTATCAAGACTTGGAATAAAGTCACCACCACCGCCAGATGTAATATTAATAATCACGTCTGTTTCAGATTCACGAATACGATCCACAATTTCACGGTAATGATCAATGTTATGACTGATACCACCTGTCTCAGGATCACGAGCGTGAACGTGAGCAACTGTTGCTCCAGCCTTCGCAGACGCAATCGCTGATTCTGCAATTTCTTTCGGAGTTACTGGAACGTTTGGATTTTTCGTAGTTGTATCCCCAGCGCCTGTAACCGCTGCTGTAAGCATCACTTTTTGACTCATGCTGAACCTCCTAAATGTTAAAAATCGCGCTACTTATTACTATACCGTACGGACGGTTTTTCAATCCGTTTGTTACTATACCATCTAGACGGTTTAATATCAACACTCTTTTTAAAAACAATTATTTAATCAAGTATTTAAGACATAAAAAAGCCCGCATTTAGCGGGCTTTTAAGCATCAATAATATAAAATTAAAAACTGTATTTACAGTCTAGTTTTCTTCTTTTTTCTTCTTCTCAGCATCTAAATAAAGATCCTGAATCCATTCATGTAGCCGTTTATAAACAGCCTTTTTCTTCTGATCATCGATATTGTAAAGCTCCAATAATTCAGCTAACCAAATCCCATCTGTCGCAAGTCGAATAATCGTCGCATCAATAGGATCTAAACCGTCGTTCTCAATATTCGTCTGCCACTCCTCGTAAGCCTGGTATAGCGGTAACATCAACTTAGGATTAACAGCCTTCGCCGCAAGTAAACCCGCATGCATATCCTTATTCGGATACCCCTGATTAAACGTTACATTTAAGAACGCTCTTGTCCATTTACCACGATCTAACGGGTCATCTTCTACATTCCGAGCAATCTTACTACGATAGTTATGCGCTAAGTGTTCAACCATTCCCTGAACAAGCGCCTCTTTAGAGGGAAAGTGGTACAAAAGCCCACCTTTACTAATCCCAGCCTCTTTCGCAACAGCCTCTAACGTTAAATTAAATATACCTTTTTCACTCACAATTGACGAAGCCGCCTCTAAAATCGCGACTCTCCTTGATTCCTTAGCCAATGTCATCATCCTCAGCCCAAAAGATTAATTCTACTAAAGGTTACTATACTATCTGGACGGTATAGAATTCAATACATACGCAAAAATAATATAAAAGTATTACACCAATCGTATAACATCATAAACTTATTGTAGCTTTGCAAAGCTTATTTATACTATGTACACGACTTACGTACCTCTATCGTACCACGTTTCATCTTAATTTTCCGTCATTATTGGTAAAATATAGTATTACTATTTTAAAAAAAAAAGCCCAAAACCAACTACGGCTTGGACGTTTGGGCTTATTTGATCAATTAGAAGTTCTACCTAAACTTTTCAGGCTTATCCACTTTCATAGATGACACCTCACCACATTGACTACAAAACGTCAACGTCATGAACGAACTCCCCATGACCTTGTTCAAAGGCGTTACCGCAGTCGTCCCATTCCCCAATCTCCCTTGATTGAACTCATCATTCCCACATTCCTTACAGACTTCTGCCATACAAAATCCCCCTCTTATAAAATTTTATCGGTCGGTTTCTCTGATTTATCTTGCAGTTTTTCTCCAGTCATTGAAAATGATACGGCCCCTTTTCGAAAACTTACGGCCTGTTTTCAAAGATTAACGGCCTCTTTTTGAGATTTATCGGCCCTTTTTTGAAATTTAACGGCCTGTTTTGCCAACTTTTCGGCCCCTTTCTCAATTTTTACGGCCAGTTTGTCTACACATTTATCCAACAGCCCTTCTTGCTAATTGCTGAGTTTAACCTTATGTGGGAAGAAGATGATGACCAACGGAAACATGAGCACAAATAGAACGTCTATATAACCTACTGTCAAAAACCGCTGCGTAGTACTGGATATGTACTGTCGCTCCCCGCAGTTCGCACATTTCTTCCCATCCTTTGACCAAACTCCTGACCAGATATCTTTCCTTGGCCACTGATACTGATAACCATTACATTCCGCCAAAATATTCTTCCCCTAAATTGTCGAAAATCCCATATTTAGATAAACAAATAATACAATGGCAGAGCCCACCGCAAAAGCGAAGTAGTTCTCTTTCCTCGATTCAGAATCTTTCTTACTAATATGAAAGATCACCAGTAGGGCAAAATTAAGTGCATTCATCAATAAAGCGTAAAAAATCACATCAAGAAGTAGATTAGAATGCGGATCTGTCAAGCTTGCACCAAGCAACAACATGAGTATGAAAAACAAATGAGCTGGTAGACTTGCTAAATTGGCAATTAAATAAACGCGTTTAATTGGAATAATCAGCACCTCACTTATTCAAACTTAACCGTACGGCTAATATCAACTCTATATCTAAACGTAATTTTAAGTGTTTCATTGGCAGCGACGGTTTCGTTATACTCTATTTCTCCACTATTGAGCTTTTCATACTTGTGACTTGACTCAACCATTTCCCAGCCTCGCTTATAAATCGAATGGTTAATTTTCATCTGGGCCTCTTCATCTTTATGATTGTTAATGACATACTCATATTCTTTATATTCATAGATTCCGTGTTTATATGCATCCACCTCGCGGCTTTTGCATTCAATATCAAACGCCTGACCAAGGTTCAGTTCAATATCTGTGTTTTTGGCTTGATGGTCAATGAGGTCTTCGCCGATCAGCTCTAAGCTACCATCCTCTTGGTCTTCGTCATAAACTTTGACCTTACCAGCCGGAAAAGGCATACCTAAGTGTTGTTTTTCACCATTATGAAATTTCAGCATGATATCTGCCTTTTCATCGTTATAAGAATACCGATAATACCTCTCAAACGGAACTTCTGCCGCTTCAAATAACGTAATTTGTTTCTCTTGTTGATTCTTCAAAGTTGTTTTCCCTTGAAGAGTGTATAGGTGAAAATCCGAGAAGCTCTTTTCCTCAAAAGCAGGCATTTCAGCATAAGAATATAGTGAATTTTCTTGTACAGGTGGTAATGCGATAACGTCCTCAACTCGATTAACATCACCTGCAATGAGCTTCAAACGAACATTTTCAAAGTTCGTCCCTGACTGATTATGTAGTAACACCCAAGCCGTTAAATCAAACGAGTCCCCATTTAAATGAATCACATAATTCGCTTTCCACTTAAGACCACCAGTCGTATACGTCACATGAACCTCATCAACGTCAGCCTTCTCAACCTCCCAAATCAATGAAGGCTTAATAATGAGTCCATTTGGTAGTTTCGGCAAAGTCAAATTCTCCTCAGGTGGATTTAATATAATCTCTCCAGTCTCAAGGTGCTCAAGTACTAGCCCTTGCTCCGCACTTAAAAGACGATAAAATTCTTTGTGTTTAGACTTTGGGTCCACTAACTGAACCATTTCCCCGATGTACTTCTTAAGCAGCTTCACCTTATCGACCAGATCGTGGTCATAATTAAGCTCTTTAATCTGAAGTCCATCTACTATAATGGAATCCGTTTCAATCTTCTCAGACACATCTTCAAATCGGATTTGAGTCTCTTTGTTATATCCTTCGAACGAACGCTTGTCTTTTACCACTGCGAAGTTCTGGTTATAAACTGTTAACGCTAAATCTTTAGAATCCTGACCTTTAGAAATGAACATGTCTGCACCTCCCATTACTTTCCAATTCCATATTGAAACAGGAAATCCTCTTTTTTATAAAAATACTTGGAGCCAAATTAACTCCAAGTTTTGTTCATTTCATATCCATTGTTTTCATTTGATTTAATTCACGCTCTCTTTTAGATTTTAAAGATGATCTTCCATTTGCCCAAATCGAAAGTAAGATGATTGTTCCTAGAATTATAACTCTTAAAAATTCACCATTAGTTATATCATTAAACCATATTCTTGTTGCCACAAAATAAAGATACTCACCACATACACTAATGGAATAATGCCACCAAAATATGCATTTTCTGTTCTTGACAGAAAATATTGAGTTGCCACAATAATTAAGGCTATCAACACTCCAATCGTATAACTCACTCACAAATCCCCCTTTTCTTTTCTATACTTATCTATTATTAACTTAGCTGCTTCAAGACTTACCTCATCATCAATAGATAACTTTTTAATAAATTCTACAAACTCATCGTCCTCCCTACTCTCACTTACCTCAATTTTTTTGTATCATACGATCTAATCTAAGTCGAACGGTAGGGTAGGAGACATTATATAGTTTTGCAACTTCCTTCAAAGAGCCTGAGTTCATTGTAAACTTCTTAATAAACTCTAGATCTTCATATTCAAGCGCAAGGATCCATTGTGGTACATCTCTAGCTTCCATGTCTGATCCTCCTAAATATTTTATAATATTACATTAACATAAACTTTAATTTTATTAAAGTATTATTTAATATTATTAAACAAAAACTTGGAGCCTTTAATAATACTCCAAGTTCTAAATCATACTCTATTAATTTTTCGGTGCTAATTCGACACCTTGCCTGATCGCTTCAATTAAACTTTTTTCATCTGTAATACCTTTACCTGCTATGTCACACACAGTTCTATAATCAATGCTTATTCGTATGGTCAGTAAACCGACAATAATATTTAAGCCTGCCTCTATTCAATTTTTACTAACGAAAATCTACTAAACCATCATTAATTGACTTTGTCTGGTAGTATACGTTCTTATATAGATCAAATAACCTTCGATACTTCTCAACATTTTCTGGAATAGGCTTAATCTCATCCTTAACCTCTATTAAATTAGAAGCTCCTTCCAATAGACTTTGATACCATCCGAGTCCATACCCTGCTAGTAGTGCCGCACCCATGCCAGGACCTTGTTCACTTGTCAGTCTTACAATATTAGCATTAAAAATATCCGCTTGAATTTGTATCCACTCTTGATTTTTAGCCCCTCCGCCAATGGAGTAAATTGTGTCTATTGTTTTCCCTCGTTCTCGGAACATCTCTATGGTTTCGTTTAGCGAAAACGTGATGCCCTCCATAACAGCTCTTGCGAAATCTTTTATTTCGTGAGAGCTATCCATTCCGATAAAACTCCCTCGAATCTGAGCATCTGCATGAGGTGTACGTTCTCCGACAAGGTAAGGGGTGAATAATAGTCCTCGACTTCCAACGGGAACTTGATCAACATCAGCTAATAAATCTTCAAAACTTAACTCCTTGGCAAAGGTTTCTTTAAACCAGTTAAGACTGTACCCAGCTGATAAGGTCACACCCATTGCGTAGTATGCTTCTTCCTTACCATGGTTAAAAAAGTGAGCTTTTCCATCATAAGTCGCTGTCGAATCGTCTTCATAAGATAATACGACCCCTGATGTTCCAATACTACACATCGTTTTACCTTCTCCTAATATTCCTGACCCAATAGCCCCACACGCATTATCAGCACCACCAGCAAATACTTTTGTTTTAGCACTCAACCCTGTCTCCTCTACAAACTCTTCATTCAACTGACTAACATATTTGTGTGAGTGGACCAATTCCGGACATAAACTTTCATCAAGACCAACTGCGCTAGCAATTTCAGAACTCCATTCACCTTTATTTAAATCTAGCATCCCTGTTCCCGCTGCATCTGAATAGTCCATATGAATTTGACCAGTCATTCGGTACCTCAAATAATCTTTTGGCAAAACGAACTTCGCTGCCTGTTCAAATATATGAGATTCATTCGACTTCACCCATAATATTTTCGGCAACGTGAACCCTTCCAAAGCAAGATTTTTAGTTAGCTCTATGTATCGTTCCTTACCGACTAAATCATAGATTTCTTGGCATTGTTTAGTTGTTCTCGTATCATTCCATAAATGGCGTTCCTAAGTACTTGACGATTTTCATCTAATAAGACTAGACCGTGCATCTGTCCGGAAAAACTAATTCCTTCGATTTGTTCACTAGGCACTTGAGCTTGTTTAACTAATTGAGCTAAGGCTTTCTTAGTCCCACTAACCCAATCCTCTGGTTTTTGCTCACTATACCCTGCCTTTTCTTGAATTAATGGGTAATCACAAGAGGACTCCGAAACGACCTCACCTTGCCGATTCACAAGTAAAACTTTTACAGCGCTTGTTCCTAAGTCAACTCCAATGACATAACTCATGTTGATCCCTCCTCTAAAAATGTGAAGGCTAACCCAATTAGGTTAGCCAACATATTAGGCGAATGCCGTTAGTAGATACTGGTTAATCTTTGCTCTGATTTGTTCTACATGATTTGATTTATTTTCAATTTGGTCATGTTCTAACGCATACTCATACAATTTCTTAAAATCTGTTTCTCCATTAACTATGTCTTTGCCAATCCCTTTTGGTAGCTAGAATAACGGTCGTCAATAATCCCTTCTAGCACTCGATCCTCAAGTAGTTTATGAGCTACTTTGAGGCCAACTGCGAAACTATCCATCCCAGCAATGTGAGCGTGGAATAAATCCTCATCAGCTATAGATCCACGTCTTAATTTGGCATCAAAGTTAAGACCACCTGTACCAAGCCCGCCGTTTTTTCAAGATCTCATACATAGCTAAAGTCGTGGAATATAAATCAGTTGGAAATTCATCCGTATCCCAACCTAGAAGTAAATCGCCTTGGTTCGCATCCACCGAACCTAAGAGTCCATTTGCACGTGCATAATGTAGTTCATGTTCAAACGTATGACCAGCTAATGTCGCATGGTTGGCTTCAATATTAAATTTAAAGTAGTCCTCTAATCCATAAGTTCTTAAAAAAGCAAGACCAGAAGCGACATCAAAGTCATACTGATGTTTCGTCGGCTCTTTCGGTTTTGGCTCAATTAAAAATTGACCGTCAAATCCAATTTCTTTAGCATAATCAACCGCCATATGGAAAAAGCGTCCCAAATTATCTAACTCAAATTTCATGTCCGTATTAAGGAGGGTCTCATAACCTTCACGCCCTCCCCAGAACACGTAGTTTTGACCGCCTAATTCTTTACCAATCTCTAAACCCTTTTTAACTTTAGCTGCCGCAAAGGCAAACACATCTGCATTACTAGACGTTGCTGCTCCATGAGTAAAGCGGGGGTGTGTAAACATGTTTGCTGTATTCCACAACAACTGGGTACGGCTATTCTTCATGTATTCTTTAATCATACCTACGATTTCATCTAAGTTATCAAACGTTTCCTTTAATGTATCGCCTTCTGGAGCCACATCAATATCATGAAAGCAAAAGTAAGGAACCTGCATTTTCTCAAAAAATTCAAATGCCGCTTCAACACGCGCCTTAGCACGGTCCATTCCATCCAGGTGATCCCAAGAGCGAACCATCGTACCTGCACCAAATGGGTCTTCACCATTAGCTGTAAATGTATGCCAATAAGCAACGGAGAATCTTAACCACTCTTCCATTGTCTTGTCGCCAACTCGCTCACCTGGATTATAATATTTAAAAGCATATGGATTTTGGGACTGAATACCTTCGTATTTTACTTGTGGAAATTGTTCAAAATAACCCATTACTCATTCTCCCTTTCTATTAAATAAATTTTTCACTAGTTCAAAATTTCGATATAATAGTTAAAAGACTTCTAGAAAATAAAGGGGATTCCAAGCGATGAAACAGTTTATTCAATCAATCTACCAACTGACTAATTGGATTATGAGCCTTGTGTATATGAACCTTTTATGGGCTGTATTCACCTTATTAGGCGGAGTGGTGCTTGGAATACTCCCTTCAACTGTTACGCTTTACGCCATATCTAAAAAGTGGATTCAAGGCGATTATAATTTCAAATTACACCAAGAGTTTTGGAAGCATTATAAGTATGTTTTCTTAACCTCAAACAAACTCATTTTAATCGTACTCCCTCTCATATTAATAGCATTTATTAACCTATTATTTATTGTCGAGCAAGGAGCTTTTCAATTGGTACATCTACCTTTTGGGGAATCTCTTTCTTAGTTGGCATGACATTGTTATATATCATACCAACTTATAACACTTTTGATCTGCCACTATTAGGTATCTTAAAAAACGCTCTATTCATAATGCTCATCAGTCCGATTCAAAATCTGTTATTACTACTTAGTTTAGGTTCTTTACTTGTCATCTACTATTTCATCCCTGGCATTGCTTTCTTTTTTAATGTTAGTGTCTTTGCCTGGCTCAACACGTTTTTTGTCATGGATGCTACGAAACAAGTTTTGGTGAAAAAGCAATCAGTTTGACTCATCCAACCACAGAATACTTGTCACACCACGCGGATAGTATTTACTTGCGGATATTTCACCATTTATAATTTGATCACTCCAACTCCAAATGGATAAGGTAGGATGAGTTAACCATTGAACATGAGCGCGGTCAGCGGCTTGACCTTTTTCATCCCAAGATAATCCTAATATTTCCCTTGCAATATACTGATTAAGGTAAATCTTACTCAACCAAGAGTTTTGACTTGTTGAAGAAATCTTCCATCCACCATCTTCAAATAGACAGACACCTTTAACTAAAACAGTATTCAGATGACGTTTAAGGCTTTAATATATTGACCGAACTCACCTTCTTCGCTAACAGCATCTGTATCCCCTATATAGTAAGGGTAAACAAGTCCTTCTATGGCAGGAATAATTCTAGATTGATTGTTTTTCTCGATGACAGCTGGAATGAAGCCTTCGTCAGTCACATGAGATACGATTGTATTTGAGCAATTTAAAGCTTGATCTTGGGCAACTTTTGCCAGTTCACCTTCCTCAAATTGTTCGAATAAATTTTTAAGCAAAACATAAGCAGCCCAAGTTTTACTTGCTAAGTAAATGTTGTTGCGACTTTGCCCTAATGAAATATCTAAACTATCATATGTCGTGATTTCCGCACCATTTTTCGTACGGGAAGAATCTAACCCCATAATACCGTTTCGTTTAAACTCTTCTGGGTGATCACGATTTAATAGGCTTTCTAAGCACTCCTCAAAAACGACCTTTTTATCATTGAACCATTCAACATCATTGGTTTTAATAACATATGTGGCAGCTGACAATACCCAATTAAGCAGCTCTTCATGCGTCATATGAGAAAAGCAACCATCAATGTTATATAACTCATATACTGAATACTCAGGACGAGAAAATGTATTTGCGACGCCCATATCATGAGTAAAACTTCTCCCACCTGGGTGACTTTCATTTGAGTCCGGATATTTGACTTCGTCTACGTAGCTATAACGTTCAACATATAAGTCTAGAACATTTCTCATTACCCACGGATTCATCTTCAGCTCATAGAATAACTGATCAACCGTCAAATCAAATGTATTCATCATGCGGTATTCGCCTTCATTGACCACCCATAAAGGCTTTCCATCTCGTTCTAACAGTTGTGTATTCCCATAGTAACTACGAATAGCGTGCGCCATCATAAATTTCTGATCATTATTTAAGGTAGAAGATTCAATTAATTGATTAGATTCTAAACATCGTTCTTTGAACTCATCAAAATGCTCTAATACATAGCTGGATACATCTTCAATATTATTAAATAACTTTGTGTAATAATATGTTGTATCTAAGCCTACCGTTGCCCAACCATCCCTAAAAAATGAAATACAGATTGGATACGTTGCCACTTCACCAGCAGGAACATCAAATATAAGAGCACCTACTGTTCCAAGCCCAAATGTCCAATTGTCCTCATCACTTTCTAGCAAAATATCTTCCATACTAAAATGCATTGCAGATGTCGCTTGAGAGTCGTTTGTTGAGATGGCTGTCAATCTCCCTTGACCTACACCAACCAACGAACTTGTGTCATCTAATCGTCTCATTGAACTGTACGGATCATTTCCTTCATATCCAAAAACGCTCGTCTTGGTTTCTTACCATTTCGGTTATCAATCTTAAGTTCAGCAAAAACCGCTGGCACAGTCACCTTCTTAAGCTCATCTTCTGAAGCATGATTAGGCTCTGGAATTGGTTTAGCCTGAGTATAAACCGTAAAAGTTAAATCTCCTGCTTTCCAAGTATCGGACCCTAAGTTAAAATCACGTTTAATCTGATCTTTTTTAAACGCTTTAATGACATCTGGTTTATCTGGGTTAGGATCTGGATTTTCGATATCAAATCTCAGACTCTCATCTTCCTTACCCTCAAAAATGGAAGAGTATCGTATCGGTTCTCGTCTTCTAACGATTCCAGCCCGATAAACACACTTTTCGAGGAGGTTTTGCCATCTCTAAATCAAAACCACCGCCTGCTCCTGGGAAACCTAGAGTAAAACTTGCAAAAGACCCAATAGGTGAATGATGTGCATTAAAAAACATATTTTCTGGCATATTTCACTCCTCCTAACCTTTTAAAGCGCCTGCTGATATACCATCAATGATTTTGTTACTGAAAAAGATAAATGCAATTAAAATTGGAATAACACTAATCATTAAAGTTGCACCAATAGCTCCCCAATCTGTCATATACTGACCGACAAAGTTTTGGATTCCTACGGTTAATGTTTTAAAACGATCAGAGCTAATAAATGTGTTAACAAAGACATATTCGTTCCAGTTAAAAATCATATTTATAATTACTGTCGTTGTAATAACAGGTGTTGTTAAAGGCAGAATCACAGTAAAAACATTCTATTAATAGAACAGCCATCCACAATGGCTGCTTCTTCAATCTCTCGAGGTAATGTGTAGTAAAAACCTAGCAAAATCATCACTGTGATTGGTAGGTTGTAAGCTGTATATGTTAGAACAATTGATAACGGATGGTCGATTAAGTTAACTTCTAAAAACATTTTAAATAATGGAATTAAAGAAGAATGTACTGGTATCATAAGACCTACCATAATAAGCCCTAATACCACACCATTTAACTTCCATTTCATTCTTGTAATCGCAAACGTCGCCATACTTGCAATTAAGATAGTTAATATAATAGAAGACACTGTAATCCAAACACTGTTAAAAAAGTAGACACCAATATTCCCATCTGTCCATACCTTTAAGTAATTCTCCCATTTCGGATCTTCCGGAAGAGCAAATGGAGATTTACCAAAGATTTCGTTAGTATCTTTTAGCGAGAACTTTAATAACCAAACTAACGGATAAATCTGAAAGACAGCCACGATTGCTAAAAATAAATATAGTAAGAAATACAATATTTTACGCATAGTAAAGTTCACTCCTAATATTGAACTTCGTCGTTTTCATGAGAGGTCAGTTTTCTTATGATATACGTCGTGATGAGCGTGATAATCAGTAAGAAGAAAGCTATCGCACTACCATAGCCAAAATTATTACTACTAAAAGCTTCTTTATACATGTAAGAGGCCATAACCTCACTATGACCATTAGGACCGCCACCAGTCATAACCCAAATTAAGTCGAAATACTTTAATGACCCGACAATAGCTAAGACAATGGTGACCTTAATAATCCCAGCAATTAAAGGCAACTTGACCTTAAGTGCGATTTGCAGAGGTGAAGCCCCATCAATACGGGCTGCTTCAATTAATTCATTAGGTACATTCTTTAATGCCGCATAATAAATCAAAATGTAAAAACCAGCGTACTGCCATAAATTGGTATGAAAATGGCATATAGGACAATCTGTGGGTCAGCTAACCAATCTGGTGTATTCTCTATTCCAAAAAACCTAAAAACTATTTAACATCCCATTGGAAGGATGGTAAATCTTCAGCCACAACTGAGCGATAGCTACTGATGATAACAACATAGGAATCAAATAAACTTTCCTTAAAAAATCGCTACCCTTAATTTTAGAATCTAGAATCATTGAAATTAGTAGATAAATAACTAAGCTGGCTGTCGAGAAGACAGCTAATAAAAACGAATGAAAAACACTGTCCCAAAACTTTTTATCCACTAATAATTCTTTATAGTTTTCAAGCCCAATGAAAGTCATTGACCCTATTCCACTCCAATCCATCAGACCATAATACCCAGTCAGTACGATTGGAACGAAAATAAAGACTGAAACCATAAGAAGTGCCGGTAGGATATAGAGAGCAATCATAATTTGTTCGACATAACTTTATCCATTAGGAATCGCCCTTCTTTTATGTATTAGTGGAAAAGGAACATACCAACTTTGGCATGCCCTTTTCAATATTATTCTTACTCCATCGCTGCCTCATGTTCTTCTGCGAATTCTTCAGGTGATACTTCGTTACCAAACAGTCCCTGAATAAGATCTAGATGTGTCTGAGCTGCATCAGGTGACATTTGAACATCAGCAAATAATGTAATATTACTTGCATTATTTAGGTCATTTAATACATCAATGTACATTTGATGTAATTCAACTTCATCTGTGTCAACTTTTGTTGCTGGAATAACACCCGCATTTGATACAGCATCTTCTCCCCAGTTTTCAACAAAGTACTGAACAAATTCTTTCGCTTCATCTTTAACTTCGGAATTTTCAGATACAAATAACCCAACACCTGGACCACCTACAAAGCTGCTTGGATCTCCGTTTCCATTAACCGTAGGAAACTTGAAATAATCAATTGAATCCCTAACTTCTTGCGGAACATCTTCACTTGTTGTGTAATTAGGAAGATCCCACGAACCAATTAAGTACATGGCAGCTTGTTCATTGATAAACATGCTCTTCGCTTCTTGGTCACCTAATCCGTTATAACCTTTAATGAACGCATTCTTATCAACTAAATTCTGAATTTCTTCAGCTGCACTAACAAAGGCTTCATTCGTAAAGCTTTCATCACCATTAATGGCATCTGTTAATAATGTTGGTCCACCAATTCGATCAGCTAAGTACATGTACCACAATGAACCTGTCCAGGCATCCTTATTTCCTAAAGCAATTGGTGCTACGTCATTTTCCCTTAACACCTCAACGACATTTACGAACTCTTCATAGGTCTTTGGCGCCTCTAACCCATGCTCTTCAAAAATTGCCTGGTTATAAAAGACTGGAGCGATGTTTAATTCTAAAGGCAGACCATAAGCCGTGTCCTCAAAACTATAAGCATCAACAGTACCCGGAACAAATAGGTCACCAAATTCACCATCTAAGATATCGTTTAAGGATGCGAATTGACCTCCTTCAACAAATGGTTCCATGTAACCTGCAGCCCAAGTCATCCCGACATCAGGAAGTTCATCTGATGATGATAATACTTGAACTTTTTCCTTATACTGTTCATTACTTAATACTTCTAAGTCAATCGTTACTCCAGGATTTTCACTTTCGAAACCTTCTATGATGTCGTTAACAATATTGTGATGAGCCGTTGAATTCCCTTCAGGCCATAAATGCATAAATTCAATGACTTTCCCATCACCATTACTTTCCTCTCCCTCATTCGAACAAGCAGTTAACACTAAGAAGCACGACATAATCAAAACCATCAATGAAACCGCTTTCCTTTTCATCCTAAAAAATCCCCCTTGAAAAAATTCTGAATTTTAACTAAAGTATAACAATACCAACTTAGTTTGTCTAGTGGCTAAACAAAGTTATTTAAATATTTTAAATTTGATAGTATAATAAGCATTAATCAAAGTTGTTAAAGGAGATTAACATGTATAATTTCAGTAGTAAGACGTTTAATCAATATGAAGTCAAAAAGGGAAACAAATCACTAGTGCTTGAGGCAATTAAAAACTATTCCCCCCATTTCTCGGGCATCCATTGCAGAAAGAACTCAACTTAATAAAGGAACTGTCTCTTCTTTAGTTAACGAACTAGTGGAAGATAAGATCGTAACTGAAACAGGTCCAGGGCAATCATCTGGCGGCAGACGTCCGATTATGCTTCTATTCAATTCAAACGCTGGCTATTCAATAGGAATAGATATCGGCGTAAATTATTTATTAGGTATATTAACCAATCTAAATGGTGAGATCTTGACTGAAAAGAAAATTACCCTAAACGACCACGATTTTAAAAAACGTCATGGCTCAAGTTCGTTCCATTGTTGATCACCTTAAAACTAGTATACAGCCTACTCCTTACGGTTTAGTTGGAATTGGTGTCGGTGTTCCTGGCGTTGTTCACAAGAACGGAACTGTATTATTAGCTCCAAATCTAGGGTGGAGTAACGCTCCATTAAAAGAGCATATGGAAAGTACATTCAAGGTTCCTGTAACGATTGAAAACGAAGCAAATGCTGGCGCATACGGAGAAAAAATTTACGGCGTTGGGAAAGGACACGATAACATCGCCTACATTAGTGCAGGAATCGGTATTGGAGTTGGACTCATTATAAATGGTCAGCTGTACAAAGGTGACAACGGCTTTTCTGGAGAGATGGGGCATATGACCATTGAGTTAGATGGTAAACTGTGCAGATGTGGTAATCGTGGGTGCTGGGAGCTTTACGCTTCAGAACAAACAATTATCGAAAAAGCGATGGAGTCAGGAATTTCAAAAGAAGAAGCAACACTTGAAAATCTCACACATTTAGCAGAACAAGGAAACGCCATGGCTAATCAAATCTTTTCTGATATAGGTGAACTGCTCGGAATAGGAATTACTAATATTATCAACACGTTTAATCCAGAACAAATCATTATCGGTAATCGCTTAGCTATGGCTAACAATTGGATCAAGCCTTCATTGGACCGAAAACTAAAGCACAACTTACTCTCTTTTTTCCATGACGATCTATCGCTTCAATTTTCAACATTAAATAGTTATTCTGCTTCACTGGGAGTCAGTGCTTTTACCATTGAAAATTTTCTAATGATTAGTTTAACGAACGGGACAAATATGACATTTGGGTGGTAAATTATGGAAATCGAACAACGAAACGTTCTCAATAAATGGACGGAGTATACATTGACCAATGACCATGGAATATCAATTAGTCTTTTGAACTATGGTGCCACTATTACCAAATGGTTAGCTCCAGATCAAAACGGAAATCTCAAAAATATTGTTTTAGTTATGATGATTACGAAATGTATGAAGAGAACCCATTATTTTTAGGGGCTGTCATCGGAAGAGTCGCAGGTCGCATTAAGGAATCAACTTTTTCAATAGGCAATAACACTTATAACCTTGAGAAAAATGATGGTCAACATCACTTGCATGGTGGAAGCAAAGGATTGCACCACCACTTGTGGGAGGCAACGTCTTTCGCAAAAGAAAATGCCGTTAGCGTTAAAATGAAAACTAAAGCAAATAGATCAGAAGACGGATATCCTGGGAATGTTGATATAATAGTGACTTATACGCTTTCAAAACGACAATCAATTAACGATTGAATACGAAGGACATCCAAATCAAGAAACACCAATAGCTTTAACTAATCATACTTATTTCAACTTAACGGGCAATGCGAAACAAACGGCCGAGAATCATCATGTAACGTTCACTTCTTCCAAGATGCTTGAACTAAACTCAGACTTAATCCCAACAGGGCAATTACTCGATGCTAGTAATACCTTTGATTTCACCCAAGGTCGGACTTTAAAAGAAGGAATGTTGTCTAAGCATGAACAGCATCAAATAGCTGGTGGAGGCTATGATCACTACTTTATATTTGATGAGAACCCAACTATTCAAGTTGTAGAACCACAATCAGGACGTCGGTTGTTAATCGAGACAAATCAGCCAGGAATGATTTTATACTCTGGAAATAATATTGATGATCAAGTTCAGGTTAATCAACAAACTGGCAAAAAGTATTTAGGTGTATGCTTTGAGACACAAGCACACCCCGCAAGTCTACATGGGGCACCATTACCACCGATCTTGACTTCACAAAGATACTATCAACGAACTACTTATACAGTTCTAACTAGTTAAATAACACTATTACAATTGACTTATTTTTATAAAAACTTTGTTCATCCAATGGACAAATTAAGTTTCGCCAGTATAATGAAAAATAGATTTAGACAGAAAATTTCGATAAACACCTCTCTTCATAAGGGCTACTTTAATATGAAAGGAGGTTTATTTTGCAGCAATAATGTAAGCCCTTTCATAACTTTAAAAGGAGTTGTTTTGATGCACAAAAGGATCAAAAAGACTTTTATAACTACAATGGCTTTAAGTTTAGTACTGCCATTCAGCATGAACCACATCACGACTGCTGATTCTGCACCTCACGGATTAGAGGTTGAACCTTTGAAAGAGCGTTATGAAGATTCATTTGAGATCGGTGCAGCTGTTGAACCATATCAATTAGAAGGAACACATGGCGAAATGTTAAAGCACCACTATAACAGCATTACCGCTGAAAAACGTTATGAAGCCCATTAATATCCAACCTGAAGAAGGAAAATTTAACTTTGAAGAGGCGGATAAAATTGTTAAATTCGCAAAGGAAAAACGACATGAAGCTCCGCTTTCACGCACTCGTTTGGCACAGCCAAGTTCCAGAATGGTTCTTCTTAGACAGGAAAGGAAACCCAATGGTTGAAGAGACTGACCCTAAACAACGCGAAAAAACAAAAAATTACTTTTGAAAACGACTAGAAAAGCACATTAAGAAAATTGTTTTGCGTTATAGAGACGAAGTAGATTACTGGGATGTCGCTAACGAAGTCATTGATGAATACGCTAGTAATGACAGAGGGTTACGTGAGAGTAAATGGTATCAAATTACTGGAACTGACTACATCAAAACTGCATTTAAAACAGTAAGAAAATACGCTGGAGAAGATGCCAAACTGTATATCAATGATTACAATACACACGCAGGTCAAAAAGCAGATTTACTATATAACCTTGTAAGGGATTTATTAGAACAAGGCGTTCCAATTGATGGAGTTGGTCATCAGTCCCATATACAATTGGACTGGCCACAAACGGATGAGATCATAGAATCAATGGAAATGTTTGCAGAGTTAGGCTTAGATAACCAAATTACAGAATTAGATGTTAGCATTTACGGCTGGCCACCAACTGGAGCTTATCCAACTTATGAAGCTATTCCAGAAGAAGTCCACTTAGCCCAAGCCGAACGGTATAATGAGTTATTCCAAGCTTTTGAAGAACATGATGATATTATTAGCAATATCACTTTCTGGGGAATTGCAGATGACCACACTTGGCTAGATGACCGAGCAGAAAACTATAATGACGGTATTGGTAAAGATGCCCCGTTTGTCTTTGACATTAATTTCAATGTAAAACCAAGTTACTGGTCTATTATAGATTAAGCAAAACCACCCGTGCGAACGGGTGGTTTGATAGTTTATTACTGCTAAGTATAGAGAGAGAATCTAGCACTATTTAATGATTTTTAAATAGTATAAAAGAACACAACTACCGCGACCAACTGAGCTACAAAACTGACCTGCATGTAAATAAAAGCCATCTTGGCATTATCTTTCTTTCTAGCGTAGTGTCGACTAACTAGCCAAGCGACACCTGCTAATAGCACTAATAAAAGAAATAATATCTTCAGTGGTTCCATTTAACATGCCCCCTTTACGAATTTATAGTATATTCTTATTCGCCTTAGGCACTAAATATGGTGGCATTTTTTCTCTAAGTTCCCAGATGAAGAAAGTAGTAAAAACCCCTACTAGTCCTAAATATCAATTATTCATCCCTTATATATTTAAACAACCTATATTCAACAGGGTTTTCTAGCAACATATTCATATGCACAACTGGTATCTCTTTTCCGTGTTTATCCAACATACGATCTTGTATCACGGTAGACTTATCTGGTTTTGCTCTACCTAAATAATAAAAATCCTTACCTTCATCATCATCTTTTTGATGAATATATGGATATCAAGACCATTCTCTTCAGCTTGTATGATCTTCTGAACTTCTTTGGATTCTAAGGTTCTATTACTACGCGTGTACCATTTGAAAACTTCCGGACTAATTAATTCATCACCATAATCGATACTAGATTCACGTCTTCTTTGTGGTAAGTAACAAATATTGGGCATGTTCCGTGCTTCACTTTATAACCATAAACTGTGGAACTTTCATCTTGCTCCCAATTTAAGAGTTTACAGGCATCTTTCCTTGAATATTTTTCATATAAAGTAAAAGGCTCATCACAGCGGTACCCTTTTGATTTCTCTTTTGATGTATTCAAAATGTCCAACACTAACTTTCTAAAGTATTCATTGTTATTGATAGCTCTTGAGAGTGTAGAGTTAAGTGTTATAGCTTGTCCATTAAATTCTAAAATGGACTCGCCACCGTACTTTTTAATATCGTTACTCTTGAAAAAGGATAAGCTATATATACTTTTAACGGATTCAATTGAGTCTTGATCTGTCTGACAACCCAGCTCATGAAGTCTATTAATATAGGTACTTTCATTTATCTCACCGCTTCTTATTACTAATTCAAGTAGAGCTATTTCATGAAGTCGTTTTACCATTAATCAATTCTTTAGACAACATGGTTAACACTTGATATTCATGTATATCTATAGGCGGCAGATCCTTTTCTTTAACCTTTAATAAAAAGTCATAGTAATTATCATATTTATCAACTATCACCTCTGGATCAATAGAATTGTTCTTCCAAAAGTCAATTAAATAAGGAGTTTCACCTAACTTGTTCTTCAGTTGTTGGAACTCGTCTTTTAGTATTTTTAGTTGTGATAAGTTTTCATTATTAATAGAGTCATAGATTCGTTTCTTAGCAACCTCTTCAAAGTTAATTGTTGACACACCAGTAATGTAACTTGTATCAACTGTTTTACGCCTTATATTATCCTTGTTTTGCGAACGATCCCCAGAGAGGGCAACTGGGATTAGGTAATTCTTTTTGTAATTACCAATAAATCAATAATTGTGACAAACTCTTTAGTATCATGCTTTCTCAAACCGCGTCCTAATTGTTGGACAAAGATTATACTCGATTGAGTCTGTCTTAACATGACAACTTGGTTAATACTTGGGATGTCTATACCTTCATTAAAATATCAACCGTTAAAATGTAATCTAACTCTTCATTTTCCAGTTTTTCAACACAATCAAGTCGATATTCTTGTGAATCATCTCCCGTTAGTGCTACCGTTTTTAAACCTCTGTCATTCAACGATTCTGAAAGTTTATTGGCTTCATCTTTTCTGCTACAAAACATTAAACCTCTAACTTTCTTACCTGAATATCCATAGTAATTAACTTTATCTAGTATGTGATCAACCCGCTCATTAGTTACAAGTTTAGCAAGCTGTGTTGTTTCATCAATTGTTTCACCATTAATTTCAAAATCCGTCACACCAAAATAATGAAATGGACAAAGCATATCCTCTTCCAAAGCTTCTTGTAACCGTATTTCATATGCAATGTTGTAATCAAATAACTCATAAATATTAAAATCATCGGTTCTCTCTGGAGTCGCAGTCATCCCCATCAAAAACTCTGGTTCAAAATATTCTATGACTTTTTGGTAAGACTTCGCACCTGCTTTGTGTACTTCATCAACCAATATATAGTCAAACGAACTCGGATCAAGAGAACTTAAAGTTTCATCTTTAGAAATCGATTGAATCGTGGCAAATAAATATCTAGCATTAAGGTCCTTGCTTGAACCACTTAAGAATCCGTAATCCTCGTCTTTACCACCCAATATTGTTCTAAAGTCCTCTTTGGCCTTCTTTAAGATTTGCTCTCTATGAACAATAAATAGCATTCGCTTTGGCGCATATTTTCTTACATCAAAAGCAGATAAAAACGTTTTCCCAGTTCCTGTTGCTGATACGACTAATCCTTTATCATGCCCAGCATCTCTTACTGCTTGAATCTCACTTAATGCAGCAACCTGCATTTTATTTGGTTTTATTTCCATGGATTTCTCAATTGAATTAACTTGATAAGCTTCAGGCAACTCTATGACTTTATCAACATACTCTTCTTTGGACATAGGTTTATACTGCTTCTCATAACTTTCAATCCACTCACTTGTTAGAGGTTGAGCACAATTCCATATCTCCTCAAATTGGTTTTTAAAGTGATTAATTAAATCACCATTATCATAAGAAGTTAGTTTCACATTCCACTCATGGTTAACCTTCAACGCTTGAGCTGTTAAGTTTGAGCTTCCTATGATCAGTGAGTGATACGAGTCATGCTCGAATATGTACCCTTTCGCATGGAAACCTTCCACATCTGTTAGTCGCACCTCAACATTAGTAACTTTTAATAATTCTTTAAAAACTTTTGGTTGATTAAAGTGTAAAAACGTAGATGTGAGGATTTTTCCATTTATACCTTTTCTTTTAAGGTCCAGCAGCAATGATTTCAGTGTTGCTAGACCACTTTCTGTTATGAAAGCAACAGAAAATATAAACGTATTACAGTTCTCTAACTCCTCATGAAACGTAGAAAGAACACTTTCTTTACTCTTTTGATTATTTATTAATAATTGCGGTTCATATCTATTCGTACTCTTTACATTCCGATCTATAAACCCTTTTCTTAAAGAACTTTCAATATCTTTAATCAATTCCTCCATTGCACTATCACCCTCACAAACCTAGTACTTTTCAATTATAAGTTGATCCCGTTCAATTTTCTTTATTGCTGGTATATCTGCAGGTGCCCAGTCCAATTTAGAAAGTTCCTCAGGTTTTAACCATTTAATACTTTCATGTTCTGTTAAAATTGGTTCACCACTAACAAGTTTGCAGTAGTACGTGGTTAAATGGACAATTCCAAAATCATATTCATATACCGTTTGTTCAACCTTTTCTCCTATTTCTACTTCACATTTGAATTCTTCATTAATTTCACGAATCAGTGCATCTTGAGGAGACTCATTTTTTTTCAATTTTACCACCTGGGAATTCCCACTTTAATGCAAGGGTCGAGTCAATCCCCCTTTGTGCGCATAAAATATTACCGTCTTTTATAATTACTGCCCCAACCACAAATATGTCTTTTTTCATTTTTATTCCTCCGAACTTAATTAGCAGTTAATACCTTGTCTTATTATAACAAAATGTAAATATTAAGATAAAACAACCATTTTTCCACTGTTTTACCGATTTCAACCCAAATTATGTTAAAATAATGTCAACTTATGTTAGAAGGTGACGTTTATGGCACAGACCGTACCAGAGGTAATTAAACGAACAGCTACAGCTGGTGAGCGTCTATTATTTCATACATTAAAAAATTACTTACCAGACGACTATCTGGTTTACTACGAACCTGAGATTCACGGCAGACGACCTGACTTTGTCATTATAGGCCCTGATCTTGGGTTAATTGTGCTTGAAGTTAAGGACTGGACGTTAGGAACGATTGTCCAGGCGACGAAAGACGAATGGACTATATTTGGAAAAAATCAGCAACAAGCTTTCGAGAAAAATCCATATAAAAAAGCAGAAGAATTCACTTACCATATTATGAACTTCTTAAAACAAGATACGAATCTCATCCAAACTGAAGGCCGCAATATGCATAAGTTAAAATTCCCTTGTGGATATGGGGCTGTCTTTACAAGACTACATACGACTGATATGACAAAGCATTCGTTATACAACGTGATCAGTCCACAATTCTGCCTGGCACGTAATGAAATTGACCCTGACAATGAAGATTTTTCGGAAGAAGTGATAATTGAAAAAATCATTAATATGTTTAAAATTCCATTCAGATTGCGTGAACCTTTAAGTAATGATGATATTAGTGCTATTAGAGGAAATCTACTTCCTGAGGTTAGAATTAGCGCTGACTATCGGGATCCCGTTCCACATCAAGACCAAATACTACTTTCAATGCACAACCTTAAAACGATGGATATTCACCAAGAGAATTACGCAAAACATTGGTGATAAAAATAGACTGATTCGTGGTGTCGCAGGCAGTGGTAAAACGCTTATCCTTGCAACCCGCGCAGCCTTATTAGCAAGAGAAAACCCTGACTGGAACATCTTAGTACTATGTTACAACATTTCACTCTCAAGATACCTTCAACAGCTGATCGATATAAAAGTCAAGGAAGTGCAACACGAAGGTGCACAAGCGTCACTATTTGAACCAGACGAAGAACAAACATCTGAAGGTAAAATTGACGTTTATAACTTTCACTCTTTACTTAAAAACAAGCTTAAGGTTAGTGAACAACAACTACCGAATCTAATTGAAACATTAAAGTCTAATAATCAACTAATTGAAAAGTACGACGCTGTGTTAATTGATGAAGGGCAGGACTTTAAACAAGAATGGCTTCAGCTTGTGAGTTATCTCCTAAACCCTAGAACCCAGTCCCTATTATTAGTGGAGGATCGGGCCCAAGAGATTTATAAACGAAAACGTTCTTACGTCCAAGATACAGGACTGAACTTCCGAGGACGATCTAAAATCTTGTCAATCAATTACCGTAACACTCAACAAATCGTTCGTTTCGCATGGGAATTTTACCAAAGAAACTCTACGCTAAAAGACAAAGTTGTGGAACAAGGTTTTGAAGGTGAAATCATAGCACCGAAGACGACGCCTAGAAAAGGGCCCGAGCCATTTATCTATAAAGCTAATAACTTTAAAGATGAAATGCAAAAGGTCACTCAAATTATTAAGAAGTTACACGATAAAGAAAAAGTCCCTTATGATGAAATGGTCATATTATATCGCGTAAAAAGGCTATCATCTAAGGATTATATTGGAACCATCCAACACACCTTAAAGCAACAAGACATACCACACTATTGGATCAGCGAAAGTCCAGAAACTAAACGTAATTACGTCAAAAACGACCAACAAGTCAAAATTAGCACCATCGAATCCAGTAAAGGACTAGACTTCCAAGCCGTTTTCATCGTTAATGTTGATAATATGCCTTTCTTTTTAGAGGAAGATGAGAACCGAGAAGCGTCATTATTGTACATTGCCATGACACGAGCACATAAATTCCTGTCACTCAGTTATTCCGGCGAATCGAAGTTCACAAAGTATTTGGATGAGATAAAAGATGAATTGAAAAAGGAAAAAAAGATAGTGTGTGAGGAGGTGTTATATGCCTAAATATAACAAACTTATAAGAGACAAGATCCCTGAGATTATGGAGAAGCAGGGATTAAATTATAAAACAAGAGTTTTAAATGATGATGATTACGAACTAGAGATTAAACGCAAGTTATCTGAAGAAGTAAATGAATATTTTGATTCTGAGGAGAACCATAATTCTCTAGAAGAACTGGCAGATGTGCTGGAACTCCTCCATTCACTTTCTGAAATTCATGGCGAAGATATCTATAAAGTTGAAGAAATTAGAAAACAAAAAGCCTTAGAACGTGGTGGGTTTAAAGAAAAAATCTATTTAATAGAGGTTGAAGATTCGTGAGAATTTTTCTACTCCACAAAGTTTAATTTTGTGGAGTAGTTTTCTATTGCTGCTTATAACTAATGGTATAAGACTAACGATTATTAGGCACCCAAATCTCATCAAATCCATTTCGGATAGAATAGTCGTATAGCATTATAATCTTTTATCTTTATAATTATTTAACACTTTCTTTGACTCATTTACTTTCTCTACTAATTCTTCATTTCGGTCAATGATAGAGTTTAAATAACTCCGTTCAGGCAGTTTATCTCTCTTTGAATTATTACAGTTCCTACATGACAGAACCAGATTCCAAATCTGATCGGACTGAACAAACGACCAAGGGATAAAATGGTCTACTTCAGTTTGACTGTTGCTCTTTGAAAGATCTTTTCCACAATAAAAGCAGCTAGCTTCAAAATAATGAAGCAGGATTTCTTCAAAAGGTTTTAAAGAGCTGCGTTTAGCGATAGTCTCCACTTTTTCTAAAAGATAATTAATATTAGGTACTTCGTTTAACTCTTCAATCATTCTTGCCATATGATAGTTTGTTAGATTTGTCAAAAGTAGCTGGTATCTTAACATAAATTGATGAACAGCAGGTTTAAGCCTGAAGTACTCACGTTTATGGTCAAAAGCATAGAATTGACCTTTTGTATCCCCATACAATGCTCCAAATACATTTGTTTTCATCACTGACTTAATTTTTGACACTAATTTTAATTGGAGCCTATCATTTATTTTATCGAAGCTAAACTCACTTGGTATCGCATGTTTCATCTGAAACTCTAATATGTCAGTGACTGCTTTAGCATTTCCATTACCTCTGTTCTGTTTGACTAAGTCATGGTGAACAACTAAATTCCAATAAACTTTCGTGAAACCGTAAGCTAATTGGTCATAAGTTAATTCGAAATCATCATTAACTTGATATAAATTTTCAATAATAGATTTAATTAATGCGTATTTATACGTTGAAGACTTCACCGATTTAGGAGATAACACTATCGTTAAAATTCTCCAAACATCTTCATCTGTAAGGTACTCTTCATTTAATTCTCCGACCTTTAATTTATGACTCATGTTATCACTCTCAATTTGCGTAAAAATTTCCAATTATTTATTCTGCTTCTATTTTACCACTAGAAAAACCTTTTTCAAAAACCTCCCCCAAACATATAGTCATTTTTCTCTAATACCGTTATACTAATATTTGGAATAGTTAGCAAATATTATTTCGTTAATCGAAAGACTTTTAACTTTTTAATTTAGTGTTTTATATAAATAGGATGAACGAAAGGGCGAACGGTATGAAAAAGGTTAAACAAACCATCATCACCACATTAACAATATTGCTTTCAGCTTGGATTCTATATGGACAGCTAAACGCCAGTTCACAGCCTCATGAAGCTGTAGAAAAGGCTGCTAAAAAGGAAGGTATTCACTTAAATGAAACGGCCATCACGCATTTAGAGGATAATCATGCGTATACATTATATTATACGGATGATTCTTACGGTTTTGCCTTAACGGAGAAAAATATGTTTGGATGGAAGGTCGTGAATTTCATTGAAGGGCTACCACTAACGGAGGCTCTTGCGAATTACGGTTACTCATTCAGTAATGGTGTGATGCACGGGATTGTGACGTCATTTGTCTCAGGTGTTCAAATTGGGGAACAAGGTTCTAACATTCAAAATGTCCCTGGTCAGAACTTACGCGTATGGTATAACGTAAACGTAACACCTGAAGATGCGAAAAGTATAAAATTTATTAGTAAGAATGGTTTGGAGTTTTAATAACTTAAGAAACCGAGGTGAGATTATGTGAGCAAATTTTGCTGCATTTAGAAGGACTTACGGTACTTGTTATTAGTTTGTACATCTATAATGAACTAGATTTCAGTTGGATCATGTTTATCATTCTATTATTAGCACCCGACCTTGGTATGTTAGGTTATTTAATAAACCCTAAGATTGGTTCCGTGATCTATAACTTATGTCATACTTACCTCACCCCAGCTTTACTACTAGGCGTAGCACTCATTTTTTCATCCTCTTTCATGCTTGCCATTTCCATCATATGGGTTGCCCATATTGGAATGGACCGCGGAATTGGGTATGGACTCAAGTACCCTAGTAGTTTTAAAGATTCACATTTAACTAGAGTTTAGGAGCTTGTTTATGATTCGTTTTCTATCTATTTTCGTCATGTTAGTACAACTAGTGATTATCTATTTCTGGATCTTTGATTGGACCAAGCTCGTTACTACCATCGGCTTGTCCTTTTGGGGCGGGGCTATTATATTAGGCGTGACATTTTATTACTTTGGAAAAGGTAAAATGAAGCGTTTTAATTCTATTTACGACTCTGATTACCATTTTCTTTGCAGCTGTTGCTATTTTCATCGAACTTGCGACGAGTTCGATGCCTTAATAATTGCGATGTTACAAACTACGGAGGGCACCATGGACAAGCTTAAAATTGTACAAGTATCGAAAGAGTTCGATGAAGATGCTAAAGCTCATATTTTGGAAGGTTTTTTAGAGCACTTCGGATACATCGATCATTCTCTAAACCCTGATTTAAATTCCATCACCGATTATTACTCGAGACGTGGTTACATATTTCTCATAGGTTTTATTGATCAAGAATTAGTTTGTACAGGTGCTATAACGAAAGAAGGTTCTCATACTGGCAGAATTGAGCGAATGTCGGTTAAGAAAGCCTTCAGAAGGCGCGGACTGGCAAACAAAATGCTACAGCAACTCGAGAGGTACGCATTAGATATGAAATACACTAAGTTAGTTTTAGAAACCAACCAGCACTGGCAAAACGCGATTCAATTCTATCAATCAAATCACTTTATTGAAGAGAAGCGAGACCAACAAAGAATTCATTTTGCGAAGCGCTTAATTCATGTTGAAAATGATTCTTTATAAATAAAGCCATAATATATAAGCTGCCCCAAACATATTCAATAAAGAAGCAATCGTAAACAACGTAACATACTTTTCTTTTTTCATTTTAACCATCTCAATCGCTTGAACACCCATAAACAGTCCTAGCGAAAAATGCATGGCTACTTGGATTGGAGTTACGGCTGTTTTGAGCAGTAATAAGTAAACAAGAGAAGTAGCTGCTAAGAGGAAAGTTACAATCATAAGTACAATGCGTAAAGTTTTGAATGGATTAATGCTTTCACTAATTTTCACTATTAAAACACCTCGTTAGCTAATAATTATTTATTCGTCTTTATACCATCTAACATGGTCATGCCATTATACACTTAAATAACAGTTATCATTGGATTCTCCTTTTGTTTATTAGAGTATAATTTCCCCTAAAAACTACGACTAATGACCTCTCCTCGAAACTCTATAGCATCCCTGACTCTAACTTGTTGTATTTCACCCAATTCATCAACAGGAAACCAATTATAATCAGAATGTTCGTGGCTGAGTCTAATCTCCTCGCTTTCTGGCAATGAACAACGGAACATGGCAACTTGTGAATTGTTAACACTATGATAATAAAAACCAGTTAAAGTCACAGATTGTACTTCTAAACCAAGTTCTTCACGGCACTCGCGATATAATGCCTCATGGATTGTTTCCCCTGGTTCAACACTACCTCCGGGAGTACTCCAGCCCTTATTTCCATAAGTGCGTTTCAATAGGAGCATGTGACCTACTGAGTTTAGGATCCCGGCATGGGCTCCGAAACGATATGTATCATGGTATGCCACCTTAATCACTCCTACTAAACCAATTATAGATATTTCTCTTTATTAATTTCTTCTTTTAAATGAAAGCATTCTTCTAAGTCAATGTCATACACATTTGCTAAACCAATGACATAATAAAGCACATCGTATAATTCTTCTTCAATTGTCCCTTTTATAGAGTCCGACTGCTCTATTCGCTTATTTTTTCGCAAGACCTCAGAAAGCTCACCAACTTCTTCTATTAACTTATGAAAGTAAGTATGCTTTAAATCTGGCTTAAAATCTTTAGCTTTTATATACTTCTGTAAGTCTTTTACTGTAATACTTTCTAAATAGGATTCGTGTTCTTCATCGGAAAACATCTGCCTCACACTCCTACAGTTCATGCTTAAACACATAACTTACTTTATTGTAATCCATTTTTCTTCATAAAATCTGTGTGCCTCTTCGCGCTGCAAACCTGAAGATAATGCTACACTTTCTAAACCTTGGTCCTTTGCCCATTTATGGACGTAGTTAAGTAGCTTCTCTCCACAACCTCTTGATCGATTATGTTGATCCGTTACTAAATCACAGACCCACACAAACCGGCCGTAATACAGTGTGGTCATGATCTTAAAGCCTGCTACAGCAACAATTTCACCTTGGTCTATTAATGCATACAACTTGTATCGGTCTTTTTCTTTAGCTTCTAACACCAAATCAAGATAACTTTGTTCATCAAGGTGTGTTCTTAGTTGCTTCATAATGGGGTAAGCCTTTAGTATTTCTTCATGTGAATTGAGCTCTTTAATAGTTGCGGAAGTCATAGAGTTCTCCTTTACTTAAAAAATTTCTCCTATTTCTATCCGATTACCATCTGGATCATGAAAAACAGCAATTTACCCCAATCAAATGTTAATTGTTTATTCGAAAAATCAACGCCAGCTTGATCTAAATCACTTACCACTTGATCTAAAGAATCGACATCAAAACGTAGAACAGTGGGGTTTTGGTCTCTTGTTTTTTCTATACCCAAGCCTACTCCGCCTTGTTCGACCATTAAATAACCTTGTGGAATTTCGAATTTTACAAGTGTGTCTTTTATATTCAATACATTTAATTTTAATACATCTCGATAAAATGAAATGCACTCATCGTATTTTTCAACAAACAAAATTAAACCAAATTCTTTGAAATGCATGTTGTCACTCCTTATTAAGTATCTCAAGTATTGATGGAATCTCGTTTAGGTGGTTTATACAGTAATCTGCTATGACGTCAGTCCACTCTTCACTTTGTTTCCATACGCTAAGCATACCTACATTCTGAGCTGCTTGAACGTCTTTTTCTGGATGATCACCTACAAACATACTTTCATGGGGTTCCACATTTAATTCACGCATCGCTTTATTAAATATTTCTGGATTTGTCTTTTTAATACCTTCCCACTCCGAAATTAGGATGGTGTTAAAGAACTTCTCAATTCCAAGTCCTTTTATGTTATTCATTTGAAACTGCCCTTTTCCGTTGCTGATTAATCCTAGAGTGAGGTTTGTGTTCACTAACTCATCTAACATGGAGGTTAAGTCCTGAAAAGGAATGACGTTGTTTTGAAATTGAGTAATATAATCTTGAAGTAGATCTTCCCAAGTTATGTTGGCAATCCTAAATTCATCCACTAATACTTGATAAACTCGGTCTTTCCAAACATATCCTCGTTGATCTAACTCTATAAATCTATTTATATATGTATCTTTTGGAATGTGATTCATGAATTGTATGTATCGGTCGTACTGATTGTGAATGAAGCTTTTAACAGACTCATCTCGATTCAATAACGTGCCATCTAAATCGAACAGAACAGCTTTTATCATATTGGTACCTCTAAATTTATTCTATATATTTCCAACGTTATTTTAACATAAATAACATATGTACTTTTAAAATTTCATGTGGAGGTTGTGATCTGAAGGAGACTTTTCTAATTTTGATGTCAGACTTTAGCAAGTTCTTTCTTGCTTTATTTGACCCTAAAATTTTTTTAATATTACAAAAATGTGAAACAAATGAATCCATCATACGTTATGTAAGTAGAGGAGTTGATAACATGATCAAGAAAAGTTTCGTTTTGCTATCATTCATTTTATTAATAGCTGGTTGTGCCACCAGCGAGGAAAAGAGTATTCAAGACATTGAAAAGTCTATTCAAGAATCTGGTAATGTTAATATACAAATCATTGAACCTGAGGGGTTCGAGGTCAGTGTAGCTAGTGTTCTTGGCCAGCCTGGAGGACAGAAAAATAGAGAAGTTCGTATAGGTTTTGACAACAAGGTATCTGACTCTAAATTAATGTCAGAGGATGAAATTGAGGACAAAGAAGATCAACTGAATATTGATTATATCTATGGGCCATATTCAGACAACCCTAATTTTGAACTTATTTTAACTTCGGAATCGATGCAGACATTAATTGACCCAAACCTAAATTTCGAACCAAAAACCATTTCGGATAGCACGGTACTTTACCAGGAGCGTCCTGCCGACAATTTATTAATCGTTCAGTACCCTTATGAAGGTGGAGTTATTCGCTTAGATGCAACGCTGAGTGATGACGTTTCAAAAGAAGATGTTTGGGGTTACGTGGAAGAGTTATTGGGTGAATATAAGTCTTTAATGGATTAATTTCTAAATAAATAATAGGTTCAATATAAGTTTTACACAAGTTATCCACAATTTAAAAACGCTGATTAATTTGTTGGAGAGGTGATTGAAGCAAGAGCATACGAACAGTTGATCTCATCGAAGGGCGTGTGTACCTAACTTAGTTATTAACCCTTAATACTTGTTATTAATTCACACTTGCTTGTTGATAATTCTAATAAACTTGTAGATAAATTCGCCAAACCTGTTGATATATACTGAATATATGTTGATATCTATTTAAAACCTGTTGATAAGTTAAAAAGACGCTTGGGGTCACTTCAACCCCCATGCGTCTTTTTTTAATAACCTAACACAGCACGGTCACTTTCAATCGTTTTACCTCTAATGCGCTGGAACTCATCTAACAAGTTTTGAATCGTTAGCTTTTGTTTTTCTTCGCCTTTTACATCAAAAATCACTTGACCTTTATCCATCATAAACAGACGGTCCCCGAGGTCTAGTGCTTGCTGCATGTTGTGCGTTACCATTAACGTCGTTAGGCCGAACTTCGAAACGACATCTTTCGTAATTTCTGTAATGAGTTCTGCTCGTGATGGGTCGAGTGCTGCAGTATGTTCGTCGAGTAACAATATATATGGTTCAGTAAACGTCGCCATAAGGAGGGACAAGGCTTGACGTTCACCACCGGATAAGAAACCGACTTTGGCGTTCAGTCGATCTTCTAATCCTAAGTTCAAAGTCTCAAGGTATTCTCTAAAGTAATCTTTTCGCTTTTTACTCACACCTGGAACTAAGCGGCGCTTTTTATCTCGCGCGTAAGCCATGGCTAAGTTTTCTTCAATTGTCATAGATGGCGCGGTGCCAGCCATAGGGTCCTGGAATACGCGGCCAACCATTTTCGATCGTTTATATTCTGGTAGATGCGTCACATTCTTCTCGTTAATAAACACCTCACCGACATCTGGAAGAAGACTGCCCGAAACCACATTCATAAGCGTTGATTTCCCTGCTCCGTTACTTCCAATGACCGTTACAAATTCACCTTTATTTAGTTGTAGGTTAATCCGCTGTAAGGCTTTCTTTTCATCTGGTGTGTCTTCATTAAATGTCATAGAGACATCTTCAATTTTAAGCACTGGCTTCACGCTCCTTTTGCTGGGCTAGGGCTGTGCGTTTGGCGATGCGGCGTTTCCTTTCGCGCTGTGCTTGTAAGGCTTTTGGCGCAACTAAAGCTGCGATTACAAGAACTGCTGTGATGAGCTTAAGGTCACTTGACTCAAGGAATTCGACCCTAAGGGCAAGAGTGACGACAATTCGGTAAATAATAGCACCTAAGATGACTGCCAGCGTCACCCTAGCGATTGTCTTTTTACCAAATAGAGCCTCACCGATAATGACGGATGCCAGTCCAATCACGATCATCCCAATTCCCATGTTTAAGTTCGCAAAACCTCCAAGCTGTGCGACAAGTGCACCTGATAAAGCAACAAGAGCGTTTGATAATCCAATTCCAACAATAATCAGGAAGTTCGTATTCGCTGATAAACTGCGAATCATTTTTGGTTATCACCTGTAGCGCGAATGGCTAGGCCAACTTCTGTTTTGAGGAAATAATCTAATAAGAATTTGATTACCACTGTTACAACAGTCATAACAATTAAAATGGACCATGTGGTTGGAACACGATCTGCACCAAAAAGTTGAAGCATGCCGTTTAAGGCTGAATCCATCCCTGTTCCACCTAAAAACGAATGGATTTGACTAATTAAAGTAGATTCGTTTAATAGCGAAACAGTCGGTTGCCCCATGAACCGTAAATTAATCGAGTAAAGTGCGATCATCATTAGAATACCTGCTAGCAAGGCATTAATTTTACCTGCTGTATGTAAAAGTCCAGTAATGCAGCCAGCTATGAATCCAGCTAAAGCTCCGATTAATGTTGCGAATACGGGTGATACTCCATTTACGATTAACATGGCAGAAATACCTGCGCCTGTTACGAAGCTGCCATCAACAGTCAGGTCCGGAAAGTCCAACACCCGAAAAGATAGGTAGACACCTAGGGCCATGATGGCATAGATCACTCCTGATTCGATTGCACCGAATAATGCGATTAACATAGCGTCCTCCTTCTCGGCTTATGTATGGTTGTAAAGCAGGCCGAGGCCTGCTTTACTTTTTTATTCTGCCGCTTCTACTAACTGCGCTTCTTCATCCCATTCGCTCTTCCATTCAACGGCTTGCTCTTCCGCAGCGCCTTTGTTGATAAACAGCTGAATTTCAGGCGGATATTCTGGCTTAATGTCACTAGGTGATTTTTCACCTTTTAGAATTTGAGCTGCCATTTCACCTGTGCGGTATCCAATTGTGTGATAATCAATTCCAAATGTTGCAAATCCACCTTTTTTAAGTGAGTCAGGCTCGCCGACAATAAGCGGGATATCCTGCTCATTGGCAACACCGACGACACTGTCTAACGCTTCAACAACTGTGTTATCGGTAATAATGTAAAATACGTCAATTTCACTTACTAGTGATTGAGATGCTTGCTGAACTTCTGCTGCGTTCGCAACGGTACGCTCAACGATGGATAGGCTCGTGCCTTCAACGGCTTTTTTCACATCTTCAATTTGTGAAACCGAGTTAGGCTCACCTGCGTTATAGATCATACCAACTGTTGCACCTTCAAAATTTGCATCGATAAACTCGACCGTTTTGCTAATCGCATCAGGGTGTAAATCAGATACACCAGTAATGTTCTCCCCCGCTTCATCCATTGATGGAACTAAGCCCGCATCGACTGGATCTGTAACAGATGTGTAAACAATTGGAATGTCACTTGTTGCATTTAAAGCGCCAAGCGCACTCGGCGTAGAGTTCGCAAAAATTAAATCCACATTATCTGCGACGAAGCCATCTGAAATTGTTTTAACGTTGTTCTGATCCCCTTGGGCACTGCTGAAATCATATTCTACATCAAGACCTGCATCTTTTAACGCCTCTTGGAACCCTTCATATGCTCGGTCTAAAGACGGGTGCTCAACAATTTGAGTCGCACCTACTAAATAAGTTTCACCATCTCCTCCAGACCCACCAGACTGAGATCCACTCTCTTCACCACATGCGGCTAATAGCCCTAAACCTATGACTGCCACACTCATCAACTGAAACATCTTTCTCATAAAATGTTCCCCCTCATTTTTGATATAAAATGATTCTCTGGCTCGTCACTCAAGTTGTTTAATATAAGATGATTCTATATACCTATCCCAAACTCCTTTTAGAAATGTGAGTTTTTATATTTAAGAGCAACTTGCTCTTGTTTTACTTCTAGGTTACTTTTAACTGCAAAATGCGTCTGGTATGTCTTTTATTTTCTTTGTATGCTGCTCTATTTAGATTTATTTTACATTGAATGCTTCCCTATTTTAGCCCTCTAGACGTTCACCTTTTTTCGGCTTGGTGGTTGATGAATAGCTTGACCTGTTAGGGCTTCAACTGCTTCGAGCAAACCTTCGTCCATACTTGGATGGGCGAAGTTCGGGAACGTGACGTCTTCTTCCTTTGCTGCCATTTCAAGTAACTGTACGAAGTTACTAGATAATTCTATGGCGCCTGCACCGATCATATGAATGCCGAGAACAATTTCGGTGTTAGCATCGCTAATGACTTTAACCAATCCTTCTTTCTGCCCTGATAACATCGCATAGCCGTTCGCTTTCAGTGAGAACTCACCTGTTCGGTATTCAATGCCGCTTTCTTTTGCATCAGATTCGGTCATGCCAACTGATGCTACAGGTGGCGTTGTATGAATAATGGTTGGTAAAAAGGTTAGGTCCACTTCTGGATAGCCTTCTGCGATTGCCTCAGCTGCGACCTTCCCATGCTTAATCGCTTTGACTGCAAGGTTTGGGCCTTCTGCTGTGACATCCCCGACTGCGTATATATCAGGGTTTGAACTTTGCGCCATATGATTAACCACAACACGTCCGTCATCTGCCTGGTCAACTCCGAATCGATTAAGGCCTAAATCTTGAACATTAGGCTGGCGCTCACCACTCGTATATAAGTAAACCGCTTCAATAGATTGAGATTTTCCTTTATCATCCACCAATGAAACTAGTATTCCTTGGTCGGTCTGTTCTGCTGAAAATTCTTCTGCTCCTTTAATGACTTTGACCTTTTTCTTCTTAAATACTCTCATCAGCTCTTTTTCAATTGAGGCATCAAGGCCTAGTGAGTCTGGTAAAATCAACGTCACTTTACTGCCGAACTCTGAATAAACAGATGCTACTTCGAGTGCAAGTTCGTCGCTCCCATATACGATCAAGCTCTCAGGGATTTCTTCAAATTCGTACAATGCGTCTGATAGAATCACGTTTTCTCGCACATCAGATAATTCCCCCCGGCAATACAGGCGTGCTTCCGGTTGCGATAATGGCCTTTTTAAATTGATAGATATCAAACTGATGGCCGTTCTCAACCCCAATTTTATTGTCACTCGTAAATGTTGCAGCACCTTGAATCACCTCAACTTGGTTGGCTGAGCACAGTGCTTCAACACCTTTTCGAAGCTGAGTCGTCACTTGATCTTTGTATGCTAAAAGCTTCCCGAGGTCGAGTCCGGATTCTACTAAGTCAAAACCTAAGCTTTCCATATGAGGAATCTCTGATTTTTTCCGTGCAGCATACGCCCAAACTTTAGAAGGAATGCACCCTTTGTTTAAACAAACTCCGCCTAATACGTCTTTTTCGATCAGTGTGACCTTTTGCCCTAACTGCGCTGCACGAATCGCAGCCGTGTAACCTCCTGGACCTCCGCCAATAATGACAAGGTCACGTTCTTCGATCATTTCTCCGACAACCATTTATATCATCTCCAGCATGAGTTTACTCGGATTTTCTATTAAACTTATAAAGCGGTTTGAGAAGGCGACTCCCGTTGCCCCGTCTGCTACCCTGTGGTCAAATGATAATGATAGATTCATCATTGGCGGATGACGATTTCATCGTGTTCGTTAACAACTGGGCGTTTTTTCGTTTTATGGAACGCAATCAGTGCTGTTTCTGGATAATTAATGATTGGTGTTGCCCCTGTGCTGCCGAGTGGCCCTACGTTACTCATCGTAAACGTGCCGCCCTTGTAATGCTTCGCTTCAAGCTTACCTTCCTGAGCTTTTTTAGTAAGACCTTTAATTTCCTTATGAATCTCCTGAATTGATAACTGACCTGCCCCGTGCAGTACGGGTACAATCAATCCTTCTTCAACATCTGTCGCAAGACCTATATTGTAATCTTTCTTTAGTTTAATCGTTTCGTTTTCTTCATCCAGTTCCGCATTAAAGATTGGGTAATCTTTTAATGCAAAGACTAAAGCTTTAACAAAAAAGGCTGGGACAGATACTGAGATACCGTCTGCTTTCAGTTCTTCACGAAGTTCCATTAGTCGCGTCAAATCCACTTCGTCAAAATGAGTGACGTGCGGAATCGTGTATATTGATTTCGTCATTTTGGTTGCGATCTGTTTGCGCACGCCTCTAAACGGAATTTCATCTGGCTGCGATTCTCTTACCGGCTTTGCTTTCGGTGGCTCTTCCGCTTCTGGTTCCTGATTCATAAATTGATAGACATCTTCCTCCGTCACACGTCCTGACGGGTCCGACGCTGGCACTTGTTCAATATCGATGCCATTTTCACGAGCAATTTTCCTCGTATATGGAGTCGCTAATACTCGATTAACCGTAGTTATCATTCGTCTATTAGTTAACTCTTTTGTTTGAGATGGTGCTGGCGTTTCATCTTGTTTCTTAGTTTGAGCTTCCTCAGCCTGAGTTCCTTCACCTTCAATCATTAAAAGTGTTGTTCCTACTTGTACGGTTTCGCCAACGGGTACAACGATTTCTTTAATGGTTCCGTTTCCAGGTGACGGGAGCTCGGCAACCATTTTATCGGTTTGAACTTCAACAAGTGGCTGGTCCGTTTTAACGGTATCGCCTTCTTTGACGAGGTAATGAACGATTTCACCTTCCGTCATCCCTTCGCCGATATCGTGTAATTTGACTTCTAGCATGCTAGCATCCCCCCCTTTAGAAATGGACTGCTTTCTCGATACTTTGCAGCACTCGTTTTGGTGTTGGCAGCTGATGGTCTTCCAGCGCAAAAAATGGCACTGGCACATCAAAGCCTGTTACTCGCTCGATTGGTGCGCGTAAGTATAAAAAGGATGTATCGTTAATGACGGATAAAAGATCATTTCCGAGCCCGCCTGTCGATTGTGCTTCATGAACAATCACGCAGCGACCTGTTTTTTGAACCGACTCCGCAATTAGATCTCGATCAAGTGGGTATAACGTTTTAAGGTCTAATACATCACATGTGATGCCCTTTTGCCCGGCTTGTTCAGCAGCCTGCTTAGCAACTGGGACCATCGCTCCCCATGCAATGATCGTAATGTCGTCACCTTCCCCAATTTTTTCACCTTTGCCAATTTCAACCGTATATTTTCCTTCAGGGACATCCTCGCGCTTAGCCCGGTAACTTCTCATCGGCTCCATGAATATAACTGGATCCGGGTCTCAATCGCAGCAATTAGCAGTCCCTTCGCATCATATGGTGTCGCTGGACAAACGACTTTAACTCCAGGCATATGGGTAAATAATGCCTCTGCACTATCCGAATGAACCTCTGGCGCGCGAATGCCCGCTCCATATGGCGCACGAATCACCATTGGCACTGAAAAATGCCCCATCGTTTTCATACGGATTCTCGAAACGTGCGTCATAATTTGATCGTAGGCTGGGTAAATAAATCCCATGAACTGCATCTCAGCAACAGGTTTGAACCCATTAACGGCAAGACCTACTGACGTTCCGACAATTCCAGATTCTGAAAGCGGTGTATCTACGACACGGTCTTCACCGAAAACCTCTTGTAGTCCTTCAGTTGCGCGGAACACACCGCCGTTTTTCCCAATATCTTCACCGAGTAAAATCGTTCGCTCGTCTTCTTCAAGCATCGTTTTAAGCGCGTCGTTAACTGCTTGAACTAATGTTAGCTGATTTGTTTTACTCGTTTGATCAACCTTTTGTTCCATTTTTACATCCATTAAGAATCCCTCCCTAGAAGCGCTAGATAGGATTGTTTCTGTTCTGATAGCTGCTTTGGCATGTTTTCAAAAACATGATCGAACAAGTCTTCTGGATTCGGCTTCGGATACTGCTCCATCGCTTCAACGGCTGATTCGACTTCATCAGTTAATTCACGTTCAATTTGCTCAACCCAAGCTTCATCCCAGAAATCGTTATTTTTCATAAAATGCTCTAAACGCTCAACCGGGTTCACCACATCTTCACCTTGACCATCTGGACGATACTTCGTTGGATCATCCGCTGTTGTATGGGCACCCGTTCTCCACGTGACCGCTTCTATTAAGGTTGGCCCTTCGCCATTTCGCGCACGCTGAGCTGCTTTTTTTGTTTCAAAATAAACTGCGAAGACATCATTTCCATCAACTCTTACACTTGGAATATCGTAAGCTAAGCCTTTTTGCGCAATCGTCTTCGAGTTCATCTGTTTTTCAAACGGAACCGAAATCGCGTAACGGTTATTTTGGTTAAAAAAGACCGTTGGCGTTTGGAACACACTTGCGAAGTTTAATCCTTCATGGAAATCACCTTCTGATGTCGCCCCATCACCGAAGAAGCAGAGCGCAATATTATCGGTTCCTTTACGCTTTTCTGCCCAGGCTGAGCCAACTGCGTGCGGGATTTGCGTTGCGATTGGTACCGCTGCTGGAAAATATTTTTTTCCTTCTGGCGGGACACACCCTTCCGCACGGCCATTCCAATACAAAACGTGCGAACCATGTCAGCGCCAAAAGTTAAGGTCGCGCCATGATCACGGTAAGTCGGGAATACCCAGTCATGTTCACCTAGTGCCATCACGCTTCCGACTTGTGAAGCTTCCTGCCCTTCAAACGGTGGGTACGTTCCAATGCGGCCTTGACGCTGAAGGCTAATCGCTTTTCGGTCAAATATTCTTATCCTTAACATATGACGATAAACCTGTTTAACCAGATCTTCGTTAATGTTCTCCATGCTCGCTTGATCGACAACGTTGCCTTGATCATCCATCACTTTGATGATGGGAAATTGCTCTTCCATCCTGCTTCCCCCTTAGCGTATATTCCACTTCGGTTTATCTGAGCGTGTAAAGAAGCTATTTCGCTTCTCGCGTTTAGCCATTAAGTTATCGCAATACTGATTAGCTGCTTCAACAGTTGAAATGTTTTGCGTTTTTGGCTGTTTTATAAACTTCCATCATCGTGTTATAAATCTCTTTTGTTTTAAGTAAAACACGCTCTTTATTAGGTCCATATAGCTCATCGGTTACTTGTATCAAACCACCAGCATTAATAATGTAATCAGGTGCATATAAAATGCCTCGATCAGCAAGTTCGTGTCCGTGTTTTTCTTCAAGTAACTGATTATTCGCAGCTCCTGCAATTGCTTTAAACTTAAATTGCTCTATTGTTGTCTCGTTAATAATTCCTCCAAAAGCACAAGGCACAAAAATATCAGCATCAGCTAAGTAGATGTCATTCGGTTCAACGATGTGCAGTTTACCTGGTAAACCTTTTGCTTCTAATTGAATCGTTTCGATGTTTTCAGTGCTAATGTCTGATGCGTAGACCGTTGCGCCTTCTTCTAATAAACGCTTCGCTACTTTAAAGCCAACTTTTCCGAGTCCTTGAATCGCATACGATACGGCGCTTAGATCTTCATGGTCAAAAAGCATGTGACATGTTGCTTTTAAACCATAGATTACACCTTGTGATGTCGGGATTGACGAGTCTCCACCACCTCCGTATGCTTCAGGAATTCCTGCAATGTTTTTCGTTTCTTTATACGCATGGACGAAATCTTCTAACGTCGTCCCCATATCAGTTCCCGTGTAAAATCGCCCGTTAAGAGAATCAACGAACTGGCCAAATGCGCGGAATAATTCAGGTGATTTATCTGTTTTAGGATCGCCAATAATAACGGATTTTCCTCCACCAAAATCTAAATCAGCCGCGGCACATTTGTAGCTCATACCTTTAGATAGTCTAAGCACGTCTTCTAATGCATCATCAAACGTTTCATAAGGATGCATGCGGCAACCACCAATCGCCGGACCAAGTTTAGTGCTATGTATGGCGATGATTGCTCTGAGTCCTGTTTCCGGATCATTACAGAAAATGACTTGTTCATGCTCCATCATCTTACTCATGAGGTCGTAGCTTTCGTTTCGATCGTTCTTTGACGATGTTTTTAAAAAACTCATAACCATCCTCCTCAATCGGATTTAATTTTTATAAAACTAAACTTCAGGGTGACTTAACTAGTTTGCGGTGAGATTTTTTGTTCAATTAATTCTTTCGGTAAAATGACTTGCTTGACTTCGCCTTTACCGATTAATTGCTCATTATTGTAGGCTTCAACGGATGTGGTTACTTGTGGGTGTTCATATTTCGTAAGTGTTGCTGTTAACGTAACTTTTGAGTTAGCTGGAGCTGCGTCGACGTGCTTGACTTCAACGGCTGCTCCCATACCTTCTTCATGTTCTTCTAAAAATGGCAAAATGATTTTTCGCGAGACCCATTCCATGTGATAAACCATGGCAACAGTTGAATACACAGGATGAACTACTTGCCCTTCAAAGCTCGCAAACATATCATCAGTTACATCGATTTCAATTGTTTCTTGTCTACCAAGATCCATTCCTTGCTTCATGCCATCGCCTCTTTTTATTAAAAATATCAGCTCTAATTAAAAGCGCTTACATGATTCAATAAAATTTTATATAACGTTATTACAACGCTATTTTATCATTGCGTCATAAAACAGTCAATTTGATTTTAGAATTTTTAGAATATTAACTCGTTAAGTTAATATTCAGAAGCTCTTTAGCTTTTGCAACCTGCTGAGTCGCTTCATTCATCATGCCTGTTAAAAGCTGCTGAACGGTTGGTACATCTTGAATGAGGCCGCATACTTGACCACCATTTAAGAATCCATTTTCTAAATCACCTTCAAGCGCTCCTTTGCAGTGGTGATCTTCTGAAGTCAAGGTGCGGTAATCATCCTGACTCATGCCGACTCTTTCAAGATCATGTAACCTCTCTGCATAAGGTGTTTTTAAAATTCGGCGAACCTGCCCAACTGAACGCCCGACAATCACAGTGCCTGTTCCATTATCATCAAGTAGCTTTTGCTTATAATGGATATGAAAAGGTGCCTCCTGAGTCGCAATGAGTCTAGTGCCCATCTGAACGCCGTTTGCTCCTAACATAAGTGCAGCAGATAACCCTTTTCCATCACCAATACCTCCAGCTGCGATAACAGGAACACTGACGTTTTCTGCAATTTGCGGAACGAGTGTGAACGTCGTGAGTTCGAGGTTCGAATTGATCCCAGCCGCTTCATACCCTTCAGCTACTAGAATGTCAGCTCCTGCTTCTTCAGCTTTCTTCGCATGTTTAACAGACGCAACTAACGTCATGACTTTGATACCATGCTCGTGAAAAACTGGGATAAACGGAGCAGGGTTACCCGCAGACAGCGACACAACTGGAATGTCATGGTCAATCACTAATTTGACGAGCTCCTTCACATGAGGTGTGACACCAAGGGCAATGTTAATCGCAAACGGCTGATCGGTTAGCTTTTTCGTCTCTAAAATTTTGAGCTCGACTTCCTCAGGCGTCATCGTGCCGCAGCCAAGTGTTCCGAGCCCCCCCGTATTAGAAACAGCTGCTGTTAGCGGGGCATTACTGATATTCCCCATTCCGCCTTGGACAATTGGATATTTAATGTTAATTAAGTCACAAACTGGGTTCATAGTTAGTCCTCCTCGGTTCTGATCAATCACTTACATTCTCAATGATGGTCGCAATCCCCTGTCCGACACCTACGCACATGGTTGCTAATCCATACTTCGTTCCGCGTTTTCGCATTTCGTGAATAAGAGTGGTTAAAATACGAGCCCCACTTGCTCCTAGAGGATGCCCGTAAGCAATTGCTCCTCCGTTAACGTTTACAATCTCTCGGTTCATGCCAATTTGTTTAATACACTCTAATGATTGTGAGGCAAACGCTTCGTTCAATTCGACTAATCCTAAGTCATTTACAGTTAAATTCGCTCGTTTTAACGCTTTAGCCGTCGCACCAATTGGTCCAAGTCCCATTACGGCAGGTTCTAACCCAATCGTTGCTCCTGAGTTGAATTTTGCTAAAGGCTTGAGGTTGAGTTCTTTCGCTTTTTCAGCGCTCATAAGCAATAGCGCAGATGCTCCGTCATTAACTCCTGAAGCATTTCCGGCTGTAATTGTACCTTCGCCGAATATAGGTCTTAAATTTGAAAGCTTTTCTAATGTTGTCGTTGGCCTAGGGTGTTCATCTTGATTGACCACAATTTCATTCCCTTTTCGGTCGTGGTAAACAACTGGAACGATTTCGTCTTTTAACCTACCAGATTCCATCGCTTGCTTTGCCTTCATTTGACTTTCAAAAGCAAATTCATCCTGTTCTTCTCTGCTTATCCCGTACCGTTTGGCGACGTTCTCTGCCGTCTGAGGCATAGAGTCTGAACCATACATGTTTTCTAACTTTTTGTTCGTAAAGCGCCAGCCAATCGTCGTATCAAAAAGCTCTCTATTACCACGCGGAAACTCTTGGTCTGGTTTAGCCATGACTAAAGGAGCCCTCGTCATACTCTCAGTACCACCCGCTATGTATATATCACCATCACCAACCACAATCGCACGTGCAGCCTGCATAACAGCATCCATGCCTGATCCACAAAGCCGGTTAACGGTTACACCTCCGACTTCAACCGGAAGCTCCGCTAATAAAGCAGACATTCTAGCGACATTACGGTTATCCTCACCAGCCTGGTTCGCATTGCCTAAAACCACTTCTTCGATTTCACTTACAGGCACACCGGGCTGCCTTTCTAATAATGCCTTTATGACAATCGCCCCAAGATCATCAGGACGAACATGTTTTAGCCCGCCTTTATAGCGGCCAATCGGTGTTCTGACCGCATCTACAATGACAACGTCTTTCATCGTAATCACGCAACCTTCTTAAGTTATTGAATGTAAATTTTCTATGGGTGTGTTTCACCTTCCTACGGGTGTGTTTCCCAATCCTATTGGCGTAACCTCCACCCAATAGGCGTTAACCCACTTTTTTTATCAAAACATGGTCGAGACATAATATGCCTCGACCATTTCATTACTTTAAACCCCGAAAGGATTGAGTGGTTTTGGACCGTAGTAAGATAATACGCTCTTATCTTCCATGTATAAATCAAGTGTTTCAACAGTAAGCTCACGGCCAAAGCCTGATTGCTTATAACCACCGAATGGTGTGCCTGGGAATGCTGAGAATGGGCTATTCACCATAACAATTCCGGCTTGAATTTGGTGCGCGACTCGGGTTGCACGACCTTGGTTTGTCGTCCAAATCGCCGAACCTAAACCGTATTTCGTGTCATTCGCGCGTTTGATGACATCTTTTTCATCAGAGAATTTTTCAACGACCACTACCGGTCCGAAAATTTCTTCTTTTACTGCCTTCATATCAGGTGTGACATCCGTAATGACGGTTGGCTCATACCAATGACCATTTTCAAAGCCTTCAGGATACATCGGCTTTCCGCCTGTCGCAATCGTTGCTCCCTCGTCAATCGCAGACTGAACATAGCCATCAATGACTTCTAACTGCTCTCGGCTAATAATTGAACCGAGATGAGTTCCTTTATTTAATGGGTCGCCAGTTTGGAGCTTCTTCGTCTTTTCAATAAACTTCTCCATAAACTCATCGTAAATATCTTCATGTACGAACATTCGAGAACGTGCTTCACACGACTGGCCTGTGTTGAAGAAAATACCGAATAATGAACCTGCAACCGCTGCTTCCATATCCGCATCTTCAAAAACAATGTTTGGCGACTTTCCACCAAGCTCTAGTGTAATGCGTTTTAACGTTTGAGATGCTTTTTCCATAATATCTTTACCAGTCGGTGTTGAGCCGGTAAACGCGACTTTGTTAATGTCTTCGTGCTTCACTAAGTAATCACCAACAACAGCACCAGAACCTGGAACGGTATTCACAACCCCTTCAGGAACGCCCGCTTCATGACAGATTTCATTTAAGATAATCGCTGTAATTGGCGTAAGGGATGCTGGTTTAATCACCACTGAACACCCAGCTGCGATCGCTGGAGCTATCTTCCACGCCGCCATCATCATCGGGTAGTTCCAAGGAATAATCTGCGCACAAACACCAACAGGCTCTTTATGCGTATAGTTAAAAAATCCATATGGCATGTTGTTCACTTCGCCGCGGTGACCAACAATCGCACCTGCATAAAACTCAAAGTCTTCAATGGATTGGTTGACTTGAACCTGCGCTGCTCCAATTGATTTACCACTATTTAAAACTTCCATTTCTACTAATTCGTTGAAACGTGAACGCATAATTTCAGCAATCTTATTTAACACACGAGCACGTTTGCCGACTGGATATTTGCGCCACTTTCCATTATCGAATGCGTTACGTGCTGCTTGAACCGCTTTTTCCGCATCCTCTTCATTTGCTTTAGCAATAGTTGCAATTGCCTCGCCCTTAGCTGGATCAAAAGTATCGAAAGTCTCACCTGAACTGCTCTCAACTCGCTCTCCATTAATAATCATCGAGTAATGATCACGCTTCATGTCTCCTACTTGTTTAATCGCTTCTTTAGTCATTTCCATGATTGATTCACTCCTTTACTATTTTCCGATAAATGTTGGTTTTCGCTTCTCCTTAAACGCCTGAACGCCTTCGTGATGATCCTCTGAAAGGCCCGCGATCCTCTGTGCAAATGCTTCTTTTTCTAAGAATTCATCGAACGACTCATTCATGCTATCGATCATGTACCGTTTAACGAGTTCAATTGACTTTGTCGGCATACTCGCTAAATGTTGCGAGAAAGCGTCTACCTTTTCATCCCACTCATCAGGCTCGATTAGTTCCGTCGCTAAACCAAAGTCATAAGCTTCTTCCCCTGTAATTGGTTTACCTAAAATCGTGACTTCCATCGCTTTCGCGTAACCAATCAACCTTGGAAGTAAATATAAAAATCCAGAATCTGGAACCAGGCCAATTCCTACAAAAGCGCTAACAAACTTAACGTTTGGCTGAACCAACCTGAAATCTGCTGCTAAAGCAAGGCTCATACCAGCACCTGCTGCTGTTCCGTTAACCGCAGCTACAATCGGTTTCGGCGTAGCCTTGATCGCCTTCATCATGGGATGATAACGAGAACGCAAAAACTCAGCATGGTTCGTATCGTCACCAACGTCTTGTAAGTCCTGACCCGAACAAAAGGCCTTTCCTTCCCCCGTAATCACAATGCACCTTATGTCATTGCTTTTATTTGCAACCTTCAGTGCTTTCGTAATCTCTTTATTCATGACTTCAGTAATAGCGTTGTACGCTTTTGGCCTGTTCAGTGTAATCGTTGCCACACCTTGATTTTCACTGTACTTAATCGTTTCAAATTCCAACCGCTACACCCCCTTAAAGTGTGGAGGTCGTTTTTCAGCAAAAGCTTCATGCCTTCAGTTTGATCTTGTGAATCAAACGTTAAGTAAAAATTCTTCCGTTCTAGCTTCATCCCCTCTATTAAAGGTAAGTCTTCGGCTGCTTTAACCGATTCTTTAATGAGGCGGAGCGATATAGGCGCCTGTTTTGTTAGTTGATGAGCGACCCGCATCGTTTCTTCCTCAACGAGCTCAGGTGCAATCACCCGGTTAACAATGCCCATTTCGTTCGCTTGCTTCGCGGTCATTGACTCACCTAACCAAATCCACTCAAGAGCCCTTCTTGACCCGATTGCTTTGGTTAAAAGTTGTGTGCCACCAGCACCAGGCATAACGCCTAACTTCACTTCAGGGAACCCAAACTTTGCTTCTTCACCCGCGATTATCATGTCACAGTGAAGTACAAGCTCAAACCCGCCACCTAAGGCAAACCCGTTAACTGAAGCTAAAATTGGTTTGTTAATGAGCTGTATTCGGTCCCAGACGGCAAAAGGATCTGCAAGTTCTAATGATAGAGGGGATTCGTTCATCATCTCTTCAATATCAGCGCCTGCCGCAAAGACTTTTTGATTTCCTTTCACCACAATGACTTTTACTTTTTCATCACGGTCGTACATCTCAAGTGTTTCAACGATCTCATCTACCATTTGCCGGTTCAGTGCGTTTAACACGTCAGGGCGGTTGAGTTGAACCACCCCAACTGAGTCTTCAATGTACGCATTAATGTACTTTTTCGACATTGACTTCTTCACCTATGACAAGTGTGACGAGATCACCGGCAAATTGCATAACGTCTTTTCCTGATGCTTTTCCTTCGTCTGTTTTCATGGCAGTTTGTAGGGATTCGTGGTCGTCGTAGAACATCTCGCATAGCAAGTAGTAATCGGTTTTACCCATTGGCGAGCCGACGATTTTAGTAACTTTCATGTCGCGTAGGCCCGGGATTTTTGTGTGAGTGGTGTGTGTGTGTTGAAGTAGTGCTCATCGAACTTCTCCGGATCTTCCGGTTGTTTGTAAATCGCGATTAATTTAACCATTTGAAAAACTCCTTTATTATAGTCTTATTTGAGAAATCCACTCCCTTTCCGTGGGCGAACCGCGAGCCTCCTCGGGCTCATGCCCTGCGGGGTCTCACCTGGTTCGCTGTTCCCACAGGAGTGTCGTGGATTTCTCACCTTTTAAACAAAAACCGTTCTCCTTAACTTCCTACATTAATCAATACACATAATCCACAACTGGTTTCATGGCTTCGAATGGGTTGCGGCAACTTGTGCAGTAGAGAATGCTGCGGCATGCGGTTGGACCGAATACGTTTTCCATTGATGTATAGTCCGAGCCGCAATACGGACAGTCAACCGTCCATTCTTCACCAGGTTGGTAGTTCTCTGGTGGCGGAGCGACTCCGTGTTTTTTGAGCTGCGTTTTGCCTTCATCTGTAATGGCGTCAGTAGACCACTTTTCTTCAAATGAAAAGTGAACCTCACAGTCCGATACCCAAGGCAAATCACCAACTGCCTTTTGAACATCTCGCTTAATAAAATCTAAAGCTGGGCATCCTGCAAAAGTCGGAACCATCGTGATTAACACTTGGCTTCCAATCACCTTCACGTCGTGCACCATTCCAAGGTCAAACACGCTAACAGACGGCAATTCTGGGTCGTCTACTGTTTTAACACAGCTTCGATTTCCTTAAGATGTTGATTCACTCCATCTCACCTCCTACCAAACAGCATCTTTGTCACTTTCATACACTTCAGCTAAAATCTCTAAAGCTTGGTTTAAGTCTGGCGTGTGATCACCATCCCTCCCGCTTCCATACTTCTTGCCAAAGTTTTTCGCTGGCAGTTCTGGTATGGTTTTGGATAACTCTTCTAACCAGCGCTCTCTTAAGGTGTCTTCACTCACCACAATTCCTAAGTGCTCAGCTCCGCTGCATGTGCTCCTAGTTCAAACACATCGCCGCACTGTTCCCACGCTTCTTCAAGTCTTTCTTGCAATCTATTTCGGGCATCATCAGTCGATTGATAGAGTTGTTTAAACCAAATTCTCCAGTGAGCTAAATGATATGGCTGTTCCATTAATACTTTTCCAGCGACATTCGCAAGCGGTTTATACGAACCTTTTGTAATCGCTTCCAACTTAACCTTTTTAAAAGATTCATAGAAGAAGTTACGAACAACCGTCAAGGCCCAGTCGTAATAAGGCTCTTCTGTATAGTGGCCTTCACCATTTTTCTTCTCAAAGTAAATGGCATTCTTTCGTTCTTCAGGCTTACGCTCATGGGCAAGGAAATCCGCTTCTTGATCCCCTAACTCTTCTAGTAGATTATAAAACATCAGCGCGTGGCCCATCGTGTTTTGCGTAATTGAGGAGAACGCGACATCTTCTTCAATGTGAGGTGCTAACCCGAGCCATTCAGACCCGCGGAAAGAGATCAGAAAATCATCATCAGCGAGTTGGTATAACAAGTCTTTTAATGCGTTCAAGTAAGTTTGATCTTGCTTTGCTGCTTCTGCTGATTCCATCATTTCTTCTTCACCTCTTTCCAAGACATAATTTCCTTCTCATCTAACATGCCTTGTTCTTTTTCCTTCCACTTTTGTCTTAAATAACCGTACCTTTTGTTCTACGGTAATCTTTATTGTCTAAGCGCTTTGTCCAGTTCATGCGCTCTTCACTCGTCATCGCCCGGATGTTATCGCGTTTTACCACCCAAACATCTAATACATCTTCTCGGCGCATAAAGTTCTCCATGGCCATAGATAGAGCCATTTCTTCATTTGGCGCAAGAAGGCTAAATTGATGCTGGATCGGTGCTTTCACACTTTTTTTACTAAACACTTCGTATTCTTGATAAAAACTCGTCTCGTTTGTCTCTTCCAATCCCCTCGCTCCTTCCTAAGAACCGATCGCTTCTTTTGATAACGCCTGACGCACCCAGCGGTTATTCTCGTAAGCTACTTCTCTTAGGCGTAAGCGTTCTTTTGATCTTGGACCTTTATTTTTAATTATTCGTTTAAACTCATCCCAATCAGGCTGCTGATAAACCCAGCGCTCTTCTTTTTCATCGTAGTGTACCGTCTCATCTGGCACCGTTAATCCTAGTGAAAAGACCCGTGGTAAATACTTATCTAAGAAAGCCTGGCGCAGCTCCTCATTATTACTTTTACGAATCTTGTATTTAATCATAATGTCCTGCTTTGATGATCCTGTTGTATCAGCTGATGCCGGGCCGAAAAACATGAGTAGTGAAGGCCACCAGCGATTGAGTGACTCTTGTAAAATAGCACGCTGATGCTCTGTTCCTTCTGCTAAAGCCATAATAATCGCCTCACCATGCTGCGCGTGAAAAACTTCCTCTTGGCAAATCCGCTGAAGTGCTCGTTGGTACGGGCCGTATGAAGCATCTAGCATATTCGTTTGAGATATAATCGCTGCTCCATCCACTAACCAGCCAACCATGCCGGCATCTGCCCATGTTTTCGTTGGCATGTGAAAGACATTATGAAACTTTAAATCTCCTGATAATAGATCTTCCATAAGGTCTTTACGTGTCTTGCCATAAGGCTTCATGAGATCCTCTGCGACACGAAGCAGTAACTGTCCGTGTCCCATTTCATCCTGCACCTTTGCCATAATGCCTAGCTTCCGCTTCATCGTAGGAGCTTTAGGTGTCCACTCTTTCTCTGGAAGCGCTCCCATAATTTCGCTAATGCCATGCATGGATATCAGTTTAATTAAAGCAACACGGTATTCCTCTGGCATCCAGTCATCCGCTTCAATCTTCTCCCCCGCTTCAATTCGTTCCATAAAGCGATCATACTTCTCTTGATCATCACGCGGACCATCTGTTGGACCATACTCAATGTAATGATACATATAGTCACCTCATATCATACGTTTATTTAACGTAATCGTATCAAATCGTTATACATTATTCAATAAGATTTTTTAATTTTCAAACATTTAATTCTTTAGTCACTAAAGTTTATGTTGTCATAACATGTGTCATTCGTGCATTTCTTTAAAATAAATGCGTGAATAATTTATTTGTTTATAGTAAACTAGTCTCAAATTGATACAAATGAAGAACGGAAAGGATCATCAGAAATGGACAAACAGTTTAACACACGGTCTATGATTTTTACGTTATATGGAGACTATGTCCGCCATTACGGGAGCGTGATCTGGATCGGTAGTTTAATAAAATTATTAAAAGAATTCGGGCACAATGAACAGGCCGTGCGCGCAGCTATCTCTCGTATGAGTAAGCAGGGGTGGGTAAAATCTGAGAAACGTGGTAATCGAAGCTACTATTCTTTAACTGAACAAGGAAAAGCACGCATGGAAGAGGCCTCAAAACGCATCTATAAATTCGAGTCCCAAAAGTGGGATGGATACTGGCGTATGCTAGTCTATAATATCCCAGAAAATAAACGCAGTTTGAGAGACGAACTTCGTAAAGAGCTTGTTTGGAGTGGATTTGGAAATCTATCAAATAGCTGCTGGATTACCCCTAACCCACTTGATGAACAAATACATAGGTTAGTTGATAAGTATGAGATTGCGGATTACATTACCTATTTCAAATCGACGTATGAAGGTATGAGCACACCGCAGAGCTTAGTCGATAAATGTTGGGACCTAGAGGATGTCAATCAAAAGTATTCTGATTTCATTAAGGAATATAGCGAGAAGTATTATATTGATAAAAACTTAATCGAAAAAGGTGCGATCAGTGACGGGGCATGCTTCGTAAAGTGCGCTTCTCTCGTTCACCAATACCGGAAATTCTTATTCATTGACCCAGATTTGCCTGAGGAATTACTTCCTAATCAATGGTTAGGAAATTCAGCCGCGACATTGTTTAATGACTATCATGATTTGCTTCAGCCTCGTGCGACTCAGTTTTTTGAAAGTGTGTTTGAATAGAACTGTCGTTTAGCGGTGCTCGATTATCGTTTCGGGAACCAAGAATATAGTTTAATAAATCTCGTCTCGTAATTAGATAATAAAATGAAAAAATAGATAATAAAACTTCGATTTTAGATAATAAATATTAAAATCAGATAATAAACTACCGATTCTGGATAATAAAAACAAAATTTAGATAATAACCATAAAGCCCAACCACTCAAGGTTGGGCTTTTACCTTACTTAATTCTTTCAAATACTTCTGGGTCTTGAAACTCACGACCCTTATTGGCATAAGTATTAATCGTCTCTTCAATCATTTCTAGATCCTGATCGGTTAGATCACGCACAACTTTACCTGGTGAACCGAGCACGAGTGATCGTGGTGGAATAACCTTGCCAGATGGAACCAAACTGTTCGCACCGATAATAGAATACTCACCTATCTCAGCTCCATCTAAAACAGTTGCTCCCATACCTACAAGTACACCTTTTTTAAGTGTACAGCCATGCACAATGGCGTGTGACCAATGGAAACCTCATCCTCCATGGTTAATGGAAACTGTTCGTATAAATGGCACATCGAGTTCTCCTGAATATTACAACGCTTGCCAATTCGAATGGGGCCCTCATCACCGCGGATGGTAACGTTGAACCACACACTGGAACCTTCGCCTATTTCAACATCTCCAATAATCTTAGCATCATCTGCGATAAACACTGAGTTGTGAATTCGTGGGGACTGGTCTTTGTAACGATAAATCATTTTACCCCTCCCGTTTAGTTTCTATTTTTAATATAACATAAATTAAATAATGCGTTTTAAAAGCATAATATCTGTAACCTTTAAACCCATCAATCGACTAAACTACTGGAGGGATTCCAATGAAACGATTATGGCTTATAATCGCAACCACCTTCTTGATGGCCTGCCACCAGTACCCTGGTGAGGGTTATGAAGGTGCCTTAACCGTAAATCAAGTCCTTGAGTTAAACCCCGATGCTAAATATTTTGAATTTAATAACCGAGTATACACAAAGGTGAACTGGGCTAAGGATCTTCAGTTAACTAAATGTGAACAAATTGGAGAAATCGAAAAGGGTATGTCAAATCATTTACCAATTGGTACTAAAATTTTCGCCCCCAAAGAGAGGCGTGATCTTTTAATAGTAGAACAAAATGGAGTGCAACATTACTACCTGGTTGCTTATGGAGAGTAATTATATAGATATGAATCAACATTACATAAGAAGTCCCATTAAAACAATCCAATGTAACTGCACTAAAGAAAATTAGCCCTACCTTATTGCATATCTAAAATTTTATGTTATAGTTTCCTAAAGGAAACATTCGGTCTCAAATGAAACTTTTATGTAAATATAAGCACGCTTTTTAAATAATAGGCATATCATTAAATTAGATTTTGCAGTTACTTTTTTTTAGTCAAAAAGTTTCCTAAAGGAAACATATTGTCCACCATGAAAGTGTAATTAGAACAGGAGGAACCAACTATGACAGAGAACTTATTACTTGCTTTTGGGCTAACATTGATGGCGGGGCTTGCAACAGGTATCGGCAGCCTGCTTGCATTCTTAACCACCACCACAAACACGAAGTTTTATCATTCACACTTGGATTTTCTGCCGGGGTGATGATTTACGTATCGATGATTGAAATATTTTTTAAGGCTCAAGAATCACTAGTAGCTGCGATGGGAGAAGTCCAGGGTAACTGGCTAACAGTTGCAGGATTTTTCGGAGGAATCTTACTGATTGCTCTAATTGACCATTCTATCCCGAAACAAGGAAATCCACATGAATTGAAGAAAGTTGAAGATATGAATAAAGAACCAAAAGACCCTGCCTTACTTAAAATGGGGACTTTCACAGCTATTGCGATTGCAATTCACAACTTTCCTGAGGGGATTGCGACATTCACTTCTGCTTTGCAAGACCCTGCGCTAGGACTTGCGATTGCTGTAGCAATTGCGATTCATAATATTCCCGAGGGAATCGCTGTCTCCGTTCCCGTTTATTACGCAACTGGCAGTCGTAAAAAAGCCTTTAAATTATCGTTTTTATCTGGCTTATCAGAACCAATCGGAGCATTAGTTGCGTTTTTAATTTTGATGCCGTATTTAAATGACATTATGTTCGGGATTATTTTTGCTGGAGTCGCAGGGATTATGGTGTTTATTTCTCTTGATGAACTACTTCCAGCCGCTAAAAAGTATGACGAAACTCATGTATCAATTTACGGAGTCATTAGTGGAATGGCTATTATGGCCTTAAGTATTTTATTATTTATTTAAAAACTTGTCCGTTTAATCTAAAATAAAGATAAAGAGATCGTTAAAGGAGGAAGCTGTTTGGCTACAACACCCAACATGGAGGATTACTTAGAGATTATCTATTTGATGTTTGAAGAAAAAGGCTACGCACGCGCAACCGATATAGCAGAACACCTAGATGTCCTACCTTCCTCTGTGACTAAAATGATGAAACGATTGGATCGTCAAGGTCTTGGCGTTTATGAAAAATATCGCGGATTTGTCTTAACGTCAAAAGGCAAAAAATAGCTAAAGACATCGTGGATAAACACCAGACTCTTGAAGATTTTTTCCGTGTGTTTGAAATAGATTCTGAAAATATTTACGAAGAAGTAGAAGGGATTGAGCATCATATCGGAAAAGAAAACGACCTTCTGCATTTCATCGCTCATTCGCTTTTTCGAGGATCACCCAGAGATTAAAAACAATATTTCAAATATCGCGAGGATTTAGATGATTGATTGGACTATCACCATGGATGCCAACAACTCATGGTGAGCTTTATAAAAAACACGAGGTGAATTTGTCGACCTAGGACCAGCTTATGAAGGTGCAAAAATTGGTTTAGCCGTTCCAGCTTATATGGATGTCAAGTCTCTTAAAGACTTTGAACCTGCGGAATAATTAAGTAGTTTCTATATTAAAAACTCCTCTTTTTACGAAACGGAAAGAGGAGTTTTTTATATTTATCGATTTTTAGAAGGCGCACCTGGTGGATGGTAAAAAGGCGGAACCTTTAACCAGCCACGTTTTCGCATTAAACTTTTTGCCTTCATACCTAACGATAATTTATCAATATGAAACTTTAAAAACATAAGGCCAACATCCGTCCTCACACTTTGACTTGCAGAGCCACTACATAAATTACTCGCATATACAAAATTAATACTGAGGGTATTCATAATTTCATTCTCCGTCATTCTAGCACCCTCTGGCACAGCTTCTGGTTCTGATTTCGGTTTATGTTCAGGAGCTGCAGGAAGTGTAACTCCCTCATCAATCATAAAGCTTCGCAGTTCTTTTTTATGAGAGTTAGCTACTTTCAAAGCTTCATTCACAAAGTCAACAACTTCTTTATTTTTGTCATGTTTAAACTAATTTCTTCATAAACAATAATACTTTCAACGAACGCAAGGTAAGTCCAGCATGCCATGCTTCGCCTACATGTATATCTTCTTTTTCACCATCTGTTAAACTCTTTAACGTGTGTAAGGAGGCTTCAATCCATTTCGGAAAATTATTTCCCACCTACGTTCACCTCTACTCAAATTTAGTTAAAATTATTTTTTACTAAATGAGTAGAAATATTCTTCCTTAAGTAAAACGTGTGACAAGCGCTACTAAAATCAATAAAATTAAGCCGATATAGATCAGGGTTTTCATACGATCCACTCTGAACTTCTCCTTTTTTTATTAGCATGCGCTACGTCACTCTAGATTATGTTACTGAGTAAAGTTTTCTGGCATAACTACTGCCACAACTGATCCTGAAGCGACTTTTTCTTCCCCAGCAAAAACATCAATATCCGTTTTAAATTTATGTTCCCGAACTTCTTCAACTTTTCCCACAGCTTTTAAGACCTTTCCTTGAGGTGTTGGTTTTGTGAATTTAATTTCTAAAGAAGCTGTCACAAACCTTGGAGCATCCACTCCGTCACCTGGTTCATTCCCCTTTTTGCGATGAAGTGCTAATGAAGCTGAACCTGTCCCGTGGCAGTCCATGAGAGATGCAAGAAACCCTCCATAGACAAACCCAGGAATAGCCGTGTATTTCTTATCAGGCTCATAATATGTAACGGTCTGATCTCCTTCCCAGCCAGTTCTAAATTGATGCCCTTCTTCATTTAGCCGTCCACACCCGTAGCAATGAGCAAAACTGTTCGGGTAATCATCTTGAATCGCATGTTTAATATGTGTCACCTGAATCCACCTCTGTTTTTTAAATTTTTCTATAATTTTAGATTATCATACATCGTATAGCTGTGCATGAGGTCTTGAGATTAGGTCAAAATACAATTAAGACAGCTTAAGGAGCCTTATTTATGGATGAAACTTTAAAAGAAACATTGATTGTACTTGGAAGAATTATAACGATCTTGCCACTTTTATTATTGGTCACGATTTTTATGGGGAAAAGAGCAATAGGTGAGCTCCCTATATTTGATTTTTTAATTGTCATTTCACTCGGCTCTTTAGTAGGTGCGGATATAGCTGACCCATCCATTGAACATTTATACACAGTCGTTGCACTAATCGCAATTGCTATGTTGCAAAGGTTAGTAGCTAAACTCAAAATAATGAACCGAAAAATTGGCCGCTACCTAACTTTTGAACCTACCGTAGTAGTCCAAGACGGCAAGCTGTTAAATCAAAATCTAAAACGCATTCGCTACTCAATTGATAACATCCTTCAGCTGCTAAGAGAAAAAAACGTGTTTGACCTAAATGATGTCCAAACAGCCATCATCGAATCTGATGGAAGTTTAAGTGTGTTATTAAAACCATCAAAAAGGCCCATTACAATTGAAGATATGCAGCTTGATGGAGGCCAGCCTAGCATATCATTACCTGTCGTTATGGAAGGGGAAATTTACACAAGTATTTTAAAATCATTTAGTTTGAATGAAACGTGGTTAAAAGAAGAACTGGCTAAGCGTGGTATTTTAGATGTACAGGAAGTTTTTTATGCCGCTATTAACTATGATTTAGAACTTCACATTTCTCTTAAAAACGAGAAAGGATTATATGTTCCAAGGTTTTATCATTAGACCCTAAAGATTTTATGATTTTAGCTACAACTTCAATAAAAATAAAATTTATGGGACATCAGAAACCTTTTATGAGACATTTGTAAACGAAATGCGGAATCGATTTTTGTCGAAAAGGGGCATTAGACTTAATTTATAAGACATTAAAGCCGATTTATAGGACATTTCGGCAAATATATGAGACATTGCATTAGAAAAAGCTTTTGCACCCAACATAGGCGCAAAAGCTCACAGAAATTAATATGCCTTTTTCGGCGCCCACTGACTTTCCTCTTCTGGTAGTAAATCTATGAATGACCACATACCACAGAATGAATCTCCTGGGCCGAATGGAGCTGATGAGTATTGATAAATCTGACCATCTTCGTCTTTTTTCAGAATGGATACGCCAGGCTGAGGTGCACCATCTGAAGTTTCAAAACCTAATGCTTGTTTGAATTTAGATTGTGCAGTAGAAACTAGTTTAAATCGCCACTTACGCTGATCCGCAAATTCAGCCATGACATCAGGTTCGTCGGATGAAGCCAAAACAACCGGCGCCACGCTTTCTAAATGGTGAAGGATTCCATTGATTTCATCCGCCCAAAGCATACAATAATTACAAGACTTACCCATATTCTGAATAACATATAACGTGTCAGCATCACCAAATAGCTTATCGACCGTCACTTTGTTACCTTCCCTGTCCAGTAACTCATAATTATCAATGACCACTTTTCCCTCTTGCTTCATCAGCTCAAATAATTCCTTCTTTTTAGCAGCCAACTCTTCGTGAAGACTATTAATCCTCTGTTCTAAAGTACCCGCATCAGACATTCCCATACCTCCTAAAATATTTGTTATGTTTTAATTCTACAAAGATATGGAAAAACCTCTTATTGCTATGTGCAATAAGAGGTCTTTTTTAACAGAATGAATCTTTTGGTTTTGGTACGGATAATCCGAATAGTGGTCTTAGATATAATGCGATAAAAGTACCGGCTAAAGCCATGATTCCCCATACATAACCGTGTAAACTAAATGAAGCAATACCGCCGAAGTAAGCACCAATATTACAACCAAAGGCTAAGCGTGCGCCGTAACCCATTAGTAGACCACCAATGATTGCTGCCGTCACATTTCCTTTAGTAAGGTTAGAAAACTTAAATAAACCTCCTGCAGCTGACGCTAAGAAAGCACCTAAAATAACACCAAAGTTTAACACAGTTGTTGAATCCGCAAATATAGATGCTTCTAATGCCTGAGCATTAGCACCTTGCCAGTAGCTCCAGCTAGCGACGTCAACCCCAAAGAAGCTTGCTGCTTTAGATCCCCATAAGGCAAATGCCGACGTAATGCCCCATGGATTGCCTCGCGTCATAAGTGTTAACGCGTTTAACACAGCAAGCGCGATCGCAGCTGCAAATAGAGGCCAAGAACCACGGAAAATACGTTTCCAACCTGATGTTGTTGGTAGTGGCGCCATTTTCGGAGCCTTTTTCTTACGTTCTACGACAAGCGTAATCCAGGCAATTAATCCAAATAACGCAATCGACACAGCCCAGGCACCTCCGTACCCTAGACCAGTTGATGTCGCAATTGAGAAAGCTTCCATCGAAGGCAGCTCCTCTGTCCAAATGGTAAATGCGCAGCTCCTACCGTTGCACCTACGATGAAAAATAGTAACGTGATGAGCATCACCGTACGCCCGCCACCAACAGCGTATAGCGTACCAGATGCACAACCGCCACCTAGCTGCATGCCGATTCCGAACATGAACGCACCAACTAATACGCTAATCCCTACAGGTGCGACATAGCCGGCTGCACCTGTTCCAAAGAACGAAAGGCCAAATGCCAAGATTGGAGCAAACAACGTTACGGCCACTCCAAGCATCAACATATGTGCCCGAAGTGCCTGACCGTTTCCAACCGATGCAAGGCGGCGAAAGGCTGACGTAAAACCAAATCTAGCATGGAATAGCGTGTAGCCTAGTAATAAACCAAGTATTAATAGTACGGGCTGCATGGATGATTGGGTCATCATCAAATACACCATAAGTATAGCTGTAACAGCTAACCCACCTATGATTAATTTAGTTTGCGGTTTATTTAAACCTGTGTCTTTAGCTTTCACAGGATCTTTAACTTCGTTGACAGGCTGTACTCTTGTTGTTGTCGCCATATTAATTCTCCTTTTTCTGATAAATTTTGTCGGAATTAATGACATACATTATCATATTAAGGATTGAACGCTTTGTCAAAGGAAAAACTTACAAACTATCAAAATGACTTTCTCTAGTACTCATTAACCATATTATTTCGATTAACGAACTATCATACTATAGTAATACTCCCTCTTAACAGCTTAGTATAATCACTTTTCCCAGTTGTGATTGCTTTATTTCTAACACTAAAGTGCTATTATTTTAATTTTCTAAATATAATAATAAATCATCATGACAACCTAATTCTTCCAATCTATAATATCTATTAACTATAGATTGGGAGGGGTTATTTTATGAAAATGCGTAAAGCAACATCCGTTGTCTTAGCATCAACGTTAATTTTGGGTGGTTTTCAAACAAGCCACGCACTCATCCAAGGAGATGTACAAGCTCCGAATGTTATGGCACAACAACAAACGAAAGACTTTAAGGATCATGTTCCTATCTTTGTTAAGGAAATGCAGAAAGAACGCTTTTCAAAGAGTAGCGTTAAAAAATGCCAAAGCCTATTTAAACAAGCATAAAGATAAACTTAATATAGAGAGCGCTCAGCAGGAGCTCCAGGCTAAAAACGTTGAAAAAGACGAACTAGGCATGACGCATATCCGATTTAATCAGGAGAAAAATGGAATACCAATGAAGGCACCGAAGTCATCGTTCACTTTAACAAACAAAACGAAGTTGTCGCTGCGAATGGTCATGTCAGCCAAGATACGGACGTAATCAATTAAATACGAACCCAAAACTATCTGAAGGAAAAGCTATTGATATTGCGAAAACAAGTGTCGAAGCACCAGACCAATTAAAATATGAACCAAGATCTGAACTAGTCATTTATCCATTTGAAGGGGAGCAATATCTAGCTCATAAAGTAAACGTGACGTTCTTATCGGACGAGCCAGGTAACTGGTTTGTGTATGTCGATGCACATACAGGAGAAGTCATCGATCAATTTAATGCATTACACCCACTAGAAGAATATAAAATGGAAGATCACACAGGAGTTGGAACAGGTGTTCACGGTGAACTTCGAGGAGATTTACACATGTCTCGAGTTAAAGCAGATGGAGACAGCACTCATTTCATGCTTGCCGACCACTCCCATGAGGGCCTAGAAGGCATTCTAACATATGATTATAAAACAGGTGAGCTCGTCACCAATAACAGTGCAGCTTTCAACAGTGAGGAAGATGCACCAGGAGTTGATGCGCATTATAACTCCGAACAAGTATATGATTACTATAAAGAAGAACACGACCGAAACTCTTTAGATGATGAAGGAATGGCCATCGTCTCTTACGTTAACTTTGGAAACAACTACAACAATGCCTTTTGGAACGGGCGTAACATGACTTACGGTAATGGAGATGGTGACTTTATGGTTCCGCTATCTGCTGGACTTGATGTCGCCGCACACGAGATGACTCATGGCGTTATTTCGAATACGGCTAACCTGGTTTATAGAGGTCAATCAGGTGCGTTAAACGAGTCGTTCGCAGATATTTTCGGAGCTATTATTGATGATGAAAACTGGGAGTTAGGTGAAGATATTATGGGACCTGGTGCTGTTGAAGACGGACGAACTGCACTTCGTAGCCTAAGTGACCCAAGTAAATTCCCAGTTAACGAGGCCTATGTGCCATATGGAAATGGTGACGGTATGTATCCATCACATATGGATGAATTTTATGATTTACCTTGGTACCTTGATAATGGAGGCGTACACATTAACTCATCCATTATTAACCATGCCGCGTATTTAACCGCACAGGAAATCGGACGAGAAGCGTTAGGTAACATTTATTATCGTGCTCTTGTTCATTACCTAACACCAAACTCTAACTTCCAAGAGGCTCGCCAAGTCATTGTTCAGTCGGCAATTGACTTATACGGTGAAGGAAGCGAAGAAGCCCAAGCGACAGCAAGTGGCTTTGATCAAGTTGGGATTAATGAAGAATAAATAAATGAAGCCTTCGCAGGTGTGCGGAGGCTTTATTCATAATGATACTGCCAATTAAACTATTTGTTACAACCATTAATTCTTATTATCTGAATCAATATCTCTATACCTTTTTTTATATTGATAATAATGAACTGTCTCTTCAGTTTCAAAAGAATATTGACTCCAAGAATTATTCAATTCTTGAGTTTCATCTGTAATAACCAACTTAATTTCTTCTGGTTCTAATTTCATAATATGAGACTCTATAACCTCTAGTTCCTCTTCTTGCCTATTAAAAACTCTAAAACTTAATTGCACTTCTTTTGATTGATCGAAATTATTTTTAACATAAAATACATTTGCATAGCTATCACAAGTATACCTTGGTCGAGTGCTTTCTGCTCGCAAACAATTGCTTTCTGAAGAAGCTAAAATAACAGCAATATCCTCATCTTTCTCATTCAACTTTTCATAGGCAAAATTGAGATCTCTAACGTATTTCATTTTCTCTCCAGCAGGTAGAAACCAAATTATAATGGTCAGCATGACTAACATGAATACCCCTATGAATTTCCACATTAGGGTAGGATTATGGTAGTGTGTTCTTCCTACTTTTAAAGTAGTTATGATATTGGCTAAGGAGAAAACTCCTCCAATAATTAAAACCGTTATTAAAGCTATACTTGCAGAATGAAGGTTGATGAAGATTGGGATGTTATATCTAATGTTTAAATATATTGCATGGATTAAAACTAATAATGCAAGAGTTAAAAAGAGCTTTAATGGCCCTTTCCACTTAACTTTGGCTATTTTACCTCTTTTATAGTCTACAACCGAGAATAATAACCAAATTAGTGGTACGGTTGTAATTAAAATAACAAGTAAAACCATTAACATATTTATTTACCCCTAAACTCAAACTAAACATTTGAATTATATTCTTTATTCTTAATTGATTCTAGATGCCTTTTTCTCATAGTAGGTACTCCTGTCGCTAATACAACAGCTGTAATTAAAGAAGCATTTGAAGCTGTACCATTAATTAATTCAACAAGCGTAACAGGTATATAGATACCGTATGTGAAAATCATTAAAAACAGATAAAGTCGTCTAATACTTTTTTCGGATTTAAACATATTTACACCTCAATTAGATTTTTTAAAACTTATATATTCTCCTACTAACTAAATTTCTTCTTCTTCAAACTCAATATCATATTCTTCTTCAAACTCTACAATCTTGTTTTCTACTTCTTGAGTTAATTCATCAAACTCTACCATTAATTTATCGATTTCTTTTGAAGCTTCGTTAGCTTCTTCCTCAGTCATTTCACCATTAGCCAACTGACCTAATATATCCACTTCAAGTTTCATAGCTTCATGCCAAGCAGTTATTTGTTTCTTTCGTAAATCATGATACTCTTTTACACTTTCTGATTCCGGGTCCTTAGATTCAAGGTTAGTTAGCATTTTCCCAACAAGGTCGGGTAACTCTTTCTGAATCTCATAACTCTCTTCTACAGTTGCAGCTGTTTCTGTTTGTTGTAGGACTTCTTCAATTTCATTCAGTACTTCATCGTTAAACTCAGTTAAATCATTATGGTAACTAATAATCTCTTCCTGCTCCTCAGAACCGCTACATGCAGCTAATACTAATGATAATAACAGAACTAACACTGAACCCTTCATTAAATTCTTCATTCAAATTCGTCTCCTATTCTTCTAAATTAATTGTTTTTGGATTTCCCCATATATCCTCTAAAAAATCAATTTTAGGTCCTGAGGAGTTTTGATACACATTATCTTGAAAATTCTCAATAATATTGCTATATGTTGTGGCCGTAAACTCTTTAGAAGCCTTTACATGAAATCTATTATTCTTAATTTCCAGTTGAGCATCTTCTAATAGTCCATCGTTCTTTTGAATAGTACGTTTAATACTTCTAATGACTTTTTGTTTATCCACTCTACTTTCCAAGAATCCCTCAAGTTCAACTCGATAGTCTGAGCTATTTAATTCTTCATTTAAGACCTGATCAAATGCTTCTATTTCTATCTCTCTTAAAGACCATCCAACATATCCACCTGAGGTTTCTAGATGTTCTTTACGGTTAGAGACTTTTTCTTCAAAGTCTTCGAAAAAGCATGTAAAGCTCCTTCTAATGTTTCCTCTTCATACTCGTCGATAGCGTTTCTTACCTCTTCGTAAAAACACTAGTCGCGACCATACTCGCTTGTTGTGCAATGGAAGCAGATTTTTCCTTCGTCGCAAACACACTTCCTAAATTTAGAACAAAGACGAACAACACCATATTTATTATAAGAAGGCCTAATACAAATATCGCAATGTTTCCACGTTCATTATTCAATATCTTCTTCATCACTCAATCACCCTACTATGAGCTTCAGCTGTAAAATTAATCGTAGGCGTTTGTGTTCCAAAAATTTGTTCCGGTAAGAAAATCAAACGAATACTTGCATTAACCGTCGTCGAGAACTCTCTACTTGTAGTGTCAGTTCTACTAATTATTCCTCCTAGATAATTAGTAGAGTCTAGGATTGATTCAGCTGCGATTTTCGCTTCACTGTTATTTTCTGTAACAGAATACACCTTTGCATACTCATTTGCTGCTGATTGCGCTACAATCACACCATGAACACTCACGATGAACTGAATCATGATTGCTAGTAGGATAAAAGCTAATGGAACAATCCCTAAAAATTCAATTGTCGCCGAACCTTCTTCAGATTTAATTTTATTCATTAGCTATTATCCTCCTTAATTGGTTATAGATTTCAAGTGTCTTCATTTCTGCTAATTAAAATATTGTAATAGGCCTGTAGGGTACCTTAATTCTTTTATTGTTTCTATATTCGATTTCCTTTGCCTTTCAATGTGTTCTTCAATATAAGCTGCTATATATTCATCTCTGTTACTTATGTTTGTTGTATCTATTTGAGTAACTTCATTTAATTCACTTATCATTTTTTCCTTATCTTTAGTAAATTCAGAGACATATCGTCTAACCTCATCTGTAAACAATTCTGGCTTATCTTTAATTACTTGTTCTAGGTCTTTAAAATAGTCTACAGAATCAATGGATAAGTTGATTTGTTGATTCTGTATATAATCTAACTCTGCATTCATCTCTAACACTGCATCTACATCTTCCGCTTCATAGATATTATTAGGTTCTTTTTGATTGGATAAAGTCATTAAATCGCTTCATTAAGTTAGACAATTGATCTTGCAAATTGAGCATTTCTTTCAACATATTAATTAAAGCATTAATAATACCCTGCTCTTTTTCTGTTAGGTTTCCTTCTAGTAATGTTTCCAAGTGTGTTCTCGTTTTTTGAAACCCTATCATATTTATATTTTTTCTGTACGTGCCATGCCTTTTGGTAGAAGAAATTCTCGAGACTAAAAGCACATAAGATTCAAAAGCCTTTAAGTACTCATCTTTATCTATGTGTTGATCATCCACCGAAAAAACACTCCGCCCGTATCTTTCCCAAATCTACTATAAAAGGCCATATGATATAAGTTTCCATTATAAGATAATTTTTTTATCATCGACCCATGAAGTTTCAAAAAGCTTTTTATGCTGTTTTACTATTTTTTTACTGCTGGTTGCGAATACAAAAGATCACCCTTTCTCAATTTATAAAACTAAGCCCTTAATAACAATCAAAATTCCTAGCCTTACATTTTAATTTACTTAAATACCTTTGTTGCATCTCTTTATAGCTATCTTTAAATGCTCGGATATGCTCTTCTCTCATGAAGTCTTCTTGATCATCAAAGTAAGTAATCTTACGTATTTCTCGCTCAAGTCTATCTTTGCTTTTTGAAAACTCCTTAATATACCTTCTAACTTCAGCAGTAACATAACCTCTTAATAGGTTATTAGAATGTAACTCATCATAAATTATTGTAAATTCATCACAAGTATTAAGTTCATTGTTTAGCTGTTGGAATTGTATATAATCTAACTCTGCCAAAATAGTTTGTATGTGATCAACATCTTCTGGGAAAAACCGATTCCCATCTACTTCACGTTTTTTTCTTCATAAATGATTCATACTCTTCTACAAGTTCAATACACTCTGTCTGTAAATTCAAAGTACTAGTAATTGTATTTAAACACTTATCAAAAACTGGTTTATTAATCGTGCCGGTATCCCTAGCAATGTCTTTCAAGAAAGATTTTGTCTTTTCGTAAGCGATCATATTTATATTTTTTCTTTCTGTGCCATTTCTTTTAATACTTGAAGCGTTAGTTAGAAAATAAACTAGTAGCTCAAAGGCTCTATGGTATTCCTCTTTAAAAGCGTTATCAGGTGATGTTAGTATCATTTCTGTGTCTTTTTTGAATCTTCTATAAAAACAAAGTAAAAATCTTTCCCATTCAATTGAAGAAAGTTAGGGTTAATCGTGTACTTTTCAAAAACTTTTTTATACTTTTCTGCTTCTTTAATTATCTTTTGAGGAAACATCTTTTCACTCCTACAAGTTGTGAGTGATTAGTCAAGGTTTCTTATGTCTTCCTTCAAGCCTTGAAGATAAGTTCGTTGCATTTCATTATATCTTTCTTTGACTTTATCTATATGTTCTTCCTTTGTTAACTTATCTTGTTCTTTAAAATAAGTAATTTTTTGAATTTCTTGATGCAGTACCTCTTTATCCTTTGAAAATTCTTTTATATACCCTTTAACTTCTGGTGTTACATATTCTTGCACTCTACTATTAGTGTTTAAATCTTCATTGATATAGGAGAAATCATCAAAACCTTTTATAGAATTACCCAATTGTTTATACTGTATATAATCTAATTGAGCTAAAATAGATTGTACAAAATCTACATCATCAGGAAAGAATCTATTATTATCCTCACCACGCTTTTTATTAATGAATGAATCATATTGATCCACTAAATTAATTACTTCCTTTTGTAAATTCAAATTTATTGTTAAGATATTGTAGGTATTCTCATAATACGGTTTTATATCTTCGTTCAAAACATTTCTGTCTAATACTTCCTTTAGAAAAGCCTTTGTTTTTTTCAAATCCTACCATATTAATTTTTTTCCTTGAGTTGCCGTTATCAACTATACTAGCACCATTATTTAAGAGGAATACTAAGTATTCGAGTGCTCTATTATAATCTGCTTGATCGGCTTCATTTGTTGTCGCAGATACAATTAATTCGCTTTTTTTGCTATAAAAACGAGTAAAAAATACTAAATAAAAATCGGTACTATTTAAGTGAAGATAAAAAGGGTGAACCCAGTATTTTTCAAATAGCTTTTTATGTTTTTTTGCTTCTTGTAATACCTTTAACGGAAACATTATACTTCTCCTATCACTCCATTAACTACAGCATTTATAACCAGCTAATACTTAATTGTTTTGTTTTTACATGACCTCTAATAACCCTTTTGGATACCTTAAGTCTTTTAGTAAGCCTTTATTTAGTTCTCTTTGTCGATCAACATGCTCTATTATATAAGCATTAATATAATCTTCTTTACCATTAATATTTGATGTGTCTATTTGTGTAACCTCTTTTAGGTTTTTTATCATTTTTTCCTTATCCTTAGTAAACTCAGAAACATATCGTCTAACTGCAGTTGTAAACATGCTTGGTTTATTCTTAATAACCTCTTCAAGTTGTTTAAAGTAGTCAACCGAATCGATAGATAAATTACCTTGTTGATTTTGTATATAATCTAGCTCCGCATTCATCTTTAATAAAACATCTACGTCTTCGGGGTGATAAATGTTATTGGGTTCTTTTGACTTAAGGAAACTATTAAATCGATTCATTAAATCTGATAGCTGGTCTTGCAAATTAATCATTTCCCTTAACATATTAATCAATATGTCCATAAGTTTCTTTTCATCTTCAATAAGACTTTCACGTTTTAATAATGCTTTTAAGTGAGCTTCTGTATTTTCAAAACCAATCATACTTGCTTTGTTTTTATAATTTCCGTGTTCCTTGGTAGAGTTTGTTCTAGTTATTAGAAGCACGAATAACTCAAATGCTTCTAAGTACTCTTCCTTAGTAATATTTTCATCGTTTGGTGTGAAAATGATTCCACCGTTGACAGTGTTATACTTCTTATAAAACACTTTATGGTAAATGTTACCTTTATAAGAAAGCTTTTTATCGTCAAGCCAATATGTCTCAAAGAGTTTTTTTAAACTGTTTAGCTTTTGTTCTACTATTAAAAGAGAATCATCATACATAGGAAATCATCCGCGCCATTTAAGAAAACCAACCTTTCACTTTACTGATGGCATTACTAGCCTTATCTTTAGCACCATTCCACATAGATTTTGCAGTTTCTTTAACGCTACCTTTCCAACGTCTCGCTATAGCTCCAGTTGCCTTTGATCCAAGCCACACTACGGCTCCAGTTGCTACCATTCCAGCACCTACTAACTGCCCTCCAGGAACTGCAGAGGCTATAACACCAGCATTCATCAAGGTACTACCTACACCTTCACCAACTTTAGCACCTGCAGCTGTGAGTTCAGATCCAGTAGCACCTGAACCACTTAAGTCGTTAAAATTGGCAATACTCCCTGCAGTATCCAATATTGAAAATCCTGTCCCCACTGCAGCCCCTGCAATATTCAATTTAGTTAGAGCACCAAAGTAGGTGAGGAGGCGGTAATACTTGCAGCCGATCTCAGATCACCGATTCCACTAGTGGTTTGTGTAACATTTTGAATATCTCTAAATTTCTTTATTCCCTCTACACCTAATGCTACTTTTTCTCCAGTTTCATAAGCATCAAAGAATGCATGACCATCATACTTAAGTTTTAATCCGTTTATTAAAAGATTGGTACGAAATCCTGTAACTGAACTTAGGCCAAACTTCGAAGTTCCGCCAGCTTCTACTATGGCTTGATGTTTTAGAAAATCACCAGCAAGCTCGACTTGACCTAAGACCACATCTTTAGCTACATACTTTCCAACTTTATAACCATCACTCTGTAAAAATCATTTAAGTTCCACGAGTCACCAGTTGTTAATTTACCTGTAGTTTCAATACCACTGAATGGAGCACCCGTTATTCCATTTAACACCCACGGATTACCTTGAGTCCCAGTTCCGTTAAACCCACTCTGTAACCATGGATTTCCGGTTGTTACAGAGCCATTAAATCCATTCTGCAACCATGGGCTTCCCGTTGTTCCGGAGCCATTAAAGCCATTCTGAGACCATGGATTAGCTAAGTATCCGTTTGCTGTCCAACCTTGTAAATGCCATGGCAGGGTTTGCCACTGGTTACCAGGATTGAAACTCTGCATGGGATTACTATTCCAGCCTTCACCTTGTGTTCCTTCACCATTCCAAGTTTCGCCTTCTGTCCCGTTGCCTTCCCATGGATCACCTTCCCACTGTAAGTTCGACCCATCCCAAGTCTTACCTTCCCATGGATCGCCTTCCCATGTATCTCCTGTCCACGGGTTACCAGACCAAGAGTCTACCGCAAAAGCAACAGGAGTAAATAATGGGTAAAACGCAATAATCGCAACGATTAAAGAAACAAAAACTCTCTTTAATTGTCTAAACACATCTACACCCCTATCTCACTTTTTTCACCGCTAACGTCAAAGGTCTCCAGTTGCTCACGCCATTTAATGATTAGCGATGTCATCCACATAATTAAAAATGGAAAAAACAATAGATTGATTGTCATCTGGGTGATCATCTGTGCTGCAAATGATGATGTTATATTAAATAATTGGTAAGTAACAAAAATACCAAATAATAACTCAACCATCCCTAAGAGAAACAGCATTAAGGATATTTTAAGAAAGCGCTTTTTACCAATACGAAAACCTTCCTTAAATGATTTCCAAGTAGACTTCTCATCAAAAATGCTTAAATAAGGCACCGGGAAGACTAATGCTAGTAAGATTAATCCCGGAAGTAAAAATAACATAAAGCCAATGGTCGTCAGAAATGCGGTGATGCAGGCAAATATGAAAACCGTGAACCCGTTCGCTAAAAAAATGAAGATTGAATTTCTTAAACTGTGGTCTTTACCCATATGTTCGTTGTAAACAAATCGTATATATGGAGTTTGCGCATATAAAAATAACAACAACGTCAAAAAACCATTATAGATATCTGCAACTGAATAAATTGAAAAGCTTGGTGTTATAGCATATATGTAGTTCGTTGCAAACGAGTGTATGAGAAGTAAAGGCAATGTTGTAGTGAGCATGAGTACTAATATTTGTTCAAACTTACCAGTATATAATTCCCATGTATTTTTTAAAGGGTGATCCATTTTAACCTCTCCAACTTTTCGCTAGACTTTTAGCTTAATAGACTTCCTACTGTTTGCTTTCTTCCATCAGTTCATCTAGACGATTTATCGTTTTTTCATATTCTTCTTCCATTAGGCTTTTAAGCTCTTCAAATTTATTATCATTAAACTCCGATAGTTTATTTGACCTATCATCTATAAGCTGTTTTAGCTCGTTCTCAGTTTCTTCATCAATTTGTTCAGTTTGAACCAAGAGTTGTATGGCGCGGTTATATAATCTACTTTCACGATTAACAAGGTCACGAAACTCTGAGGAAATATCATTTAGCTCATTGTTTTTATCGATTTTGTCCCAGTTAATGTCTGTTTTCTCTAATGCACTCCAAATATTATTACCCGCTTCACGAACGGCTTCATTTATATTTTTAAGGGCAGCATCGACTAAACCTTCACCGGATTTAACATTAGTGAATTCACCACCGCCCGCTTCAGCTACTGCCTTTAATTGTTGTTGGGCCTCATTCCCAACATCAAAGCCAATGATATTCACAGCTGTTGCAATTCCTGAATCATGTAAGTTCCTTGCGGCTTTGACAGGGTCTCCTCCACAGGTCTCTTCCCCATCACTTATGATATAGACTGTATTTTCCACATCATCATTAGAATTTTCTAATAAATCCTTTTCTGCAGCCTCTATGGATGCTGCTAAAGGAGTCCAACCAACAGGTTTAAACTTGGATAAAGCCTTATCAAATTTTTTACTGTCATAGTGATTTAATGGGTAAACAACTTCCGTACTAGAACATGACAGCTCTTGATCTGCATCTCTACTACTTCCCTTGTGTCCATATACTCTAAGCATTATTTGCGCGTCTTTAGGTAACTCGGAGACAAACTCTTTCAAAGCTTTTTGGCAGATTGCATCTTAGTCTCACTACCAACATAAGCACCCATACTGCCACTTGCATCCATCAATAATGCTATATGTTTTCTTTTTTCTTCTGACTCTTCACTTTCTTCAGCGCTAGCCCCCTCAGGTGCTCCTTCAATCGAGAACGTCGGATCAAAGTTTTCATATTTATTTAATGGCGAACTGTAGTCGGCTGCTGTTAACTGTGTTAAGAAAGCGTATATCTCATCCGGTGTGGCTTCATCTGGGAGTTTTTCAACCTTCTGTTTTACTCTGCTTCTTTAACCTCTTCCATTAAAAACAATTCTCCAGGTCCTTCTTTAATCATCCCTTCTGCATCAGTTGCTGCCACTGGTACATCAATAGATTCTCCTGCAACGTCTTCTTGATTTTCCTCATTTGAAGATGCATCATGCGATTCATTAGAACAACCAGTTATCAATATAAGTAAGATAATTGAAAAGCTTACCCAACTCTTAAACAAACTCATTGAACTCATCTCCCAAAGTTATGAACCATTTATATCTGGATACCTTAAACTTTTTACCATATTTGCGGATAACGTAATAAGTTTAAACTATCATTTACCCTTTGATTCAATCCCTCTCTATAATAAGTGTTCCATTTTTCATAAATAGTTTCATAAGTATCTACACTTGTTATGTTAATGTTCTTTGTAATTTTATTTATTGAATTATTCAATTCATCATAAATAACATCAGTAATCATACTTTTTAAAATTTTATTATCAAAACTTATTTCAGCTTCATCGAACACTTCTCGATGCTTATAAACAAAATCGAAATCTTTACTATTTTTAAAACGAGTATGCAACTGTTTGTATTGTATTAAGTTAAACAAAGGCAGATATTTAATGAGTATTTCAAGATCATTATTACTGAAAAAACCTTTATTATTTATTTCTTCTAGCAAACTATTAGCTTCTTTCCATCTTTCTTCGAATTCTTCCTGTAGTTGAAACATGTCATTTAAAACTTCATATGCATTTTGGAAATTCCTTTGATTTGGATCCAATATATCTAGACTAAGAACCTTATTTAAATAGTTTTTTACGGTCGAGTGTGAGTTTAGCTCAACCTGTGTTCTTTCACTTAAATTTTTGATGTTGTTAACAGTCACTGCAAACATCATATGAGCAGTAAACACATTTTTTAGCTTCATCTTTACTAGTATGTCCGTTTGGATTAATTAGCGCATAACCTTTAACATTTCCTATTAATATATTTTTGTATAAAACATAGTAAAATGTTTCTTCGCCATTACAGAATGCACACGGGTTAATTTTTATCTTCTCTAAACCTTTTTTATAATTCTTGCTTAATTTATTTACTCTGTTATACATATCCAATAGAAATCACCACAGTTATTCTAGTTTCACACGAATGTTTATATTTAAGAAAATAACCCTTTAACTTTACTAAAGGCTTTGGTAATTGAGCTCTTAGTAGAATCAACAACTTTTTTGCCAATACTTTTTGAGGTACTTAAGATATCACCTTTCCAATTGCGTGAAAATAATTGTACCCCTTTAGATATACCATAAATTCCCGTACCAATAGCAGCTATTCCAAGGCCTAACGCCTGGCCCCCAGGGATAGCCATCACTAAGGCTCCTGTACTAGCAATTGTTTCACCTACATTAGCACCTATCTCTGCTCCAGCAGTAGTTTTAACTGTGCTTTTTGCACCTTCACTTAATTGTAAAAATGCTTTTATACTCTCACCAGTTTTATAAGCAGACACAAAAGAATTCAACCCTGCTATACCAGCATTAAACTTAGATAGCGCCCCCATACTGGCCCAAGTCTTTTTTAACGTTTTGAAAGTCCGCATTTTGTAATAAGTCCTTAGCAGATTGCTTCACTAATGAGCTGTATTTATTTAAACCTTTTCTATTTAATTCATCGGACATACTTACATCTGTACTATCTACAGCTAGTGCTTTAATTTCTTTTACAGAATTAAAAGCTTCATAACTATTAGATGCAGTATCATAAATGTTGACAGCTGTATTATTATCATCTAATAATAACTTGGAGCCATTAAGGGCAATATTATTAGCAAACCTTCCTAAACTAAGTTTGCCATCAGATAATCCAAATGGGTTATCTGATAAATTATACTGCTGTATATTAGACCGTTTAATATAAAGTCTGCTGATTTAAAAGCACTACCTTCATAGAAAGCTATCGAGTAACCAGCCCTGCTGTTCCAATGGTTTAATTCACTATCACTAATACTTAAACTAGAAAAACTTCTAGTCATTAATTGATTCCCATATGGGTTCCAGGGAGAACTAGGCGGCACACCAAACTCTGTTCCATTGATTTTCGTATCAGTTTCTTCGCCTTCCCACTGAAGATTAGATCCATCCCAAGGTTTACCTTCCCATGGATTTCCTTCCCATGTATTACCAGACCATGGACTAACAGCGTGGAGAGCCGGAATTAATAATGGAGATAACGTTATATACAATTGATAAAATAACACTCTTTTTGAACCACTTTTTCATCTAACCACCCCGTAAATTTAATTTTCGGGGTATTTAACGCTATCTTTATAAGTGTTTGATATCACTCTTCTGATGTTTGGGATTTATATTTTTGTTCAACCATTTTTTAGCTTCCTGTAACGATTTTTCACTGATTTCTTCCATATCTTTTTCAAGTTGGTTTCCTGTTTCTTCGATTTTTTCCATAACTGTACTAATTCTGTTTTTAAGTTCCTTGCTTTGTTCATAAGTTATGAATTCAATTTCCTCTAATACATCAGCAAAGCTATGCAAATTATTATCTACGCCTAATGTAGTGAAATACCAATCGTTACTTATACCAAGGATGTCAAAGTAATTATCGGTTTCCTGAACTTCTATGTCATACATAGCATCATCTTTCCATTGATTCCATGACTCTAACACCTTCTCAGCTCTATCGAACTCTTTTTGTAGTTCTTCCTCATTACTTGCAGAAGCGAAGATTCCACCAGAAACTTCGGCCATCATCTCGAGTTGTTTTTGTGCTTCGGCATCCGTTTGGAAACCAATGATGTTGATAATAGGCTGAGCATTAGACTTAGATAGTTCTTTTGCTACAGCTATAGGGTCTCCATCACATGTTTCGATCCCATCACTTACTACATAAATTAATTGGTATTCTTTTTAGCATCAAATTGACTTAGTGCTTCTTGCGATTGTTTTAGAGCGTCCGCTAAAGGGGTCCATCCCATTGGTTTGAATTGATTTAAAGATTTTTTGAATTTATCTTCATTGTAAATATTAAATCCATATACCTGTTCAATCGCATTACATGACATTTCTTTATCACTATCTGCTCCTGTCCCTTTGTGCCCATAAACTCTAAGAGACACGTTGGCTTCTTCAGGAACTTCGGACAAGAATTCTTTAATAGATTTCTTAGCTACATCCATCCTAGTTCCATTACCAGCTGGATTCGCCATTGATCCACTCGAATCTAATATAACTTCAACATTATAATTCTCTTTAAAATGAAACTTAGTATCTGGTAAGTCAGGGTTACCAAAGGAAGCAAACTCCCACTTTTTTATTACATCCTCAGGATTTGGATAATCCTGAGCCACTAACCAGTACATTTTTCTTAAAAACCTCTCATATTCTTCATCAGTTGGGTTTTTACTCATCGGGCCAACGTCTTGCATAGCTTCTTTTATCTCTTGATCTAGATCATAAATACTATCTGCGTTTGCAAATCTACCTGGTGATTGACTAGCCAGCCCTTCCACATTCGTTGGAATTGGGTCAAGTTCTTCTAGTGTTATTTCAGGCTCTTCATCTTGACTTTCTTTAACATCCTCTGTCTCATTACTCTCTTCTTGGTCTTGATCAGAAGTAGTTACAGTTTCATTCTCAATTTCAGGGTCAGAATCTTCAGGATGAGGCTTGGTGCTATCACTGTTACTACAACCTGAAATGAATAACACTATTAATAGAACATACAATGGTTTAAGTTTCATCATTACTACCTCTTTATTAAAAACTAATCATCCTGTGTGGTTTGTTTATTATATTTCTCTTCAACAATTTTTCTTGCTTCTTCTAAATTTTTATCTCTTAACTCTTCGAGATCTTTTTCAAGTTGATCAACTGTAGAATCTATCTCACTTATTACAGTATCTATTCTGCTTTTCATTTCAGAAAGTTGATCAATTGTGAAAAAACCTAAATCTTGGGATACATTTACTACCGCTTTCATTTGATTACTTGTCGACATCGTTGTAAATGACCACTCATTATGAAGCCCCATAATGTCGAAGCTACTATTGACTCTTTTTGCCTCTAGATCTTGCATAGCATCATCTTTCCAGTCTTTCCATGCGTCTAATACTTCTTCTGCACGCTCGAACTCCTCTTGTAGTTCTTCTTCATTGCTTGCTGAAGCAAAAATACCGCCAGAAACTTCGGCCATCTTTTCGAGTTGTTTTTGTGCTTCGGCATCCGTTTGGAAACCAATGATATTGATAATCGGCTGAGCATTAGACTTAGATAACTCTTTTGCTACGGCTACAGGGTCCCCATCACACGTTTCGATTCCATCACTCACAACATAAATTAAATTCGTATTCTTTTTTGAGTCAAATTGACTCAAGGCTTCTTGCGACTGTTTCAAGGCATCCGCTAAAGGAGTCCATCCCATTGGTTTGAATTGATTTAAGGATTTTTGGAATTTGTCTTCATGGTAAGTATTAAACCCATATACCTGTTCAATCGCATTACACGACATCTCCTTGTCACTGTCTGCTCCTGTTCCTTTGTGCCCATAAACTCTAAGAGATACGTTTGCTTCTTCAGGAACTTCGGATAAAAATTCTTTAATAGATTTCTTAGCTACATCCATCCTAGTTCCATTACCTGCTGGGTTAGCCATGGATCCACTCGAATCTAAAATAATTTCAACATTATAATTCTCTTTAAAATGAAACTTAGAATCTGGTAAATCCGGACTTCCGAAAGATGCAAACTCCCACTTTTTAATAACATTCTCAGGGTTAGGATAATTTTCTTTTACTAGACTATAAATAAAACGCAAGTACTTCTCATATTCTTCATCAGTAGGGTTTTCACTCATTGGACCTAACTGATTCATTTCCTTCTTAAGTTCATCTTCTAAATCATATACACTTTTTGGGTCAGCAAACTTTCCGCTGGTTTGTTTAGCTAAACCTTCAACATCTGTTGGTATGGGTTTAAAGTCATTTAAAGTCAAGCCTTCTTCTGCTTCTGCTGCTTGTTTATCAGCTGCTTTTTCTTCTGTTTGATTCTCATCATTTTGGGGTTCGCTTTCACTGTTTTCAGTTTTCGTCTGGTCATTATCACTATCTGAATTTTTAGGAGTATCATCTTCTTTATTACAACCTGTAAATACTATTAAAATAATCAGAATTAATGTTAACCAACGCATTTTTTTTTTGTCATATTTTAAAAATCCCCTGTTCTAGTGCAAATTTAGTATCCAGTAAGCATATTGAATACTATTAATTTCCTGACCCTATTTTTTCAATTAAATTCCCAAACTTAGTTACCAAAGTATCACCAAATTTCCCCTCACTAAACGCTTGCGAAATCACTCCTACTAAAATCACAATTACTGCCGCAATACCAATCCACTCTAATGTCTGTGAACCTCTTTCATCCTGCTTAAAACCTTCCACCTTGTTCATCATTCTAGTGTACATACCTACTAAAAAGTTCATTTAAAATTCCTCCTTATATTTTTTAAAATAAATTAAATATGCTATTATCACCCATCAACATATTCATGATCATTAGCCCTGCAATGATCAGTATGGAAACGGGTGCTATTAAAAAAAGTTGTCACTAAGGTTACTTTTGGCGATGCCTTAGCAGCAAGTTCTTTTACCTGTTCTTGCCTAATTTGTCTAAGGTCATCGGCTTGCACTTTGAAGGTTTGGGCTATCGGAATTCCTAGTTGCAAACCTTGAATTAACCCCTTAATTAAAGATTGGAATTCATCATTATCATTCCGTTTAAGTAATTCTCTGTAAGCTTTCTCTCTTGGAACACCTAAATCAATTTCTTGGTTGAACCTTGAGAATTCTTCTCTGATTGGCCCATCAAAGTGAAGGATGACTTCTCTTAATGCCTGGTCCAGACTCACACCAGCTTGCAAACTTGTGCTAATCGTATCCATAAAGTCTGGTAAGTCACGTCTAATCGCTTGCTGGCGTTTTTTTTACTTCTCTTCTAATCAAAATAATTGGTAAAAAATAACCAAGCACTGGGTTAAACACCAACATATATTGAGAAAATGGTAGCCCTATTAGAACGGCAAGAACCCCTGAAATAAAACCGATTATTAATAGAAAAATCTTTAAACCTTGAAATCTAGCAACTGTCAGTTTTAAAGGGTTCCCTGATTTTCTGAGCCATTCTTCTACCATGAAATTTTCACTAAAGAAGTTAATGCGCTGTCCTAGATCAGAAAATTCATCTGCATACTTTGTCATGAATTGAAAGAGTTCAGCTCTTCTATTTTTCTTTTTCTCTCTTTTCTCGAACGGGTCTGTATCTGTTACATCCGATACATGATCTAGCACGTCTCGTTTATTATTCAGAAAACGACCAATAATGCTTTAAAAAGAGCAATGTACAAAACCAAAACGCTATTATTGAGAGTATGATTAATGCATCCATAGGCTACACCTTTATATCCGTAATTTTTCGTATGAGAACAAACGATAGAACAATTGATCCAACGAATAGGAAGAGCATGACGAGTCCGAACCCCGACCAAAGTGGATCAATGAATCCCTCGATGACGTTGTTCATAACGAGTAACAAAAATACTGGAAGAGCTGGAACGATAAATGAAATATATTTTTGTTCAGATGTCATGGTTTTGATAATTTGGTTTAATACTTTGCGATCTTCGAATGTATTGGCCATTGTTTCAAGTGTGAGAGCGAGATTTCCGCCTGTTTTCTTCTGAATTAATAGAGTTGCTATAAAGAGATTAAAGTCTCGTGATTTATTTCTTTTCTGAACTTCTCTAAGTGCTCTGTCTAATGTGACTCCCATTTTGAGTTCATTAGAAATTCTTTTGAATTCTGCTCCTGCTGGTCCGCTTAATTCTCTTGCGACTATGTCGATTCCCTGGTTGACCGTTAAGCCTGACCTCGCTGCGTTACCGAGTAACCTACATACTTCACTCAGTTGCTCATTAAACCTTGCTTCGTAACTGTTTTTTCTAAAATAGAATAATAGATAGTTAGCAATAAATAAGAGTAATATTGGAAGAAGCAAGCTGACTTTAAGCGACATGCCAAATATAGAAGACATCATGACAAAGAGTGCCATGTAACCAACAATTAAGATTCCGAGATATTCAGAAGGTAAAAGTTTCAAATTCGCATTATGTAGTTTATCTTTGAGGGCTTGGGAGGACTCTCTTTCATCAAAGCGATCTCCCCATTTACTGATAAAACTTTTACGTTCTTCTTCTGGAAACCATTCTTTTACTTTCATATTCCATTCTTTCTTTTGAGACCTAAACCCTAGGAAATAGTAGCCAGCCATAAGCAAGGATAAAATAGCTAAGCTATAAAGTATAGACACTGCTATGTTCATCGCTATAAACCTCCCTCGTCTCAAAGAAAGATGGGCTGATTTCAATTCCATGAACTCTTAAATGTGGTAGACATTTAGGTATAATACCAGTTGGTGTAAATTGGCCAATAACGTTGCCTTCTTCATCCATACCAGTACGTTGGAATTTAAATATGTCTCTTACTTCGATTTTCCCACTAGCTGTTTTTTCAACTTCTGATATATTCATGATTTTACGTGTACCATCTGTTAACCTTTGAACTTGAACGATATAATCTAGAGCTCCCGTAATGTAATCTCGAATAACTCCTGTTGTTAAATCCATTCCTGCCATAATAACCATGCCTTCCACACGATTAATAGCATCAATTGGCGTATTAGCGTGAACGGTTGTGAGTGAACCTTCGTGACCTGTATTCATGGCTTGCAGCATATCAAATGCTTCAGGGCCACGGACCTCACCCACGATGATTCGGTCTGGTCTCATTCTTAGAGAGTTTTTAACCAATTGTCTAATGGTGATTTCGCCTTCACCTTCAACGTTTGGCGGGCGAGCTTCCATTCCAACTGCATTCGGCCTTTCTAACCTTAACTCTGCTGAATCCTCAATGGTAATGACACGTTCTTTTTTCGGGATGGATTTTGCTAAGGCATTGAGGAGTGTCGTCTTACCACTACCCGTTCCTCCAGAGATTAGGACGCTTAGTTTTGTTTTGGTTATGGCTTGCATGAATTTAGACATCTCATCAGTAAATGTCCCAAATTCCTGTAGATCATCCATTGTAAACGGAGTTTTACGGAATTTTCTTACTGACAATAGTGTTCCGCCTAAGCTAATGGGATTAATAACTGCATTCACACGACTACCATCTGGTAATCTAGCATCGACCATTGGTGAACTCTCATCAATACGTCTACCAAGTGGCGCTACGACCCGGTCAACAATGTGACGAACGTGATCTTCATCCTTAAAGGAGACATTTACTCGTTCAAGTTGACCCCGTCTTTCCACGTATACTTCATTAGGGGCATTGACTAGTATTTCTGTTATATCCTCATCTTTTAGTAAAGGTTCCAGTGGTCCAAAACCAACACTTTCATCAATTAACATTGAAAGCATTCGTTTTTTATCTTGCTTAGGGATGACTACTTTTTCTTCAGACATAAACTGGTTAACCAGTCGCTCAATTTTTAAACGTTTATCAGAATCACTTAAACTTGTAATTTGTTCAAGGTTCACCTCAGTTAGTAAACGAGATTTATAGTGTTCGACCAATTCTTCAATATAGCCGAAATTTGATCGGACGTTGGACTCCAGTTCGTTCTCTAACTTTTCTTTTGATTCCCTTTGAAAAAGCGACATACTTTCACCCCTTTCACACTATTTCAGCATAGAGTTAACCCATTTATGTATGTCTTTAGAAAATGGCGTTAACTTCTTTTCTTTAGGTTCTTTACGTAACGGTTCACCATGATTAATTTTGGCTTGAATGTTTTTATAATCTCTTCTAATTTCTGCTGCTACTGGGTAAGATACGAATCGTTCCAAGTCTTTCTTTGTTAACTCTGTATCCTTGCTTTTCATATTAATCACGACTTCCAGTTTTTCTTTAGTATTAATGCCTAGTCGTGTAAATAGGCTTTCCACACTCTTTAACACGCGCATTGATACGGTATTAACATCCATTACATAATAGATTCGATCCGATTCTTCCAATGCCATTAACGTCTTTTCATCCATCCAGTTTGGTAAATCGATAACGATGAAATCAAAATTTCGCTTACTTGCTCTAATTAGCCTTAAAACAAAATCTTCAGTAATTTTTTCTGCCATCTCAGCATCTTTAGGACTAATTAGAACATTTAATTCAGAATGTGATTCTCGTTCTGATACATTTCTGATGTGGTGTTCCCCTAGTTCATTAATAACTGGAAGTAAGTCGATGATGGTACGGTTACTTTCGATACCAAGATAAGTTTCAGCCCCGCCGTATTGAAGATTGAGGTCAATAAACAATACTTTACCAGTTGACTCAAGCTTTAGTGTTTGTGCGTAAGTTGCACTGATTAACGATTTGCCTGTTCCTCCAGAACCACTATAAAATGCAAAAACCTTCCCGCCACCTCGTTTAAAACCTTCTGACTCGTTTATAGATAAATCTCTTCTAGCATAATCTTGCGCTAGTTCTTCGAGCCTTTCCTTGAGAATGAGTTCTTCACCAGGTATCACATAAAAATCTGTGACACCTAGACGGTTTAAACTTCTAAGCAAATCAAAGTCTTCAACTCCATTGACGCAAACAACTGAGGCACTTGGAAACTCTGCTAATGCTGACTGAACTAAGTCAACTGTTGAATCATCTTGATTAGCGACTATGATAATTTGAGCATGGATCTTCTTAAAATCATTTATCGATACTTCTAATAGGTTAAAAGATTCACTGATTTGTTGACGCAGTGTATCTTTAAGTTCTGTATGATTTCCAATTACGTAGAGATCGTTAACTTTACTCATAAGGCTCCTCCAACGACTATTATTCTATTCTTCACTTGAATCATTTTGATTGGTTTCTTCTTGGCTTTTTTCTTGGTTCGATTCGTTATTATTCTGTTCATTGTTCGTTTGTTCACTTTGTTCGCTTGATTCATTTTCCTCACTTGACTCTTCACCTTCAGATTGTTGCTGAGGTAGTGAATCTTGTATGTTTTTACCAACACTTGCCCTAACAATCCTTAGGCTATCAGCATAATTCTGTAAATGAATTAGTTCGGTAACTCTATCAAATGGGATTTCAACACGTGCTGCTAAGAAGTTATTAGTCTCATCATCTTTTGACGTTTGGATCACATTAACATTTTCCATAAATACTTCTGTGACAGGTTCATTATTAAATTCATGTGATACAACGATATCGACTCGATCTCCTGGAGCGAGTGCTTCATCGAAAAGATTCGTTCAGATTGTATGAGTGTGATTAAACGTGTATTCTCACTAGTTATAGCTGATGCTTCTTTTAACATCGTGTCGGTTATAATATCGCCTTCTGTTAATGGGACTAAAGATACCATGTTTGTTAGTTGAGACTCTGAGGTTATGTAATCATCTCTTAAATATCTTTGCGGGATTTGTTCTGTAGTAACATCTGAGGCTGTGATAATCTTTCTTGATGCAATGTCTCCGTTTGCTTTATAAACCGTTACAAACGTCCCTAAATCTTCGTTTAAAGATTGGACCTTCTGGAGTATCAAGTAGCCTGATGTAGCTGCTAGGATAATAGCTAATAATAGAAATATGAGTGCTTTTCGTTTCGATTCCAGCATGACTTTTGACCTTCTTTCTGCTTTGCCTCTTTTAGACTATTATGTTTTTTCCAAATAAAATACCTTGAATTCAAGATAACCTTAGAGTAACAAGGGATTGACAATTTCTTTAACTATCATGTTACCAAAGTAGGAATATTTTTCTATAAATCTAATTCCCCAATTACTCATAACTATAAACGGGTCTTTTGGACTATTTTTCCTTTTCTTTTCAAATTTTATAGTTAAATAGTATTGTTTTTCTGTTAATTTTAATAAATGTTTAGTTACTTTATGTAAGTTTATATAAAAAAGCCCCAACTGATTGTTTATAAACAACACAATTGGAGCTATATATTAATTGGTTTTCTCTGTCTGTTCCTTATAGGCCATTACGGTATTCATTTTATGGTTACGAACTTCAAGCTCAATTACACTAAAATCTTCTTTGTTTCTTAACATCTGTATAATAGATTCATGTTCTTCAATTGACTTCTTCGCTCTTTTCGGATGAAACGTTGAGCCCGTCACCCTGATCGAATCTATTTTCCGCCATGTATCTCTTATGGATTTAACTAAATATAAATTGGGGCAGCTTTTGTAAATTTCATCATGAAACTGACGGTTCGCATCCCCAAATTCGGCAAAATCAAACTCTTCAAGTGCTTGTTCCATTTGGTGGTTAATTTTTTCTAATTGAATCAGTTTGTCTTTATCCATGAAGTCCTTGCTTAAAGCTGTTGCGTAGCCTTCCAAAACAGCTAAGACTGATAACGTTTCAATATACTGACTGTCATCAATAGGTGTTACGACAGGGCCGATGTTATTTTGATATTCAATCAGCCCTTCTGCTTCAAGTTGGCGAACCGCTTCACGTATCGGAATTGCGCTTGTTTCTAATTCTTTAACTAATTGATTGATGACAATGCGCTGACCTGCTACATAAGTTCCTTCTAATATTCTTGATTTCATATAATTATACGCTTTTTGTTTCTTGTTCATACTGCACTTCTCCATTGATTAGCTAGATTTTGTTAAATAGTCTACTCCTAATATACCAAAAAGTGAATGGTGAGTTCTATTTATTCATCATATCTGGTAGAACGGTTACTAAATCAGGTATTACAATAAGAACTGCAACGCAAATAACCATTGCCACAATCATCGGCATGACACCTTTGAATATGGTCTGTATTGGAATGTGAGGTGCAGCCCCTTTAATTACATAGACACTGATACCAATTGGTGGCGTTAACGAACCAATGTTAATAGCCATAACCATGATAATTCCAAACCAAATGCCATTAAACCCTAGTTCAGTAATGATCGGATATACAATTGGAAGAGTTAAAACAATTAATGATAATCCTTCTACAAAGCAACCAAGTAAGAATAAGGCTAGTAAGATAAAAACTAGAATAATATAATTGTTTAACTCAAGGCTACCTACAAATGATGTTAGTTCTTGCGGTATTCTACTGATCGTTATAAACTGCCCGAACAAGGTCGCGCCGATTAGTATAAGGAATATGTACGCTGTTAACCTTACTGATTCATTAAACGAATCCAAGAACCTTTTCCAGTTAAGTTTTTACTGATCAGTGCAACTAAAATGGAACAGAAAGCACCTACACCTGCGGCCTCGGTCGGGGTGAAGAAACCAGCATAGATTCCTCCTATTGTAATTAAGAAAAGAAGTAGGAATGGCCAAATTTTGGCTACTGATTTAAATTTTTCACTAAAGGATACTTTTTCTGTTCGAGCAGGTGCCAAGTTTGGCTTTCTCGAAACTAGAATAGCAATAGTTATCATAAACAAGATGACTTGTAAGATCCCCGGAATAATACCTGCTATTAGCAATGCACCAATTGGTTCTCTAGTCAGAATTCCATATAATATTAAAATGACACTAGGTGGGATTAATATTCCTAACGTTCCTCCTGCAGCAACACAAGCAGTCGAAAGACTAGATTTATAGTTATACTTTTCCATTTCGGGAAGAGCTATTTTTGAAACAGTTGCCGTGGTCGCATTAAGTGAACCTGATATAGCAGAGAAAATACTTGAAGTTCCGATTGTTGCCATAGCTAGACCACCACGAAGGTGACCAACCCAATGGTCGACAGCTTTGTATAAATCACTTCCAATACCAGTGTTTGATAAGACCATCCCCATTAAAATAAATAATGGAATTACACTCAAGGAATATGACGAAGCTGTATCAAAAGGTGTACGGCCCAATTGAGAAAAGGCCACATCCCATCCTCTAATCATACTGGTCCCAATAAACCCGACTATAATTAGAGATATACCTACTGGGATTTTCAACATAAACAATATAAGTAAAACAACAATACCTATAACACCTAACATCTCAGCTGTAATCATTTTCTTATCACCTTCTGTCTATACCTAAGAGCTAAAACGACTGCCACTAACGCAAACATAACAGTTCCAATCACACTAAATACTGCAAATATAAACATCGGTAACTCTATATCACCAGTTACAGTGTTTGAGTCTAATAGTCTTTGTGCATTGTTCCACATACTCCATGAAATCAAGATCATTAATATTGCAATAACCACATTAATAATTATTTCAACGACATACTGCAATTTTTCAGGAAATTTCTCAACAACAAAATCAACTGTTATATGTTCTTCATTTAGATGTGTGTAAGCAATACTTGCGAAAATAACAACGATTAACCCTACTTCTACTACATCTACCGTTCCTGTGATAGGTGCTTTAAAGAATTTACGACCTATGACATCGAGCGTCACCATTAACGCCATTATAAATAAAACAAATTGGGCCACATATTGTAGCCCTTTGCAAACGAGTCTCACTATTTTTTCCACAGTGAACACAACCTTTTAATTGTATTACTCTTTAACTTCTTCTTTTAGCTCTTTCGCCCGTTCATATATCTCTTGACCTGGAAGCCCTTCTTTTTCCATATCTTGAATCCAGCCTTGTGTTACATCTTTTAAGGCGTCCTTCCACGGCTTAAGTTGTTCATCTGTTAGCTCAATGAATTCTGCACCGTTTTCTTTTGCTAATTCTTTACCTTTTTGACCGTCAACATCAAATACTCTACCTGCTTCAGCTGAACGTTCTTCGCCAACTAAGCCCTTCAATAACTCTTGATCGCTTTCGCTTAAATTGTTGTACGTATCCTTATTCATAACCGAGAAGAATGGGGTAGCTGAAAAGTTACCAACGGTTATATATTTTGCAATCTCATGAAAACTGTAATTATATAAGGTTTCTAAAGGAACCATTGCTACATCAACTGTGCCTCTTTCTAAAGCTTCGTATACATCACCCATAGGCATTGACACAGGTGCAGCTCCAAGCGATTCTAAAATTTTATTACCTAGTGGAGATGGCGATCTTACTCTCAATCCTTCTAAGTCTTCTGGTGACTCAATTTTATGATCAATACTAATTAGTTGGGCTGGTTCAGCTGTAAATAAAATAATGGCTCTGTTTCGTTATGTTCTTCTTGTATTTCAGGGAATTCTTTGTATAGATTCCATAGAATTTTAGAGCCATGCTCGGCTGTTTCGGCTAAGAATGGTAATTCTAAAACTGAAACCGAAGGAAAACGACCTGGTGTATAACCATAAACACTTAATGCAATATCGGCTTCACCTGTAACAGCCATATCGTATTGTGATCCAGCATCACCTAAGGCATTAGCCGGATATAATTCGTATGTAATTCTTCCATCTGTTTCTTCATTCATTGTGCTACCGATATCTTCAAATACTTGCGTTTGAATAGGGTGTTGTCCTGGTAAGAAGTGAGAAATAACTAGGTTCTGTTCCCCTCCCTCTCCTGAGGATCCATCTGCACTTTCAACACAAGCTGAAAGCAATGTCATCAACAATAAACTCGTAATCACAACCAATAGACGCTTCATATTTTCTCCCCCAATTCGTATTGTTAACGCTTTCATATTCTTACTTACTGTAATTATATATAAATAA
>NZ_BBCD01000005.1 GCF_001311865.1 Piscibacillus salipiscarius JCM 13188
TTTTACTTCACTTCAACTTTCACAAACTCTCTTGGATCTTCAAGTGCTTTAGCTTCACGTTCTCCTTTTTCAATATTCACTAATTGTAATAACACGATACCAATTATGAAGAACACGATTAGAGACAGAATTCCTAGGCGACTATTACCCGTCAGTCCCGCTGTAATCCCGAACACGGCTGGTCCAATAATGGCTGCGAATTTTGATGTAATTCCGTAGAAACCAAAAACTCAGCGTGCTTATTATGAGGAATCATGCGAGCAAAAATCGATCGGCTAAGTGCCTGCGCACCGCCTTGTACGGTTCCTACACAAACCGCTAACAAATAAAAATGAAGAGCACTAGTCATGAAATAGCCTAGTATAACGATGACAACATAAACCGCAAGTGCTAACGTCAGCGCTTTTTTAGCCGAGATCCACTTGGCCAATTTTGAGAAAAAACAACGTACATGGAATTCGACAAACTGTGTAATTAATAATGCAGCAATAAGGTCATTCGTGCCAATACCTATGGTCGAACCATAAAACGTCGCCATACGAATGATGGTTGAAATCCCATCTGAGAACATCCAAAACGCGATAATAAAAATTAATAATTGCTTATAGTACTTAAGCGTTTTGAATGTCTCTCCAATTCGGCTAAAGCCAATAGCAATATAGGATTTATCTCTTTTCTCAGTTGGATCACCGACCTTCTTTTCCTTCAAGTTCTTAAACAAAGGAATTGAGAAGATAAACCACCAAATCCCAACAGTAACAAACGCAACTTGTGTTGCCTCTTTACTACTCGGGAATCCGAACCAGTCATATTTCATAATCATGACAAGGTTAATCGCAAGTAAAATCCCGCCACCTATGTAACCAAATGCATAAGCCTTCGTTGAAATGCGGTCCATCTCTTCATTTTTAGCCACGTGCGGCAGGAAAGCATCATAAAATACATTCCCTCCTGAAAAACCAACTGAAGCTAAAATAAAGAGAATTGAGGCTAATAAATAATCCCCTTCGTTCACTGTAAATAAAAGTACACTTCCTGCCATCCCCATGAAAGCAAAAAACGCAGGAACTTCATCTTGGCTCCTGAATAATCTGCGATCGCTCCTAATACCGGCGCCATAGTTGCTACGATTAAAACAGCGACAGATTGGGTAAAAGAATAGTAGCTCGTAGCAGTTCCTTCTGAAAGGTTGTTCGCTGCTACGCTGTTATAAAAATGGGAAACACAGCAGCCATAATCGTCGTTGCAAAAGCTGAATTGGCCCAATCATACATCATCCAGCTTCGTTGCAGCTTACGGTCCATAACATCACTCTTTCACTATTTTCTTTAAGCATATCAAAAGGTTGAAGTTTATTTCCACATATTTCAGAAAATTTACAATAAATATAGAAAACTCAAGACAAATTGACACTATTAAAAAGAAACCTAAGAATCTCGAGCTAGACTAAAATACCCTTTATTTAAATATAAAATTTTTTCATAATATTAATAAAACACTTATTAGTAAAGGAGATCATGATGACTGAGAATACTCAAAAACAAGCCTACAACAGAAGACAAATCGTTGGCCTAATTCTAGGCCCCTTATTATTTATTGTCACACTACAATTTTTATCTTTCCCAGGAATGTCTGCAGAAGCTCAAGCCATTTTAGCGAGTACGTTATGGATTGCGACGTGGTGGGTTACTGAAGCCATCCCTATTGCAGCAACAGCTTTATTACCGATTATCTTATTCCCATTAACAGGCGGACTTGAATTAGGTGATACGACCTCTGCTTACGGAGATGACATAATCTTCTTATTCATGGGAGGATTTTTAATCGCACTGGGCATGGAGAGATGGAACCTACATAAACGAATTGCCCTAACCATTATTAAAATGGTTGGAACAGGGTTAAATCGTTTAATATTAGGATTCATGATTGCAACAGCTTTTTTATCGATGTGGATCTCTAACACCGCAACAGCTATGATGATGGTACCTATTGGTTCGGCGATCATTTACAAAATGAGAGAATCTGCTGAAACTAATGCGAGTGAGGTCAGCCAAGCTGAATCAGATAAGTTCTCAAAAGCCCTTATGTTAGCCATCGCGTACAGTGCATCTATTGGAGGGTTAGGTACATTAATTGGTACACCGCCAAACGCGCTTTTTGCTGGAGTTGTCGATAATCTATTTAATGTTACGGTTTCATTTGCAACTTGGATGATGTTTGGTGTTCCAATTGTCATAATTCTATTAACGATCGCTTGGTTTTATTTAGTGAAAGTGGCTTTTCGATTAGACATTGATGAATTTCCAGGCGGAAAAAGCGTCATCGATGATGAAATGAAAGAGATTGGCAGCATGTCAACAGAAGAAAATTTGTGCTTACGGTCTTTTCATTAACGGCATTAGCTTGGATTTCAAGATCTTTTATTTTACAAGACTTGCTTCCAGGAATAGATGATGCGGTCATCGCGATCACTGGAGCACTTATCTTGTTCTTAATTCCTTCTAAGAATAAAAAAGGCGAATTCATCATGGACTGGGATACAGCAAAAGGATTGCCATGGGGTATTCTGCTCTTATTTGGAGGAGGCCTTGCAATCGCGGCAGGCTTTAGCGATACGGGACTTGCTGAATGGATTGGTGAACAAATGACAGGTCTTCAAGGGTTAAACTTCGTGTTAATCGTTGCCATCATTACAGCAATCGTTATTTTACTTACTGAAATTTCATCGAATACGGCAACAGCTACCATGCTACTTCCAATCATGGCATCGTTAGCTAGCGCTATCCAGGTTCACCCGTACAGCTTGATGATTGCAGGTGCACTCGCTGCATCATGTGCATTCATGCTACCAGTTGCAACTCCACCAAACGCTGTTGTGTTCGGGTCTGGCTATTTAAGAATTGAAGATATGGCTAAGGCTGGTCTATGGCTCAATGTTGTTGCTGTGATCATCATTACCGCAGCCATTTACTTATTACTTCCACTTACATTTGGATTAGATTTATTTAATTATCCATTCTAGGAAAATAAGCGTAAAGCTAAAATCACGTGGATTCACAAGAGTTCACGTGATTTTTTTATGCCTGTGCGGAGATTTTAAACCTATAATCATTTGAATATTATGTTAAAATTTAACTAAACAATTAACTCAAGGAGTTATCATGTTACTTTCTACAACAATTATCGGTTGGATCGGAATATTATTATACATAATTATAATTTTTACATATAAAATGTTGGCTAAAAATAACGAGTTTGCTTTTATACATATTCTAATGGCAACAATGAATGCCTTATGGCTCCCTTTACCATTGTCTTTATATCTATTACTAAATTCAGAAATTCTCATTGTTGGTACCATATTTGGATTTGTATATTTATTTATGTTGGTAATAACCATGGCGCTTCAAACAGGTCATATTACGTACATTGTTAAACGAAATCAAAATCAGTCTATTACTGAACAACAAGCAGATTATATGATGGCAACCTTATCAAATCCGTTTGAAAGTTTGACCGGGGTATTCAAAGGTATTTGGGCATTATTTTTAGGGTTCACTTTTTGGAATAATGGTGAAATCTTAATGGCTACTCTAATGTTTATATTTAGTGTAATGCTTTTTTATTATTTAGTTTTAATGCTCAATACAAGCGTAATCAAACAAGTCAAATGGTTATCTAGCATAAAACCAAACTCGTTAATTATTAACCTTGAAACTCTTTTCTTCTTCATCATACTAATGAGTTATATCACTGTTAATATTTAAGATCTGTTAAACTTTAATGTTGATAATTGCTTAAAAATAAAGGGAAGCCATAACAAATAACGTTTCCTTCAATCTTGTTTATGTAACTCTCCCGATTCTGAAACAATAAGAAATTTAAGAACCGTTTTTTATAAGACGATTCTCTAAAGATTCGATTGCCAGTTTTAGTGCATTTAAACGACGCTCATTTAATGTTTTTGAGAACTTCCTTCTTTTGCTTGTGCTATTTGTTTTTCGATAGACGGAATAATACCTTGTAGAACATCTTTAGAAGTCGATATGATTTCTTCGTCATAGCAAAAATCTTCCCCATTCCAAGTACCTTTTAGGCTTTCTAAACCAATTTTTACTGCGTTTAGTCTCTTTTTCACAAGAGTTGTATTTGAACCTTTTTCTGTCATACTTTTATAAGCATTTGAAAGTTTATTAAAAGTTGACTCCAAGGATTTAATGGACAATTCTTGGATTTCTTGACTAACAGTCTTCATATACAAACCTCACTTTTTGTTCTTAATAATCCAACATAAACCATATTTTCCCCTTCACTTCTTATAAATTTACTACCTTCATCAACTCTTGCCCCCGTTACCTTAATATTCTAACTTACCTCTTCTACTTCAAATCTTAGTCTATCTAAATCCCATACATCTTCATCATAATTTTTATAATCTCTACTTTAACTTTTTGCCCTTCCTCATAATCTTCTGGAGTGGGAATTCGAATAGTTTGTGATGTTGGCTTCTTTTCAAAACCATAGGACTCAAGAGAAGTCCCTGGCTTGTTAAATGTTGTCCAAGCTTCAATTTCAATTACCATATCTCCACTGACTTCGTTGATTTCCTTTATGTTCCCTTGAATAAATGTTCCTTCTTCAATTTGAGAACAACCTATCAATATAATAGCTAAAGTTGTAAATACGAAGAATCTCTTTGTTTTCGACATTTATAAACCCCTTCCACTTATACAATAACCTGCCTAGAAGTTCAAGACCTTCTAAATTAATTTGTTCAACATATGGTTTCTCCTTATATTCAATCATAGTCTTCTCATTATTATAATTAACCTTCACTACAATGAATTCGACAGAAAAAGCATTAACCCTTTTTGGATTAATGCCCCTTTAGTAGAAGAATTTTATTCACCTAAATATTCGTTATGTAAAATCCCCATATGCACAATATCTTCCCATTTTCCGTTTCTAAACAGGCATTGTCTGCTAATGCCTTCTTCTTTAAAACCTAACTTTTTATACAATTTAATTGCTTTATGATTAAATGAAAATACTCTTAGAGATACTCGGTGCAAATTTAGTTCAAGAAAAGCATAGTTTAGTAAGATTTGTAATGCCTCGGAACCATATCCTTGACCCCAATAATCTTTTTCTCCAATATCAATAATACATTCAGAATTTCTGTTTTATAATCAATATTGATCAGTGAAGTAATTCCTATCGCTTTATCTTCTTCTTTTTGGAGGATGATATAGCTCTTAGAAGACCTAGAGTCAGTAAGGTTATTTTCAACAAAACTTCTTGTATCCTCAAGAGAATATAAATCTAAAGATGGATTAGTTGTATACATCACATCCATATTGTTTCTCCATGAGTGATATAGTTCCACATCATTTTTATCTACTTTACGTAATACTAGTCTTTTTGATGAAAACATCTTATTTTAATATGGAATATCATTTATTATATTAGATTTGTTTAGAGTAGGTCTTTAGTTCAACAAGGAATCAGCAAAAATTCATTTGCAGCCTTGATTATTTCTTTAGGCTTCTCCACTACTGTCCAGTGGCCACAATCTTTAATCTCTTTTAATTCAGCGTGAGGTATATGTTTTAATAATAGGGTTTTTATTAAATCTGGTGTTAAAATATCATAGCTACCTTGTAAGATGAGAATTTTGAACTTAAATATACAAACCATGTCCTAAAAATTAGGACATGGTTAACATAATGTTACTTGCGCTCTATTATCTGAATAAGATTACCGCATGTATCATCGAAGACAGCTAAAGTGTGATCCCCCATCTCTGTTGGCTCCATAGTAAACGTCACTCCATGTTTCAATAATCTTTTGTACTCTTTGTGAACATCTGTAACGCCAAACATTGTTGCTGGGATACCTTGCTCAAGTAATTGTTTTTGATAATCTTTGGCAGCTGGATTGTCATTTGGTTCGAGTAGAAGCTCGGTACCATTTTGGTTATCCGGAGAAACAACTGTTATCCACCTAAATTCACCGGCTGGAACATCGTGCTTTTTTACAAAACCAAGCGTTTCTGAATAAAACTTTAGTGCCTTATCTTGATCATCTACAAATAAACTGGTAACAATGATTTGCATATATTTTCCCTCCTAAATGTCTTCGATGTATGGTGGTGATGTGCAAAATCTAGCTGTAAATTGATAGCCATACATCTACTGAACTAATCGAAACACCCTAAGTAACTTCGTACACTTCTATTCCCTTAGTTACGTCTGTGGGATATATTATTTTTAAATTATTCAACCCACCCTTTCAATAAGTTTTTAAGTGGTTCGTTGTCAAACATAAGAACTCGGTATTTCCCCTTTCGTTTTGATTTTAAAAGTCCCGCCTCTTCCAATACAGAAAGATGTTTAGCTATCCCTTGACGAGAAATGGTGAGATTGTGTTTCATAATAAGACGTGATGTAAGTTCATACAGCGTCAGCTCATTGCGTTCGGATAGTTCATTCAATATTAGTCGCCGAGTCGAGTCAGCGAGCGCTTTGAAAATAGCGTCTTTTTCTCTTTCCAATTTCATATTTTCATTATATGCAACCAAAAGGTTACATGTCAACCTCAAGCAACTAAATAGTTGCATAAAAAAACAACTGAATCATGTAACCATAACTACAATATTGATTTCATACCTTGTGAGTATGTTAAAGCTTGATATTAATAGCAAGCTCAAAACTCTTGATATACCCAAAATAAAACACGTGAATTCAAAAATGAATTCACGTGCGATGTTCACCGTTGTCTAAATCTTTTAATCGGGTGTTAAATAAACTCTTTTACGCCTGCTTCTGTAAGTTCACATACATTTTCTGATAAGCTTCTGATTCATCTTTCAGACCCATCTCTAAATATGTTTTCGATAGCCATTTAAGTGGTCGTGCTTCATCTGGCTTTAACTCAGATTCCATGCTGAAACAGTCTAATGCTTGATTCCACTGTTTGAATTCAAAATATAGCTCTCCAAGTGGCTGCATGTTTTCCAAGTCTTCACTCATCTTATAGATTCGATCAAACTTCTGAATCACATCAAGCTGGCCGCATACCTCTCTTAGTGGTTCTAGCCAGTCATGTACATCAGTTAATTCATATTGTGCGAGTAGACAGATCAAACATTTATTTAACAGTACGTCAGATGAATTTGGCTCTTGTTTGAATAGTTTTAGAAGTAAGTTTTGCAATGCCTCTGGTTGGATTTTTAACTCTTCAGGAGACATTTCATTTAAAGAAGTGTGCAGTTGTTTCATATCAGCTGTAGTTAATTCAAAATTTGATTGTAGTAACAATAAGGAAGCGCGATCTATTTGTTTTAGGTCTAAATATTTTCTTAACAGAAGTTCATGTAATGGGGGTAAATGGGCGTTGCCTAGATAAACGCTCTAATAAATCGACCGACTCTTGGTCTGAGAAGTGTTGATGTAGAAGTTGGTTCAGTGAGTTTAATACCTGCTTTGAAGGAGATATTTTCATTTGTTCATAAAGGAGCATACTTTGTTCTAGCGTGCGGTTTTCTGTAGTTAGCTGATTAACATACTGATCAAAATAACGGTCTGGCTCATGGAACATAATTTTTTCCGCTTCAATTAAATCTTCCTGAAAAAGCGCTTCTTCTCTGTCTTGGTACATGTTGATAAAATCTTTATAAATTAAGTCACTAGCTAGTGATTTAACGAAGCTATGTTTTGGTGCAAAATCCTTTAAAATTCGGATGATCTGATAAGCAGAAAATAACTGTCCGCCTCTACGGTCCTCATAAAACATATCTTTAAGTTCATTAAATAATTGTTTTTGGAAATAAACGATTCGAAAAAACGTTAAGATGTAGGCTTTTTCTTGTTTGGTGAAGTGTTGGTTCAATTTACGGAGAAGCTGTTTGTTGTTAATGATTTTAGCAGAGTGGTTAGATGTTACTAAGTGGTTCATAAACGGATGCGGGGCTTGATAAGTGTGACCTTGTTTAAAGGCTCTTTCAATGAAGGAATGTCTGCGCAGTTTAGTGGTCTTTTGGCGGTTAAGAACGCACCTTTGTAGAAAAACAAGTAATATAACTCTTGGTCGTCACTCACGGCCTCCAAGATCTGCGCTTGTACATAGTTCGCCATCCGTTCAGCTCGTAGTTTCAATGACTTGCTCTTAGCATCTAGAATCGTAAATTGGTGATTTATCATATCAACCCTCCTAGTTAACACTAGTTTATCATAATTATATGTCTAATGGTGTAAATTCATGACGTTGTTCTTGAGAAAAGGTTTTTCCTGGCGTCATAATCATCGTTATTTTACTTTTTTATTCCCTACTTATTCGTTTTTATTCTCTACTTCAACAGATTTATTCTCCAGAATAATAATCTTATTCACTAGTTCATCAAAAATTTTCGCCACTTTTTTAAAATAAATTCGCCAGTTTATCCTATTTATTCGCTACTAAATTCTTTTATTCCCGACCACATATGCTGCCACGGTGTTCATATATAAAAACAAAACCCACATCTAATGCGGGGTTTTAGGTTGTATGAGCTAATCTCATATCTTGATAAATATCTTTTTTAAACTGTAAAAATTCATCCGTTAACAATAATTCCTCACGTCTTGGCCGGTCAAATGGTACTTTGTATTCATTTAGCACTGATGCAGGTCTAGGAGACAAAATAATAATTCTGTCAGATAAGAAGATCGCCTCTTCAATATTGTGAGTGACAAATAGAATAGAGCGTTTCGCCTCTTCCCACATGGATAACAGCCACTTCTGCATATCCGTTCGGGTAAATTCATCTAAGGCAGAGAATGGTTCATCAAGTAAAATTAAAGACTGCGGGCTTAGTACACTTCTTATAAATGATGCGCGCTGCTTCATACCACCTGATAATTCGTGAGGATGAGCATCCTTATACTCGCTAAGACCAGCTCGTTCAATCATTTCTAGAGCTTTAGCTCGATCCTTTCGCCCAGATATTTCTTGTCCTAATAACACGTTATCTAAAATCGATCGCCAAGGAAGTAAAGATGGTGTTTGCGGGGTGTAACTGATTGACCCGCGTTTGCCCTTAATACTATTTCCATTTAACAACACGTCACCAGAATTCGGAATGGTTAAACCACCAATAATGCCAAACAAAGTGCTTTTCCCGCTTCCTGAAGGCCCGAGGATTGAGACAAATTCACCTTCTGAGACAGAAAAACTCACATCATTTAACACGTGCACATCGCCAAACGTTTGATTAATTTGCTTTACCTCAAGATGTTTCACTAGAACCACCCTCTCCTGATGAACGCCAGCGTATGACTATTTTCTCAAGCCAGTTAATGAAAATAAAGAATAATAAGCTTAGAGCGACGATGATAAGGATTGCCACAAATACACGGTCAGTTCGATAAGATGAAGACGCAAGCGTCATGTAATAACCAATTCCCTCACTTGCACCTAACCATTCAGAAATAACAGCTCCCATCACACTATACGTTGCAGAAATTTTGAGTCCGGAAAATAAAGACGGCATAGCGTTCGGCCATTCTAATTTCCAGAAAAGCTGCTTACGGCTTGCGCCTGCCATCTGCATATAATGCATGAGATCCCGGTCCGTTTGTCTAAACCCATCAAGTAGTGAAATAGCAATCGGGAAAAAGCAAACGAGTGTAATGACAATAATTTTCGGAAGCATTCCAAACCCAAACCACACGACAAGTAGTGGTGCCAGCACAATAACAGGGATGTTTTGCGATAAAATCAGTAAAGGATAAGTCGATTGTTTTAAAAATGGGACTAAATGTAGGCCTATGGCGACCAAAATTCCAATACTACTTCCGATTAGAAAGCCAACAATAATGAGCTGAACAGTTGCCCATACATGGTGTGAATACTGCCCCCACTCCGTTATACCGACTTCTAATATTTGTGTTGGAGCTGGAAGTAACCAAGTTGGAACTTGAAATAGCTGAACACACAGCTCCCAGATCAGGAATAGAAGGATGATGACCAACGCTGGTCGCCATCCTTGTTTCACTAATGACTTCATCATCTATACTTCTCCGTTAACTCACCCATCGTAATTCCTTCAGGCCGGTACGCTATTTTAACCTGAGAAATCACACTAGGGCTGCCCAGTTCGGTCATTTTCTCGTTCATATTTTCAACCACTGATAACAGCTTTGATAATTCGCCTTCCATAGTCGTTTCAAGGGCATTCACTTGATACGTTACTCCAGAATCCTCGATTAATTTAATCGCTTCATCGACGTATGGAATCACGTCTTCACCGTTTTTAGTTTTAGGAATGATTTGAATACTAACCAGTGCATTTGCCACCTTTATTCCTCCTCAGGTAAAAACTCGTTCGTAAACGCCGCTTCAGCATCTAATGGCTTCTCTAGTAAATCATGCTCTAACATCCATTCAGCATAGTTTTCCCAAACTTTAAGCTTTTGAATCCCCCACTGATTGGCGTCATCTTGATATCTTGGCGATAACCATTCTTGACTCGCTTTAACGAGCTCAGGGTCAAGGTCAGGTACTGCTTCAATTAAGATGTTAGCTGATTCTTCTGGATTGTCGATTGCAAACTGATACCCTTTGGATGCGGCATTCATAATTTTGTACAGTTTCAGAGTTTTCGTTGATCATGTCTTCATTCGTTGCGATGACTGGCGTATAGTAATCTAGCTTTTCACTATAATCCGTTAAATAGATCATATTAAGCGGAGTGCCTCTTAATTCTGCTTCAATTCCAGTCCACCCATAATAGATCCAGGCAAAGTCAACATCGCGCTTAACAGCTGTAAAAAGTCAGCATCACCAATATTTACAATTTCAACTTTATCGACATCTGCTCCTTCTTGCTGCATCAGTGATGACAATACAGCTTTTTCTAATGGTGCTCCCCAGCCGCCATATTTTTTACCTTCAAAATCTTTTGGCGACGTAATCCCTTTATCTTTCGGCGAGGCAAATCCGGATGTATTATGCTGAATGATGGCAGCGATTGAAACGATAGGAACATCTTGAATTCGCGCTTCCGTAATACCTTCTTGATAACTAATGCCAAAATCCGCTTGGCCTGATGCGATTAACTGATCGGCGCTCGCTTCACCCGGCATAATTATTTCAACGTCTAATCCTTGTTCTTTAAAATAACCCTTTTCTTTGGCTACATAAATGCCAGTATGATTCGTATTTGGCGTCCAATCTAGTACAAATTTAATGTCTTTTAAATCTTCACTTTCCTCACTATTGTTACCACAAGCTGATAACAATAGAAGTAAGGCAAAATAAAAAGCATCATCTTTTTCATGTTAAAAATCCCCCCCTTGTCTTGTCATAACTAGACTAGTTGAAAGGGAATTTTATGTATAAAAATACCCTAGGACTATGCCTAGGGTTCACGTTTTGTTCATTAACATAAATGGTGTTCCCTACGCTGGTGTCAGCCAGGTCAGGTTCTAAGGGTCAGTATCTTACGGATACAATCTCAACCAGCAACACTGGTCCCCCTACAACTTAATCTAGTTATGCTTTTGTCAATCTTAGTATGACAAAATCTTAAGGTGATTGCAACTCATTTAGTTGTTTAATAAGGCGCGGTCAGCTTGAATATAACCAGCACCATACGTGTTGCGATCACCTAGACTTTCAGCCGTTTCCATTAGTACATTTTTCACCTCATCCGGTGATAAAGAAGGGTTTTGTTCTAAAATCAAAGCAACGACTCCGGCACAAATTGGCGTGGCCATAGATGTACCTGACATCGTAAAGTAGTATTCACCTACTCTAGCACTCTTTTGAAGCCTATCAATATAAGAATTTGGTGATCTTAAAGAAATAATATCGACACCTGGAGCAACAACATCAGGCTTCACTTCGTTATAAATGGTTGGCCCGCGGCTTGAGAACTCAGCTATTCGATCATCTTGTCGTTCGATAGTACCTCTGTCATCCATCGCCCCAACTGTTATCACTTTATTACTAATGCCTGGACTTGCGATCGATTGTTGATCTGGGCCTTCATTACCTGCTGCAACACAGACGACAATTCCCGCATCCCATGCAGCTTCGACGATTTGAACCATTGGGTCATCATCTTCTGTTGGATATGAACGACTCGCAGGTGTTCCTAAAGACATTGAAATTACACCAATATTTAGCCTATCTTTATGATCGATACACCACTGAACACCTTCCATGACCGTTGATAAAGAGCCAGACCCCATTTTATCTAAAACTTTAATCCCTATAATGTTGGCTTTGGTGGCAGGACCTTGATACTGTCCTTCTGACATAGCGCCATTACCCGCGACATCCCCAGCACAGTGGGTGCCGTGTCCGTTATCATCATATGCATCATTATTTTGATTGACTAAATCAACAAATTCCACAATTCGACCGTCTAAATCAGGGTGTTGATGCACACCTGTATCTAACACCGCAACATTAACGCCATCACCAGTGTAAGGCAGGTCGCTTCCTTCTGAATTTTTGCACCAACAGTTGGTGTAGCCACATCGAGAAATGCCAATACTTGTCGGTCAGCATATACTTTTTGACTTTAGGACAATTGTCCAACAAATCTACTAAAGCATCTGGCGTCAACTTAGCTTGGCAGCAACCAATCACTGTTAACACCTTTTCCATTCGGCACCCAAAATGACGATCAGTCACTTTATCTATATTATTGAGTTCTTCAACAAGGTCACACGAACTCTGATCAAACTGTACAATCACATTATAGCGCTTAGATTTCTTAAAGATTTTATCCATATACTTGTGTAAGAAGCACGGTGTATATTTAAAAGGCTGATACATGTGAAGTAAATCATCGCGCAGGCGGCGATCTAGTTTATGAGCGTGGTGCCTAATTGCCTGAATCATAGATAGTTGAAACATCATCTCACCTCTCTTTTAATAGATTCCTTATTAATCTATTAAAATTAAGTGAGAACGTAACGGTCAGTGTACTAGATTTATGAGATTAGGTGAATTAATGAATCAATAATATAAGAATCGTATAAAGTGTTTAGTTTATATCCCAGGTTCAACTAACGTCTACCTTATTCTTCTTTAATTGCTTGGTTCACGTCATAATCTTCTATTTGAAGTTCCGTTGGTACACCTAACACGAGTCTTGCAAGCTCTGCCCCTAAATACGGACCACTTGTGAGTCCGGATGCACCTAATCCATTAGCTACGAGTAACCCATTAAACTGTTGTACAGGACCAATAACCGGAAGAAAACCAGGAGTATATGGCCTAAAGCCACTCTCGTTTCAATAACTGAGCTATCATCTAATCCAGGAGCTACTTCCAAAGCTTTTCCTAACATTTCATGAATACCAGCTGTTGTGTTTCTATAATCAAATTCGACTTCATCTGTTCTCGTTGCACCTACGACGATTTTGTTATCATCAAACGTAAGTAAATATGAATTATTTGGAGGCATAACAACAGGCCAGCCACCTGTTTCTAAATGATGATACCTTAAATGAATAATCTGCGCTCGCTGGTGAGTAACTTGAAACGTTAAACCTAGTGCTGAAGTAACTGTTTGGACCAAGCACCACTTGTGTCGATGACTTGATTAGCTAGCAATTTTTCTCCGTTAACTTCAGCTCCTATAACGTAATAACCATCAGTTAAAATTTGAGCTGAACCACGCATGACTGTCGCCCCGTTTTTCTCTGCTCCTCTAATGAGTGAATCACGCATGGCTCGTCCATCGACCCTTGCTCCACCACTGACATAGACAGCACCATAATCTTCTGACAATAACGGAAAGTAGCTCCTCGCTTCTTCAGGTGACAGTAATTTGATGTCACCTATTTCAGGGGCGTCTTCTCTTCGTTTCTTAGCACGTTCTACCATTTTTTCAAGCTTTGTCTGATCTGTATGTAAACTAATGGTTCCAACTTGTTTATAGCCAACATCTGCTTCGCCATCCTCAGTAAGCATATTAACTAGCTCAGGATAATACTTAGCACCACCTTTTACCATGCGGTACCAAGCCTTATTACGTCTTTGAGATAACCAAGGACAAACAATTCCGGCTGCAGCATCGGTAGCTTGCCCTAGATCTTGCCGGTCGACTAAAGTGACTTCAGCACCTTTTTTCGCTAAATGATAAGCTGCTGAAGCACCTAGAATACCGCCGCCTATAACAATCACTGACATATAATTCACTCCAACTTCTTGTTGTTTCTAATTGGCATTATATTAGATAAAACTTTAGCGTTAAACAAATATCGATTATAATAAACACAAATAAACCTTTTGGAGGTTAAGTGGATGCAGCAACTTCAGTTTGAAGAAAAATGGGACAAAACCATATCTGATCAAGACCGTCGTAAAATCGAAGAAGTTTTTGAAGAGACGAAGAATCATGATGACTTTGAATTTGAGCCTGTCACATTATGGCAAGCGAATAATCACAAAGACGAATTGCTCGTAACAGCTCTATTACATAACCGAAGTGATAAGACTGTTTCGTTTAATGATGTTCATATCACTTATAAAACATTAGACGCCCCCATCGCAGAGCGTGATTTTAACATTCCAAGACTACAAATCCCCCCCGACAACGAGTATGCCTTGGACATTTATTTTCCCAGATTCAAAAGTCGATGATCCAACATTAGGTGTGCTGAATATTACTTAAGCCACCCTTTTTCTTTAATTTTTGATACTGCTTCAACTCGATTAGATACTTCTAATTTATCAAAAATCACGGAAATATAGTTTCGGACTGTTCCGTACGTTAAAATAATTTTTGTGCAATTTCTTTTGTGCTTAAGCCCTCTGCAATGAGTTCAATGACTTCTGTTTCACGTTCAGTTAACGGATTGGGCTCTTCAAATGCAAGGTCAATAAGCTCTGGAGCATAAACCTTACGTCCTTTCATAATGGAGCGAATGGAATTGGCTAAGTCTTCGCTCGGGCTGTCTTTAAGTAAATAGCCGCTTACCTTAGCTTTTCTAGCTCGTTCAAAATAACCTGATCTTGCAAATGTCGTTAAAATAATCGTCTGACAAGGTGCATCCATTAATTCCTCAGCTGCATCTAAACCAGTTTTTATTGGCATTTCAATATCCATAATGCATATATCTGGATTTAAATCGCGAACAAGTTTAATCACTTCTTCTCCATTTGAAGCTTGACCAACGACTTCCATATCATCTTCAAGGTCTAAAAGTGACCCTAGTGCCCCAAGTAACATCTGTTGGTCTTCTGCAATGACGATTTTAATCATCTCGCATCCTCCCTATTGATTTGCTGTGTGACATTTGGTATTTGTATTTCTATTCGAGTTCCTGAATTGGTCTTTAAATTAAATTTGCCATTCACAAATTCTAACCGTTCAGATATTCCGCGAAGGCCATGCCCTTTAGATTGTTTGGATTGATCAATTCCTACTCCATCATCTTGTATCAACATCTTCACTTCATTAGGCGATTCGTTAATGTCGATTAAACAGTGACTTGCTTCACTATGTTTAACAACATTTGTGACGGCTTCTTTTAGGCACATACTTAACACATCTTCAACTAACGCTGGTGATTGTTTAAGCTCCAAATCACCTTTTATTGTAACTTCAATTCCAGCTGCATCTAATAACTGTTTAACATGCTTAATTTCATCATCTAACTTAGCACCACGCATATCAGAAAGCATATCCCTAACTTCTTTTAAAGCCGTTCGGGCTGTTTTATTGATATCGGTAATCTCACTTTTAGCTTTTAAGGTATCTTTGTCAATAAGTCGTTTTAGCTAAATCACTTTTAAGACCAATTAAAGAAAGCTTCTGCCCTAACGTATCATGTAAGTCGCGTGCAATCCTCTGACGCTCTTCGTAAACGAGTAACTGCGATATTTTTTCATTTGCATCGACTAATTGTGCTTCTAACTTTTGTCTTTTCAACCTGTTATACGTGTTAATTGGAAGTAAAATGACACCTAAAATCGCTATAACAATAAACGGCAACTGATACTGAAATAGCTCTTCTTGCGTGAAGACACTAAAGCCAGCCGCTATAAGTGTTGTGACAATATGTACAACATATAACGTAATAAATCCACCTTTATGCTTGATGTTTCCTATGAAAAACGCTAAAAACAACGCGAAATATACATAACCATATACAAGTGACATCCCAATATTAATCAGCATCATGATCGATACACATACGTATAAAAACCAGCCATTTGATAAGAAAGATAACCGGTATGACGCAAAGAAAATAGCAATTAAAATGATCCCTAATATCGCTTCTAACCATGACGTTGAGCGAAAAATAAAATAAATGGTAATAAACTAAAAATAATCCATACATAGATACTTAAGCTTAAGTTTTTCGGAAAAATATTATACCAATTCTGCATGTAGTGGATGTCCTCTCATATAGAATACTCCTATTATACCAAAGAAGAAGCCTCCAATTAATTGAAGGCTTCTGACTCATTTATTATACTGTTTCCTCACGTTTTTAAGGATACGTTTTGCGAACCTTGATTTAACAAAGTTTTGACTTCTTTAAAGCTGACAAATTTTTATTCGTTTCATCAAACAATCTAAATCTAATGGATTTTAGACTAGATTTTACGGTAATCGTTGTTGCTTGTTGAAGTGGTGGCGTCGACTCATGTGCATCCTCTAAGTTATAGTTTGGAACCTTTGGACTTAGGTGGTGAACATGGTGGTAGCCAATGTTACCTGTAATCCACTGTAAGACTCTTGGTAGTTTATAGTACGAGCTGCCATCAATAGCTGCTTTAACGTAATCCCATTCTTCTTCATCTTCAAAATAGGAATCTTCAAATTGGTGCTGTACATAGAATAACCAAATCCCAAGACTTCCTGATACAAACATAATTGGTAAGTGGACCATCAAGAAACTCTGCCAACCGACTAATAAAATTAGAACTGTGACTAAAGCAACAATGGACACATTCGTTAGGTAAGTGTTACGAATTTCATTCTTCTTCGCCTCTTTACGATTCATACGGTTTGTCACAAGGAACAAATACAGTGGTCCAAGTACAAACATTACAAATGGGTTTCTATATAAGCGATACTGGAAACGTTCTAGTTTCGAAGCATTAACGTACTCTTCAACTGTCATAATCCACACATCACCTGTACCACGCTTGTCTAAATTACTACTTGTCGCGTGATGGATCGCATGTTCACGTCTCCACTTCTCGTAAGGGAACATCGTAATAATACCTGTTATTGTCCCGATAATATGGTTCGCCTTACGGTTTTTAAAAAGGATCCATGACCGCAGTCGTGGAAAATAATAAACGTTCTTACGACGAACCCTGCTGCGACGACTGTACACGCTAATGATAACCAAATTGACACCGATAATGAAGCATAAGCTAAATACCATAAATAAATACTGGTGGAATCGTATTAATAATTTGCCATACACTGGCTTTCGCATCTGATTGTTCAAATTGTTTCATACTCTTTTTAAGTTGTGCTAATTTTGAATGACTCATTAAATAGCCTCCTTGAAACCATCTTTATGACCTAGTCTTAATGTTAAAGAAATTACTTTGATGACAGTAGTCATGAACGTCAGTAATTATCCATTACATTTGTCATATGACGTCCTTGTTAGTACTTATATTGTTTCAAAGAGGCTCGTGTATATGAGTACTAATAAACAAGTTATGGCAATCATCATATCATGATATGACATTTGTCATACCGACTGTAAAACATTAACATGAAAAGGCATTTAGTTTTAAAGTGATTAAGAAGCAATTGATTTTATGGGACATTATTAAACGTTTATGGGACATTCTTTTTGTCGAAGCTGGGCATTTTGGACAATTTTTGAGACACTGAAAACTGGTTTATGAGACATTGCGGGCTATTTATGGGACATTGGGGCGTTAATTTGAGACATTCGCCAGTGTAAAAAAGCTTTTGCACAACCCGTGCAAAAGCTTCACCAGTTTTATTTAGAATTTAATTTCGGCGCAACTCTTTTTGTGATGCTTGCTCATAACCATAAGCGATTTCAATTAAAGTTGGTTCTGAGAAAGCCGTGCCTGTAAAGGTGATACCAACAGGCTCATTCTTCTTCGTTAATCCAACTGGAACCGTAATAGATGGATAGCCCGCCTTCGCCGGAATTCCTGCCCCAATATTATTCGGGAAGACGATCGCTTCTAGCTTGTGTTCATCTAATGTATAGTCAATTCCTTCTTCTTTAGACAAACGTTGGTCATCGAGTAACTCTTTTAAGTAATCTGGGTCGGTCAATAAACCAGACGTTTTCTGGGCTTCCAAGAACCACTTTTGTCCGTACTTCAACGTTTCTTCTTCATTTTGATTGTGAAAATCAATGACATCATCGAGTGAACGGACAGCCACATCACTCGATATCGTTTTTAAATAAGCGTTTAAACTATTTTAAATTCATGAATCATGACCCCTAATCCCCAGTTGTGCTCGGTAGTAGGATGGTGATGTCAAACACTTCAGCGCCTTGTGATTTAAGCACTTGAATAGCTTCGTTCATAAGCTTTTGTTTTTCTTCGTCAATAGCATCAAAGTAAGATTCACGGGCAATCCCAATTCGTTTGCCGTTTAATCCATCTTTTTTAATCGAAGAGATAATTCTTGTTTAAAAAAAAGGTGTCGCTTTGCTTGTTGCTGCATCTTTTCGTCTTCACCCATAATAGCTTGAAAAAACGTGAACAGCATCTGCCACCGTTTTCGCCATTGGCCCTGCCGTATCCTGAGTATGAGAGATTGGTATAATACCGCTTCGGCTAACCGTTCCAACAGTTGGTTTTATACCAACTAAGGAATGCTGGCTTGAAGGACTCAAAATCGAACCTGACGTCTCTGTGCCAATGGATACTGTGGCAAAATTAGCAGCAACTGCAGCACCAGGACCTGCACTCGAACCACCAGTATCAATTTCACCAGGTCCATAAGGATTTAATACTTGTCCAGCTCTTGAGCTATATCCATTTGGCATACCTTCTGTCATAAAATTTGCCCACTCCGTTAAGTTAGCTTTTCCTAAAATGACCGCACCTGCTTCATGCAACTTTTCCGCAACAAATGAATCATTTTTAGCGACATGGTCTTTTAAAGCTAGAGAGCCAGCTGTTGTATGCATTTTGTCACCGGTGTCTATATTATCTTTTAACACAACTGGAATGCCGTGAAGTGGCCCACGCGGACCCTGTTCTTTTCGTTCAACATCCAGTGATTCGGCAATAAACAATGCATCTGGATTGATTTCTGCAATCGAATTAATGTTAGGTCCATCTTGGTCGTAAGTCGCAATGCGATCAAGGTAAATCAAAACTAGCTCACGAGAGTAAGTTCACCCTCCGATAATCTTTGTTGTAATTGTTCAATCGTTTCATTTAAAAAGTCGTTCTTCATTTGTCTCCCCCTGATTTATTTGAATATTTTTATTAATTTTGACATAATTAGCTTTGCTGTACAACGATAATAGATTAAAGGAGCATAAGATATGATTCATAATATTGAACTAAAAACTGAGCATCTGCACCGATCATTTAATCACTCCTATAAACCTATATTAACGGTAGAATCAGGTGATACCTTACAGCTCACCACACCGGATATTCAGTGGGGATATTCAAAAGCTAAAGGTGAACCTAAAGAAAAACTTGATTCTAGAGAACAAGAAGAAGTTAAAGGACACCCTATTATTGGACCTATTGAGATTAAGAGTGCCAAACCTGATGGTACTAGAAATACGTACAAATGATTTAGTTCCAGGTTGGTATGGACAAACTGGGCAGGCGGATTTAATAGCTGGCAGAATGAAAAACTGAGTCTCACGAACGAAAAAGAACGTACAGTTAGACTGGGAATTAGATACTGAAACCATGACTGGAACGACTCGCATTGGAGATCGCGACCTGCGAATCGGGCTTAATCCTTTTATGGGACTTATGGGCGTTGCCCCAGCTGAACCAGGATTACATATAACAGCACCACCAAGACGTGTTGGCGGTAATATCGACTGCAAAGAACTAGGCAGGGGCAGCAGCCTCTTTTTACCAATTGAAGTAGAAGGTGCATTGTTTTCTATTGGAGATGGCCATGCAGCTCAAGGCGACGGTGAAGTATCAGGTACTGCCATTGAGGCTCCTATGGACGTAGTTGATGTGACATTAACGGTTCACGAAGATATGAGCTTGAATATGCCTCGAGCCTGGACACCATCTGGTTGGGTAACGTTTGGTTTTGATGAAGACTTAAATGAAGCAACTGCCACCGCATTAGATGAAATGGTATTGCTCATTCAACGCCTCTATGATGTTAAGAAGACTGAGGCAACTGCATTAGCTAGCACCGTTGTTGATTTGAGAATTACACAGGTAGTCAATGGTGTAAAAGGAGTTCATGCTGTCTTATCTCATGGGGCAATTAGATAAAAATTAAAAATAGCCATAAAAACTTAAGTATAGAGCTTTTCAACGAAGAACAGTATGAAGTTACTTTAACGTTAATAAATTCCATACAAAATGAACACAATAACATTAATATTATTGTGGAGTGATTAAAAATGTCTGATAACAAACAAATTAGATTGACCTCAAGTGAAATATCACAACTTTGGACTCAATATATGAATGACACAGCAAGCGTTTGTATGCTTACATACTTTCTAAATAAAGCAGAAGATCAGGAGATTAAAACTGTAATTGAATCAGCTCTTAACATATCCTTAACTCATATAGACGTAATCAAATCAATATTCAAAGAAGAAAAGTTCAAAGTACCTCATGGTTTCACTGTTGAGGAAGATGTAGATTTAGAAGCGCCTCGCTTATATGCTGATAGCTATGTCCTTCATTATATACATCAAATGGCTAAGATTGGCTTAACTAGTTACGCAGTCAGCTTATCCTATTCTGTAAGATCAGACATTACTGAGTTTTACCAACAATGCCTAGATGAGTCGCAAAATTTATATGAACAATCGAAAGACTTATTACTAAATAAAGGTATATTTATTCGATCACCATATATCGATGACATGGAGAGTATAGAATATGTTCAAAAACAAGGGTTTTTATGGGATGTGTTTGGAGAGAAGAGATCTCTAACAGCTTTAGAAATCACAAATCTATATGCTAATATTCAAAGAAATGCATTAGGGACCGCGACATTAATAGGATTTAGCCAAGTAGCACAAACTAAAGAGGTTACTGACTATTTTGTTAGAGGACTTGAAATCGCAAAGAAACATATAAAATTATTTAGTGAAAAACTCAAAGATGATGATTTACCAACTCCTATGTCTTGGGATTCTGAAGTCACTCATAGCACAACATACACATTTAGCGAAAGATTAATGATGTTCTATACAACTGCGCTCATCTCTCTAAGCGTTGGATATTATGGTATGAGTGTTTCAACAAGTCCAAGAGTAGATATTGGAATTATGTATAATCGACTAGCCGTTGAAATACAACTATACTCAGAAGACGGCGCAAATATCATGATTAAAACGGTTGGCTTGAACAACCACCTATGGCTTCAAACCGTAAAAATTTAGCGGATAAAAATAAAGAGAAGTAGTGAAGATTAACTTTAATCAACACTACTTTTTTATAAAACGATGATTAATCATTCATAAAGTATTCATGACTTCTCACCAAGCTATTTTCTCAATATGTGTCAGTTTAGTTTCTAATGTCTCTATCACAAGGGTCATTAGTTTTTTATCTTTCTGTTCCTGGAATGTTCTCATACTCACCTGGGTCGATCTCGTAAACAGACCCATCAGCAACACCTTCAACAATACCATATAAACCTGTTTCTACCGCTTTCACGAGCTGCCCCTTTTTCTTTTGACCAAAGGATTGAGTTTGTCCTGTTACTTCAAATAGGACTGAGCCACTTCCGTTTAATGCGAATGAACCTAAAGCTGTGCCCGGTAAATCTAAATCTTGAGGGTATAATGAAATATTGTTAAAAATTGAATTACCTACACCTTGAAGCGCTTGGTAAGCAGCTACATTCAACTGCTTAGCAAAATCACCGTTGTATTGATTAGCGTACTCGCTATATTTTGCGCCTTCCTCTGATTTTGGATCCGGTACAAAGACACCTGATAGTGATAACGTCACTTCGTCTTCTGTGCCCTCAACGTAATACTGTCCTTGATGATGAAGGTCTACAAACACATCAACTTTCCCAAACTCATCATGTGCTTCTTTATAAACATCTCTTACGGTTTGAGCTTCGGGCGTGATAAACCAACCCGGGCTAGCAGAATTACCTGGGAAGTCACTCGCTTGTGGAACATAATCCAAGTCAGGGTTGAAGTCACGGTTTACATCAAATCCTGGGTTTGATGCATAATCCCATATTTCGTTTTGCCATGTATAATAGTTCCAGGAGGGTTGGGCATTTTCTAGTTGAGGGAAATCCTCTACCACTTCTTCCCAAGACATGATATTTCCTCTACGATTAGCGTCAGATGCATCTGGGTTCATCATTGGCATTGCAATAATGGTTATCTCTTCGCGAAGCTGCTTGTATTTAGGAGAATTGTTTGTTGCTAGTTGCTTAAGCATATTTACTAATGCTACTGTTCCTGTCTTTTCATTACCATGAATTTCACTTTGAACCATAACCACCTTATCGCCATGACCTACCGTTGCCTTATAGATTTCTAGACCTTGGTTAGAATAACCAGCAACTTCTAAATTTAATACTCCATTACTAACCTCTTCGATTTTTTGAAGCTTCTGTGTTAATTCCGCATGGTCCGTAAAGCCTGATACTGAATACACTTGTTGATCAGGTGTACCTGGTGACATACCAGCTGCTACTGTTAAAGGTAATAATAAGCTTGTACCTACCAATACAGAACTACACAGTAAAGTGAAATCCTATCGTTTTTTAGACATGAACTCCCTCCTATAAAAGTTTGTGATAATTACTATTCTGATTTTGTCGAATTTAATTATTGAAACATAGCCTGATGAAAATGTGACCATCGTATTATTTTAAATTTTTACTTATCTATATCATTTGGCTTATGTTATAGTAATAAAAATAAATCCAGGAGGGATTATATGAACTTGAACCTTTCCACTAAGAGGCTTAAGCTTCGACCCTTTACAATGAACGACGCATCTCACGTTTATGAACTCGCTAATGATCCAGCGATCACCGAAACTACACTTAATATACCTTATCCATATACATTAGAAGATGCTGAGGAATGGATAATAATGCCTGACGATTCCAGGAAAAATGGGATTTATCCGTTTGCGATTGTTTTAAAAGAAGAAAACCAACTCATTGGAGCCATGACCATCGGAGTCAATCAACGCCACAAACGAGGTGAGTTGGCTTACTGGGTTGGCCAAAATTATTGGGGGCAAGGGTATGCTACTGAGGCTGCTGAACGCATTGTTCAATTCGGAATTCAAGAACTACTTTTACATAAAATGTGGGCTCAAGCATTGACCTTTAATCCAGCGTCGGCAAAAGTCATGCAGAAGATTGGTATGAAGAAAGAAGGAACTTTAATAGACCATTTTTATAAAATGGTGAGTTTTAAGTGTTGATGTATATGGAATGAGTGTTTAGAGGTAACTTAAGGAAAATGGAGCATATCGGGCTCGAACCGATGACCTTCTCACTGCCAGTGAGGGTTATGTAATAACTATAGGTTCCTTTGAGTTTTTTAGTGTCCTTATGTTCCTAGGAAACTGACTTTGCGTTACCTTTAGTGTCCAAATGTAACCTATGCTAAACTCCAATTTGATGACCACAAAAATGACCACAGAATATATTGAGATGTAGAATCATTTGCCTATAGATTTGATAGTATATTATTTTGCTTATATCTGAACCATTATTCGTTCAATAAATAGTTGATATTTTTCATATAATAGCAATTTCGGATGACCGTATCAATTTAAAGTAGCAAATCTAAAATACTAGAAGGCGAGAATGTCTATCTCGCCTTTAAAATTCTTATTATTTATTAAGGGTCTTCGGAATATATAGTGGAATTACTTTTTTAATAGTTTAAAAACAACTGGTGTTTAAATCGGATTTTCTAGTGGGATGTTAGGACAATCAATAGTATTATAAAAGTATCAATCACATACGAGTGATACGTTGGGAAAAATAAAATAGTCCAATTTACTTGACCGTGTACTATGGTACACGGTTTATAATATTCATGGGGTGAAATAAGATGATTTACCGCATTAGTGAGTTTGCAGAAAAATGTGGCGTTAATAAAGAAACGATTAGATATTACGAGCGAAAAAAATTTACTACAAGAACCTCACCGAACGGAAGCTGGTTATCGGATATATTCATATGATGACGTTAAGCGTGTTGGGTTTATTAAACGAATACAGGAACTTGGATTTTCTTTAAACGAGATTTATAAATTACTTGGTGTTGTAGATAAAGATGAAGTTCGTTGTCAAGATATGTTCGAATTTGTTTCTAAAAAACAAAAGGAAGTTCAAAAACAAATAGAGGATTTAAAACGAATTGAAACTATGTTAGACGACTTAAAACAACGATGTCCAGATGAAAAGCAATTACATTCGTGTCCAATAATAGAAACATTAACATGAGAGATTAACGAAAGGGGCTTTATTATGAATAAATTTAAGGTAAACATTCAAGGAATGACCTGTGCGGGTTGTGAAAAACACGTTGAATCAGCACTTGAAAAGATAGGTGCTAAAAATATTGAGTCTAGTTTTCGTCGTGGTGAAGCAGTATTTGAACTACCCAATGATATTGAGGTTGAAAGTGCAATAAAGGCGATTGATGAAGCAAATTACAAAGCCGGAGAAATTGAAGAAGTATCGTCACAAGAAAACGTGGCGTTAAGTAATGAAGACAATTATGACCTTCTTATTATTGGTTCTGGTGCTGCTGCCTTTTCATCGGCAATTAAAGCTATAGAATACGGTGCAAAAGTTGGAATGATTGAGCGTGGAACGGTTGGGGGAACCTGTGTGAATATTGGCTGTGTTCCGTCAAAAACTCTTCTTAGGGCAGGGGAAATCAATCATTTATCAAAAGACAACCCGTTTATAGGTTTACAAACATCCGCTGGAGAAGTGGATTTAGCTAGTTTAATCACGCAAAAGGATAAATTGGTGAGCGAACTTCGGAATCAAAAATATGTGGATTTAATTGATGAATATAATTTTGATTTAATTAAAGGTGAAGCAAAATTCGTTGATGCTAGTACGGTTGAGGTCAATGGGGCAAAGTTATCTGCAAAACGCTTTTTTAATTGCAACAGGTGGATCTCCTTCGTTGCCCCAAATTTCAGGACTTGAAGAAATGGACTATTTAACTAGTACAACACTTCTTGAGTTAAAGAAAATACCAAAACGATTAACTGTAATTGGTTCAGGATACATTGGAATGGAGCTTGGACAACTATTTCATCATTTAGGTTCAGAAATAACGCTTATGCAAAGAAGTGAGCGACTTTTAAAGGAGTATGATCCTGAGATTTCAGAGTCAGTTGAAAAAGCGTTAATTGAACAGGGTATAAACCTTGTCAAAGGGGCAACTTTTGAGCGTGTTGTACAAAGTGGAGAGATAAAAAAGGTTTACGTAACAGTAAATGGCAGTAAAGAAGTTATTGAATCAGATCAGTTACTTGTTGCCACTGGAAGAAAACCAAATACGGATTCTTTAAATTTAAGTGCGGCAGGTGTTGAAACCGGAAAAAATAATGAAATCCTGATCAATGATTTTGGTCAAACAAGTAATGAAAAGATTTATGCAGCAGGAGATGTGACGTTAGGACCGCAATTTGTATATGTAGCAGCCTATGAAGGTGGAATTATTACTGATAATGCTATCGGTGGGTTAAACAAAAAAATAGATTTATCGGTAGTCCCTGCTGTTACGTTTACGAATCCAACGGTTGCAACGGTTGGTTTAACAGAAGAACAAGCAAAAGAGAAAGGGTATGATGTGAAGACATCTGTATTACCTTTAGATGCTGTTCCAAGAGCAATTGTAAACCGTGAAACAACCGGTGTATTTAAACTAGTAGCAGATGCAGAAACACTAAAAGTATTAGGAGTTCATATTGTATCTGAGAATGCAGGAGATGTCATCTATGCAGCATCATTAGCTGTTAAATTTGGCTTAACGATAGAAGATTTAACAGAAACCCTAGCACCATATTTAACAATGGCTGAAGGGCTAAAATTAGCTGCACTTACGTTCGATAAAGATGTTTCGAAATTATCTTGTTGTGCAGGCTAAGGGAACTTTTTTTTACAATTCCCTATTCAAGTGAACCAGCTAATACTGTACTAAAGTGTGCAGTAGTTTAGCAAAGTCTACAAAAGGATTTCATACACTATTTTGCGATCACCCATTATATAAATGCTTTAAGGGGTTTTCTAAGTGCATTTGTGGTCACAAAAATAATTTAACACTGATGATTTCGACATCAAATCTATATTTGATACCTTAACACCGCAGAGTAATAAAGGATGAACAATATGTCAGACTTATTATCCCTACCAGACATTAAAACAATAGAATCACCACAAGAAAATGAAACCGATATGATGTTTAAAGTTGAAGCAGTCGGACCACCTGAACGTTGTCCTGAATGTGGTTTTGACAAGTTGTACAAACACAGTTCAAGAAATCAACTAATTATGGATTTGCCCATTCGTTTAAAGCGAGTGGGCTTACAATTGAACCGTAGACGATACAAATGTCGTGAATGCGAATCTACCTTCTGGGAACGCCTAGTATCTGTAGATGAAAAGCGTAGTATGACCAAAAGGCTTTTAAAGTCTATTCAAGAGCAATCCATGTCTAAGACCTTTGTAGAAGTCGCAGAAAGCGTTGGCGTTGACGAGAAAACTATTAGGAACGTTTTTAAGGACTATGTGGCACTCAAAGAACGTGAATACCAGTTTGAAACTCCTAAGTGGCTTGGGATAGACGAGATACATATTATCCGAAGACCTCGGCTTGTATTGACTAATATTGAACGCAGGACTATTTATGACATCAAGCCTAACCGTAACAAGGAAACAGTCATCCAACGTCTTTCAGAAATCAGTGACAGGACTTATATTGAGTACGTCACAATGGATATGTGGAAGCCCTACAAAGACGCAGTGAACACTATCCTTCCACACGCTAAAGTGGTCGTAGATAAGTTTCATGTAATTAGAATGGCTAATCAAGCCTTAGATAACGTCAGAAAGTCTTTGAAAGCTCATATGAGCCAAAAAGAAAGACGTACCCTTATGCGTGAAAGGTTTATCCTTCTAAAGCGTAAACACGATCTAAATGAACGTGAATCATTCCTCTTAGAGACTTGGTTAGGTAATCTTCCTGTCTTAAAAGAAGCCTATGAACTCAAAGAAGAGTTTTACTGGATATGGGATACTCCTGATTCAGATGAAGGTCGTCTTCGTTATAGTCAATGGAGACACCGTTGTATGTCCAGTAACTCTAAAGATGCATATAAAGACCTCGTGAGAGCCGTAGACAACTGGCATGTCGAAATATTCAACTACTTTGATAAAAGGCTCACTAACGCTTATACGGAGTCAATTAACAGCATTATTAGGCAGGTAGAGCGAATGGGTAGAGGTTACTCGTTTGATGCCTTACGAGCCAAAATCCTTTTCAATGAGAAGCTCCATAAAAAGCGTAAGCCACGATTTAATTCAAGTGCTTTCAATAAAGCTATGTTACACGATAATTTCAATTGGTATGAAGTGAATGATCATAACATTACAGACAACTTTGGTGTCGATTTTTCCACACTTATTAAGAATTTGGAGAAGGGTGATTTATAAGCCCTTTTCCACCATAAAACCGAATACCCTTTATTAATAAATGAATAGGAGTAAATTCTATTTCTGAGCATACTTCAGTATTTTGTTTTTTAATTCTTTATCTTGATTTAAAAACTTTGAAGATTAATTTGTTCCACCTAATCATTCTTACAATTGTTTTTGGAAATTAATAATGGGGATTAAATTATTATGAAACTTTAATTGGTACCCCAATTCTTTGTTTCGCAACACATATACCTTCTTTAACAATGTAACATTCGACATAATGGTCTCCTTTAAATAAAGTAGGTTCAAAATGACTAAGTTCATCGGTTTGTTCAATTTGACCTCGAATACAGTCTTCTCTTTTGGCAACATCACCACGGTTTTTAACTTTCCAATACACATTATAAGGAGATGGTACATTTGTAGAAGCCATAAATTTCAAATAACAACCTGGAAGTAATAATTTCTTCTGATTAAGCAACGAATGTAGCCAAACAGTAGATTTATTTTTTTGTAAAACCTCACATTTTAATTCTAATTGATATTGGATGTTAATAGGGAATTTATTATAAATAAACTCTTCTGTTTCTTTATAATCATAGCGTTCGTCCATTTCTGAAGTAGCAAAAGATTTTGACACACTTGATTTGTTATCTTCCCTCTGCTCAGCCCAATAATCATGATTAAAAACTCTCCCCCATGCTTCAATCGCTTGATTATAAGTACATGATGATGTAAATAAAATATCTAATTTTGACAATTTATCTTTAAGACGGTTATAAAGGTTGTCCATTTTTGTACTATCTTTACTTACAAGTTTTAAACTTTTTGTTGAATCTGTTGGATTGTACACCTCTTTATTATACGCCAATCTGTCTTTAATAGCCTTAATAGTATAATAGAATCGTTCATCTATTCGTTCATATGTTTGAAATTGTTCGTTAGCTAAGACACTCTGAATCAGGCCACCAGGCATATTCTTCCAACCATCTCTTGATTTCGAGAACATTTTTAATAACCTTACTACTTCCCTTAGCTTATAATCCTTTTCTTTATTTTGTTCCAAGAACCATTGTGTTAAAGAACGTGGATCTCTTTCTCTCCATTCACTGCCGCAATGCTCATAGATATATTTCTTTCCGTCCTTATATCTTCTGTATATAGCGAAGTCAATATGATATCCCTCTGCATAGACAATCCTTACACAATTAGTCTTCGCTTCTGGTTCAACTTTAAACTGGTTGGTTTTCTTTTTAAGTGCATTCACAACCACATTTTTAGTAGCGGTTGTTCCAGGTGGCAAGTTATCTTTTTCAAAGACAATTGCTACGTCAATGTCATAGTCATTACTATCATTCTGAATAACAGTAGACATAGCAACACTCCCTTGAACAATCGGCTCTTCCGCAAATTTATAATCTGTTCCTTTTTCTTCGTTATACTCTATTAATCCATCCTTTAAACGGTTTATATTTAAGTTCTTTTTAGTAAAAAGTGAATCCCTTCCACTTTTAGGTAAGACAACATAATTTTTATAAAACGTATTTAATTTACTTTGAAGGTCGTACATCTTCATTTAAATCCTCCTTTAAGACTTTTATTTCAATTGGTTCTTCAATCTTTTTTAAAGTTATTACCCAATTATACTTAGGAAATGATTTTCTAACATAGTTGTACACCTTAATTTCAGCATCCATTCTCGGTGAGATTGCACTTCCTAATAGAAATGCTAATGATGTTTGTCCTGAATAGAACAAATGAATTCTATTAAGTTGAGGAAACTTTTGATTGATTTCATCCAATAATCGTCTAAATTTATCTTTATAATCACGAAGTTGTTCATTGCTGATAATCGCATTTCTGTGGGGATGATCTATATATAAGTAAAACGAATTTAGGTCCTCCAAACCAAGCCCTCTAAGATCAGAGTCTTCAATAGGGTAGGTTATTCCAATTTTGATTATTACTTCCCTCGTTTCTCCTAAGCTCTGACTTATTTCATTCTTTTCTATTAATAATGCAGGGTACCCACCCTTTCGATCTTCAATTTTTTTCCCATGCTAACTTAACTTGGTTCCATTCAAAAATAGAATATTTGATTTATCTGCTAACTGATAGCCAATCAAAAAGACTAATGGAATATGTGCTAATCCCAAATATGCGAGCTCACTATCGTCACTTCCTTCAAAACGATTAAGTAATCTTTGGGTTATTTTCTGTTGCTCTCTCAGAGCATGTTGTAAGTTATGTTTATCTATTATTTTAAGTTCTTCTGTTTGATTTAATTGATACACTTCTATGTTGTAATTGGTCAGTTCTTTTCCTATGTTTAAATAGCTTACAGATTCTATAGAAGAATGCCGAATCTGTAACATATTTTGTTTCTTTACTTTATCCCTTGTTTTAAAATAAAACCAAAAGGCAGAAGCTGTTAAACATCCACCAACAATGACAGTGGTTATTAGATAGCCATAATGAATAGTACCCCCTGGTAATTCTATTTTAAGGTTGAAAACATCATTTATAATAGAAATAAAAGGGTTTAACCACCAATTTTGTGTAAATCCAGATGAAATAATTAATAATCCTGTTGAAAGAAGCAACATTGTTACTTTCTTTTCAAACATTCCTTTAAATACACTTTTAATTAATGCGAAGATTTTATTCACCCCTTAATTATATCTCCTAACAAATGGTTATAGTATTATTTTACCATATTTTGAAATTCAAATTTGAAACACATTATATAATATCTAGACAAGAATATTAATCATTTAAAACTGTTAATAAATCTAACGCTTCCGTTAGCCAACCTAAAGATGAAATAAAAAACTACTTACAAACGTTCTAGCAAGCGTAAGGTTCTAAAATAGTTCCAGTTACCTATAATTCAATAAGTACGAAACCTCTCGATGCATGAACCTATTGCGTCCTTTGGTTAATGCTACAATACATTATTAGTCAGCTATTTTTCAGGTTATAGACTTTCAATCACTACTAATAGTATTAACATCAAAAACAGTCTATCACAATACTCCCTTGATAGACTGTCTTTTGTGTATTCATTATTAACTTGTTACCATTCTTCATAAACTTCTTCAAACATGTAATTCATAACTGTATTCTTAAAGTCACTATTCTCCAACATTTTCATAAAGAATTCTTCGTTTGTTGTCATTCTATCAATTACAATATCCAAAAACGCCTCTTCATAACTAAATTTAAAATTGTCTTTCGTATTCACTTTTGCTTTTTGAGCTAAGTCTTCATTATTGATTATATCCTCTTTAATTTGATCAAAGGATAATTTATCTGTTTCTGTAAATTCCGTTCCGAATCGATCATTAAGACGCTCTATAATGGATGATAATCTTTCTTTTTCTTCTTCTGGTGTTGCACTTGCACCGAACGAGGTTGGTTTTAACTTGTGATCCTCACCAGATTGTAAGGAGATACTGCCTTCAAATACTTTTTCATTTTTATAATAGGCGAGGGCAACATCATCAGCTAAATCAACACCATCAGAGAGGTGTTTAGGTAATTTTTTAAATAAATAATTTAAGTATACATATAACTTATGAAGCTCGATATCAGCAAACGGACCTATTTGAAGTACAAATGAATATGTTCTTATAAATTTGGAACATGCAGATTTAAAGTCATCTTGTTGTTCTGAATTTAAGTCTTCATTAAACCGTTTTAACCCAAGATCTAATAATGAATTGAGTTTTTCTTGTAATCTCGAATTCCTTTTATTGTCGCTATACTCCAAATTCGCAATTTCATCAACTTCTTCGTTTGAATATACTTGATAAGCATCTAATTCTGTTTGAATATCATAGAGGATATTCGGATCTGTAGTATCCTCTACTTGCGTCACCTCGTAATACGGTTCAAATGCTTTTTGAATATCTTCCGCTTCATTAACAAAGTCCAAGACAAACGTATCATTTTTACCCTTACATGTACGATTCAATCGAGATAGGGTCTGAACTGCTTTGATTCCGTCCAATTTCTTATCAACGTACATCGTATGAAGAAGCGGTTCATCAAAACCCGTTTGATATTTCTCAGCCACCAATAAAACTTGATAGTCATCGCTGTGAAACTTATCGGGTAATTCTCCTTCGCTAAACCCATTCATTTCTACTTCAGTATATGGAACACCATTATCATCTACCGTTCCAGAGAATGCCACGACTGATTGCAAGTCAGTATAACCTTTCTCAGTGATGTATTTGTCAAAAGCATGTTTATATCTAACCGCATGAAGTCGACTACTAGTCACCACCATTGCTTTGGCTCTTCCACCTATTTTATGTTGAGTCACTTGCCTGAAATGTTCAACCATAATTTCAGTTTTTTGAGCAATATTGTGTGGATGTAATGAGACATAGCGTGCAATTGCTTTCGATGCTTTTTTACTTCCAACTTCAGGATCATCATCAATCTGTTTCGCCAGCTTAAAGAATGTCTTATAAGTGACATAATTCTTTAGCACATCTAAAATAAAACCTTCTTCAATAGCTTGTCGCATGGTGTATTCATGGAATGGCCTCGGTAGTCCATCATTTCCTGGTGTTCCGAATTTTTCAAGTGTTTTTGGTTTAGGTGTAGCGGTAAAAGCGAAGAAAGAGATATTTTCTTGTTGACCACTTTTAGCAATTTCCTCAAGAATTCGGTCTTCAGCATCTTTTAATTCGTCTTCCGCTATTTGCTCTTCTTCCATCGCTTCCTCTAACGTTTTATTGGATAATAGACTTGTCATTGCTCTTGCTGATTTACCACCTTGTGAAGAATGTGCCTCATCTATAATAATGGCATATTTCCCTTTTGATATTTCATTCACTTGATCGATGATAAAAGGGAACTTTTGGAGTGTTGTCACAATAATCTTTGCCTTATTTTTGATTGCTTGAGCTAACTGTTCTGAGTTTTTTTCAATTTTTCCACAAATCCTGTCTTGTGTTCAAGCTGGTATATCGCATCCTGTAATTGCTTATCTAAAAACGCGTCTATCGGTAACAACAATCACACTATCAAACATGGCTTCATCGTGTTCATCATGTAATTTTGCCAACCGATGTGAGAGCCATGAAATGCTATTTGTCTTACCTGATCCTGCTGAATGTTGGGATAAATAGCTTTTACCTGCTCCATTCTTTTTAACATCTTCTTCAATTTGTCGAACAGCATCAAGTTGATGATAACGAGGAAAGATCACCGTTTCCCTTTTGTCTATGACTTCTCCATTGCTATCTTTGATGTCTTCTTCTTGCACAAACATAAAACGAAAAAGAATGTCTAACAAGCTATCTTTATGCAAAATATCTTTCCATAAATACGACGTTTTGTAATCGTTATAAACAGTTGGGTTGCCACGACCACCATTGTTTCCCCGATTAAAAGGTAAAAAGAATGTCTTATCTTCGCTCACTCGTGTAGTCATATATACCTCATCTGGATCAACTGCAAAATACACTAAAGCACGTTTTTTTAAATTGAAACAATAATTCATTGGGGTCACGGTCCTTTTTAAACTGCATCTTGGCATTATCCACCGTTTGACCTGTTAAATGGTTTTTCAATTCCATCACAATGATGGGTAAACCATTCAAAGAAAGGAGGACATCAATGCTGTTGTTATTCTTCTGGCTGTAGTACACTTGTCGACTGACTGTAAAGAGGTTTTGTTCATATTGCTCCCACAGTGTTCGATTCATTGTTGAAACAGGCTTATTATAGGCTAACGTCAACTTAACGCCATAATCTTTGACTCCATGTCTCAAACAATCAATCATGCCTCGACTTGAAAGCTCTTTTGATAAACGATGAATAATCTTTTGCTTATAGTTTTCTTTATATGCCCGCTTCAACTTTTCCAACTGTTTTGGCTGAGTCGCTTCTAAAAACTGAAAGAATACCTCTGTATCGATGGCATGTTGTTTAAATTCATCCAACGATTCTCCAGTCAATTTACGCTCAATATAACCTGAGCGAACCAATTCAGATTCAATATTTTCTTCAAAACCTTTTTCAGTATAATCAATCGGCATGTGCCTCCTCCTTTCTTTCCAGTGGATAGTCACGTACATCTATTTTTCCAGTAACCGCTTCATAGATGAGAGATTGGCGGTATTCTTCGAACTTTTTAATTTGACGAGTTATATCAATTATTACTCTATCAATATTATTTATTTCCTCTTCAATATAATTTGAAATATTCTTTTGTTCTTCTAAATCTGGGGAAATTGGAAAATAAATATTGCCAACTTGCGAAAAGTTCAACCCCTCTCTGGAACTACCATTTTGGCTTCTATCTATCTGATCTTTAACTGTTTGAGAAACCATTAATTTTGAAAGCAGTGATGGATAAATTTGAACTTTTGAAGGTCGAATAATACATACATGTTGATTGACATTTGCATCTGGAAAACCTGTGGGTACAATACAAGACCGTCCAATGGAAGCTCCAGTTATATTCAACAATATATCATTTGAAATAACTCTTGTTGATTTCATATCATAATCTATTTTTTTATCAATATAAACTACATCATCTAACTTCAACCCTTTATTATGAACGTTCATACTTCTTATAAAAACTACTCCATCTGAACTATAAACTTCACTTCCACCTTTAGGTGTTTTTCCACTACCTATGAATGTAGAAATATGTTTTATTTTTTTTACACTCCATTTTTCGGGTATCATGCCCAGCCAAGTTAGTTCGGAATCCTTCATCTTAACATCAGGGTCTAACCCTTTTGTCACCGCTTCTGTAATGATTGCTTGCCTTTTTCCTCTAAAAGCTCTATTAAACGTTCTTTATCAGCAATTAAATCATCAACCTCTGATGTTTTTTGATCGAGGAAATCTGCTATTTTTCTTTGCTCATTCAATGGTGGAACAGGCATTTTTATTTTCCCTTGAGCCTGTTTGTTAAGTATTCCTACTACAACCTTATTTGAATATTTTTCATATTCTTGTTCTGATGCAATAGTACAGTATAATCCATATCTATTATTCCATTCCTCATTGTCAAAAATTATAGAGTTAATTTGTTGATTTGTCGCACACTCAACACTATTAATTCCAACTTTACCTACAGACCCTATACAGCAAACTAATGCAGAGTATGGTGGAATTAACCTTGCCTTTTTCACCCCAACCCCACTTAATTTTTCCTTTGTTTCTGAAATCCTGTGGTTCTCTAAAATATTGTCTGGTTTCACCCATGGTACATATCCGTTCTTATAATTTTCTTCTTGTGCTTTAGGGGGGGTGTTTCCAGTAACTAAACTTGCCAATCTATCTAATTTATGAATCTCCCAAGTTTTAGGAATCTCCCCCATCCAACTAAGATTTTCTTTTGTATATTCTAAGTATTGATTATATTGTTTCACCCCATCACCTTCTTCAATTTATCCATAATGCTTTCTTCCAATTCACGAATTTCATTTGAGACTTCCTCTGAACTTCTCAGATTTGTGTATTGATAAAATGTCTGGTGAACGGAATCTCATAACCAATTTTGATGGTTTCCTCATCCATCCATGCATCTGGTACATGGGGTTTCACCTCGCGTTCGAAATATTCATGGATGTCTTCTTTTAAAGGAATGTTTTCCGTATCTCTTAGGTCTGGATCTGGTTCGGGATTGTCTTTTTTATCTGTACAAATTTCAGCTGTCTCATCTTTTTCAGATAGTGCCGATAAAACAGCCTTTTTTAAGGTAGCATTCAACTTAATGTTTGCATTCTTAAAGGCATCAGTGAGTAATTTTTCAAATTCTTCTCGGTTTTGTATAGTTCATCGCTTTCTAATTCCTGAAGGGCGGTGACGATTAATTGTTGTAGTTTTTCACCTTCTTCAACTTCTTTTACTCCCGCTTCACCTTTTTTCTTAGATTTAACTAAATTCTGAAATGCTTTTTCATCATTGAGACGATGAATGCGGCCATCATCAACTTTAAAATTCAAACGTAACGGTCGTTCAATAGTGACTTTTCGATAACCGAAGTCTTCATTGTCAAAAACCTTGCTATACTCATTTTCACTAAATTCTCCGTAAAGCTGTGTGATATTATTGATATCCGCTTCATCTAATTCATGACGTTTTTGCCCCAGGCTCTTCTTCATCTTTTTATAAAACTTCGTACCATCCACTAATTGAATTTTTCCTTTTCGATGAGCTGGCTTATTATTTGTCAGAATCCATATGTAAGTGGATATACCAGTGTTATAAAACATTTGATCAGGCAATGCTACAATGCTTTCCACTAAATCATGCTCAATTAGATATTTACGTATATTACTTTCCCCAGACCCTGCATCTCCTGTAAATAATGGGCTTCCATTAAAAACAATAGCAATACGTGATCCATTTGGGTTTTCCTCTGACAAAGGCTTCATTTTCGATACTAAATGCTGCAAGAATAGAAGTTGACCATCATTAATCCTTGGAAGGCCCGCACCAAAGCGTCCATTATAGCCTTGATTCTCGTGTTCTTCTGTTACCGCCTTTTTGACAGGTTTCCATTCCACCCCAAATGGTGGATTCGTTAATAAATAATCGAATTTCTGATTCGAGAACTGATCTTGAGACAATGTATTTCCAAATGCGAGGTTTTTGGCTTCTTCACCTTTAATAAGTACGTCAGCTTTACAAATTGCATATGATTCTTCATTAAATTCTTGACCAAAAAACTTTAAGCTAGCAGAGGGATTATGCTCACGAATATATTCTGAAGCAACTGAACCCATTCCACCGGTACCTGCACAAGGGTCATATAACGTCTTAGTGATTCCTTCGGTTGTGAACACCTCATCATCGTTAAGGAACAACAGATGGCACATTAGCCGTATAACTTCTCTTGGTGTGTAGTGGTCCCCAGCTTCAGCGTGTTCATTGAAGCGTCTGATCAGTTCTTCGAAAATATAACCCATTTCTATATTTGATACTGTTTCAGGATGTAAATCAATCTCACTGAACCGTTTGACGACAAGATATAGCAAGTCATTTCGGTCCATTTTTTCGATTTGTGTATCAAAGTTAAAATAGTCGATAATGTCTCTTGCCGTTTGCGAAAAGCCATTTATGTAATCTCGTAAATTATCAGCAATGTTGTCTGAATCACTTAATAGTTTTTGAAAATCATATTTACTAACATTATTAAACTTCTGTTTCGATGTTCGATTTAAAATCTCGTCACGTGACTCTTCAGGTAAGTTCTTATATTTATCATATTGCGATAATACATCTTCCTTTGTTTCTTCTAGAACACAATCAAATCTTCTTAAAACAGCCATCGGTAAAACAACTTTACCGTAATCTTCTTTTTATATGGCCCACGCAAAATTTCAGCTATTGACCATATAAAATTGACTTTATCATTAAAGTTCTTCATATTTTTACCGCTCCCTTATTCCATTCCATTGTTTATTATTTTTCAGGCATAATTAATATCTGCAAGCCTTTATCTACTCCGTAATCCCACATCTTTATAAAAGGACTTGTATTATCAGGCAAAATAAACGTTCTTTCTTCTAACGGTTTAATAGGTTCTTCACTACCTTTACAACCATGTTTAAACGTAGCTGGGTGAATTAATATTTCTCTTCTACTATCATTATAATATGTTATTTTCATTATTAACCCCCTTGCAAAGATAAAGCCTCTCAGTTATTCTCCATCAAAATACTTAATAAAGTATAGTTCAATTATATCAACAAATTACAGCTTTTGCCATGAGTCAATAACAGTCTATATAGCTTTGAGAAATCGAAAAATTCAACAAGACATGTAATAAAATTCTAGCAGTTCATAAACATAAAGTCAGATGCTTTTACGATGAATCAAATTTATATTAATCAATGTTGGTTTCCTGACTGTATTTTACTTAAAGGTGATTTTAAAAGTTTGTATTATAAAATGGGGGTTAAATTGTAACGCAATTTAAGACTCACTTTCATTGTTATTTTAACGTTTATATTTATTTTGATTAATTATTTACACACTAAAATGTAACCTAATTTGTAAATCTACAATAATTCTTGTGAACCTGAAAAATCACGAACAAAACTAAGGAAATTTTTAACTAAAAAAGAGCAAATTCCATTTAGGAAAAAGCTCACTTTTTTGAAAAAGCATAAGGTTATAAATAAAGTAGATAAAGAACCAGCAAATTTTAATGTAATCATTTTCCACCGATTAAAATATCCTGAAGGTAATGATTTTAATATGCCATTTTACTAAAAATATATTTACTTATATAATTTAATAAAGAATTTAAATGGGTATGTTTCGGAGGGTCGCAATTAATTCATGCGTTAATGGCATTTAGCTATCATACCCTTATTAATCAAGTTTCCGATGGCCACGCCATTGTTGGAGGACCCCACAGCCTCGTCCTATAGGTAGTATATAACTCCTATGGCCAATCACTTTGTGATTGTAGTTGCACTCAATACGTTAGTTGCACCGATAATATCACGATGACTAACATAACCACATTGAATGCATCGATAAGTTCTAGTATTTGTTTTATTTTTTCTTTTACATTTTGGGCAACTTTGCGAAGTATATTTTGGATTCACAAGTTCGACTTGTATCCCCGCATCTTCACATTTATATTGAATATATTGACTCAATCGATAAAACGACCATTGATGTAATCTTAATGTGTTTTTCTTGTCTGTTTTAATATCTCTAATACCAGTTAACTTTTCCATTTTTAATAATCTTACATCGTTCTCTTTCAAGTAATTCACCAATTCCCGACTTAACTGATGATCTTGTTCCCTCATCCACCTTTCTTCCTTATTAGCTATTTTTTTCACAAGGTATGATTTATTTTGATTTATTAACTCCTTTCTTTTGCTTCTAAACCATCGTCTTCTAAAGGCGAGATACCTGCCATTACCGATAAACTTTATTTTCCCATTTGATGTCTTGACTACGATGGGGCACTTTATCCCTAAATCAATTCCTGCGATATTCTCAACTTTAAGTGGTTCAAGAGTGGAATTATCTTTCAGCACAATCATTGCAATCCACTTATTATTAATCTTTTTGATGGTGACTAACATTGCCTGTAATCTTCGAAGTTGTTCCCTAATGTAATCACCTCTACTGTTTAGATTTGCTTTGATTACCTGTGCACGCCCCCACCCATCAGCAGTTAAAAAAGTAACAGATATTGCATCATCGTAGACTTTTAATGTTTGTCCTTGCCATTGACAGATATGTTTTTTGACAATTGGTTTTAAATGATAACCCTTTTTGGGATATATCATGGTATTTATAGGCTTCTCGAATTGCCTGATTCTTCATAGAGGACGGTAGAGGAGTATCAATATCCTTCGTTGTTTTATAGATTCTACTTTTAGCCTCTACCATTCTTCGATTAACTCATTAATCAGTTTCGTACGTTCTTTTGCCATGTGATTTAGATTTTCAATCTGATTAGGTGTTGGAAATATCTTAATTTTAACTGTACGGTACTTTACATTTTTCCGCATTGTATCCTCTTTTAATAAATTTGCTTTGTTCATAGGCCATTAACACCCCCTTTTTGAGTTTAGGTAATAATAGGCAACTCTCATTATTCTAGAATGTCTAAAAACATAAATTTATTAAATTTATTTATTATATGATTTCATTGCAACCATCTATCTTCTGTTTTAAACCAATAGTGTCATGAACCCAACTGTATTATTCTGTCTTAATTAAACTAACTTTGGTGATCATTTTCCTCTCATTTAGTAATTTACTTAGCTGTTTATTTTTAATTCAATACCTTCAATTACTTTGCAAGATTATTACATTTTTAGATGAGTAAACATTAAGATAAATGAAATTACCTATTTCAAAATTAGACCCCAACTTATTACATTGACTATATGAGATTACACAATTAAAAGAAGGAAATATACTTACTAAAGGGAAGTGAAAGAAAAAAGAACGAAGCTAAGATGAAAAAGAAGTAAAGATTATTTTGGTTTTAACTATTATTTTATCGATGGTTGAATAATATTTATTCTATTAAGTATAAATTTTGAGCAGAGTAATAGTGGAGTATTTGGGCAACCAGAAAAGTCAGGTTTTTTTGGTTCAGAAGCAACAAAGAATTCTTCAGATTATTGAAGATGTCTTATAGGGGGAAGTCTCCTAGCTCAATGAACCAGATGAGTTTAAAAATGAGCAATAAAAATAAAATCTAAAAGGACTTAGATAAAAATCTAAGCCCCAAATTATCATATTTTACATCGATTAATATTACAAATAAAAGTTAGGTTCCTACTAACTCAATCTTTAACGATGTTTAAGCGATAATATCAATGCTATAAATGACATTACGATTGCCACACCAGAAATTATAAAAGTTGCTGTAGTCATATTTATCACCTCCGTTTCAGTTATAATTTTCATTTATTTATCTACTATAAAAATATGAAACTATTAAAGGGGGAATCATTATGAACCAACAACAACTTATGAAAATGAAGCCAGAAGAGCGTGTTGTGTATGTAAATGAGATGTTAAAAAAAGAGACAACTGATCACTTAAAAAAATGTAGCTCAAAAGCACGGCATCTCTCCTTCAAAATTCAGTAAAATCATGAGAGAAGGAAATTATCAATATCATCAAGCAGAGAAGGAGTATTATAAGTTACTGACCCTTGAAGAGTACAAATCAATGATGTCAAGAACAACTTCCCATTCGGACGATCTAATAGATTTCCTGAATGCCCACCAAGATGAACTGAAGAAACTTTTAGAATATACAAAAACGCAACCGATTATAGATCCTGAAGTTTATGACCCGAAATCAAAAACACAAGTCAAAAGTATTCAAATAAATTCTGATATTTATGAACGGTTCACAACGCTGCAATCAACGAAATTTCCTCACTTTCGTTTAAACATGCTATTCAGTCAATGTTTGCTTGAATTCATAAAAAATATGAATGACTTATAAATCCTCCAAAAGTGGAGGGTTTATTTAATTGTTTGAAACATCCTCTTTAAAGTCATACAACTTATTGTTATAAAGAAAAACACCTGTCCTCATTAGTACGAGAACAGGTGTTAGCACTTATAAAAAATGTTGTTTTTGTTTAAAGCTAATACTCATTATTTTTCACCACCATTGATTTAAACCTAGTTGTTCTTTTATGAATTTAAGAAATTATGGTTTTTAAAGTTTGAACAAAAACAGACACCCCTGAGTTTGACAGCTAGGGTGTCTACTTTTGAACACTTGTGCTGACCCCTATTGAGTAAGCTAAGTCTATAACATGAAGGGCAGTTCGTCACAACACGAACTGTCTTTCATCTAAATTATATCTCTATTTTATTGAAATAACAAAAAGAAATAAGAGCTCCTCAATTGTTTCGCATTGATTTAGCTATTTGATGCTAAAACTATTAAGTTATAAATTAGATTATTTTTTTCCATGATATCTTTTGTAAAATTCTAATTCCTTCAATAATTTTCTTTGTTTTGGTGACATTGTAATCTCTGGTAAAGGAATATTTATCTACGATAGCCTTTATCCCTTTTATCCTTTGCATCATTCACTAGTTGTTCAAATATTTTAATTAATTCTTCATTAAGGCTTTGAGAATTATCATATAGGTATTTTTCAGTTACCTGAAAAAACTTCTCGAAGATAATTTCCTACTTGTTCTTCACTCAGTTGCCTTATCGAAGAATAAACTTCTTCCTTATTTAATTTATTCAATACGTACCAACCTTTCTGTACTTAAAAGTTTTAATACTGTTTTGTTCTTGACTCTACTGAATTTAGTAGGCCAGTTAATCTTTAACCAGCCTACTTTTTACATTCCTAACCTTTTCGATTGTGATTTTGCATTACTTCCTGATAGTATTTAATCATTTTCAGTAAATGATTAATTTCTTTATAACTATCAACGTTAATTCCTTTTATCTCTTCATTTATTTTTGCTTTGTATGTGTACTCTTCTGAAACCCCTATTTGATACTTGATTAAATCGTTTTCTGTCAGCTCGAAATAGTTAATAACATTTTGAACGAATGAATATGACGGCATTTTACGATCACCTTTTTCAAGACGATATACATAAGATGGACTGCAACTAATTCCTCTCCCTGTTTCCTCAAAAGTAACTCCTTTTTTGCCCTAGCTTCTTTTAGCAAACGACTAAAATCTAAATTACTGATTTCCATATTTCTTTTCCCCTTCCTTATTCACTGGTAATAACACCAGACCTGTTTTTTCAGTCTACTTATTCTAGTTAAATATCTAAGTATTAATAACTAAGAGAATTAATAGTTCATACCCTATGAACAAGCAATGTTTATTATTTACGTTTGTTTTATCTACCCCATTTCCTATAGTCAATGGAAAAGAAAAAAACACCTGTAGTCAATTGACTATCAGGTGTTGAAATGTTGTTTTATTGATAATTATTGCTTTTATTCAATGTATCCACCACATTTAATTTATGCTTCTTGAGAGTTGTTTTACCTTTGATATTTTTACACTCTAATGTTATATCTATTTTAAATGAAAATCAACTGGTGAACTAAATTTATGAATTTAAGAAACCAATTCCTTAAATTTGAAAGGGATTTTTGAAATACGGAGGAAAGTCCTTACGATTTTTGGGGATTAGAACAGGATTTACATCAATGGATTCCAAATCCTTGATAATTTGTCTGTACGTCGGTGCTGACATATGTTTTTTTGGAGTATCTATTGTACCTTTAGAGACGGTAGTTAGGAATTTGATTAGTTTTTCTTTTCTGTTCCTAGTATAAGAACTGTTTTTAACCACTTTCTTAGCTTCATAGACCTTATAAAAATCACCTAGTCTAAAAATTGAAAGAATGTTTTTTTTCATATAATACTCCCACATTGAGTCCACAAAATAAACAGAAAGTTTCTTTGATTGGCTATGTCCCTTTGAATCTTCTCTTTTCATCGAGTTTAAATGCTGGTTATGTAGTCTTAACTCATACCTGAGAATATTTCGCTCATAAGGTAATATTATCTCATTATTAGCCCTTCTTTCTGCTTCTTTGTCATACACAATAATTTGCACACTGTTGTTTTTGTGATATTGACTTGTTTCATATTTTAGTGGCTTCCCATTTTCGTCTTTCCCCCACTTAACCTTAACCTTAAAACGGTATAGGCTTGTATACTTCTCAAACAAGAAAAACAGTAACTTTCTATCTGTGGCTGAAGGAATGCATATGTCATATTTGTAGTCTATTCTCGTTAAAACATGTTGATCGAAGTATTCAGCAGAACCACAATATTGATCAAAAAATGTTCTTAAAATACGTTCAACCTCGTGATAATCTGTTTCTTTAATGGTGCCACGAGATAATAGTTTTGTCACATCTACTTTGCATTTAACTGTCCAATCGTTGTCACAGTTAAATATTATTGAACTAATGACTAATGCTTGATTTAATTTTTGTTTTAATCTCTGATTTAATTTTTCAACCGCAGCTTTAATGTAAGTAAATTGGTTTAAGTTAATATTGTTTAAGGTGAATAGTTGCTGTAAATCTTGGTTATTTACACCATTTACGTAGAAACTAAAGGTATGTATCATTTCATTTTTCCTCCTTACGGGAACGGGTTATCCCTTTGTACATCTAGCATTACAGGATTATTTTTTTCCCGACCCTAACTAATTTAATAGATTTCTTATCACATTCATTGGAATGTGAATAAGGCATGCTATTCAATTATGAAAATATTATTCTCTTAATAATGTTCTAGGGTTTTTACCATAAAAGCACATGAGGTTTTTATTAAAAAGTGAGGTAAAAATTATTTATGGGGGTCGAACCAAATAAAATGGACAAAATCAAATAGGTTGGTATAAACTTTAATTAAAGATAATAACTTTACACTGTACTTCTTTCATCACCCAAGTGTAGTAACCTCAGTTATCACCCTCTCATTAAATTTCACTTTTTTAATTTCGTTCTCGCTGATCAAACCTTAATTCATAGAAGGAGGTATTAGAAGCTATTGAAAGATAATTAATTATATTTTAAAACCCTCATTTACCCCCCCAAGTTGGTTATTCCAACAATAATCCACGTCAGAAAGGAAGTTCCACATGAATAATACTCATCAAACAAACTACCCTCAAGTTTTAAAAGTAGAAGATATCCAAAAAATACTAAAAATTGGCCGACGACAGGCTTATGAATTAGTCCATTCCAATACTTTTCGTACTATTCGAATTGGAAAATCCATCCGTATCCCAACTAAGAGTTTTTTTGATTGGATTAATGAACAGAGTGCTTAATTGACAAGGAAGTAATTATAGAAGATGATTGAGATATGGCAAATGACTGCTACATCTCAATTTGGGGGTGTAGTCAATACACCTCCTTTGTTTTATGAAAATAAAATAGGAGAGATGTAAAATGTCAATTCATAAAGATAAAAAAGAGGTACTTATTACTTTGTTATAAGTAATCCAGAAGGATACCCAAAACAAATTAAAAGACGGGGATTTAAAACTAAAAAGGAGGCTATGCAGCAACAAACGTTAATTTTACATGAACTTAATCAAGGTACTTATGTAGCGACTTCAAAGATGAAATTGGATGAATTAACACAGAAATGGTTAAGAAAGAAAAAACATGAGGTTCAAGATGTAACTTATAAAGCATACGTACACCTCATTAAGACTCATATCTTGCCGTTTTGGTCAAATGCAAATTGATAGAATTAAACCTCTAGATGTGGAAGATTTCTATTTTCATTTGTACGATGAGAAAAACCTTTCAAAAAGGTCAGTTCAGAAAATCCATACCATAATTAAAAGTGTTTTTAGCTATGCTAGAAATATGGATTTAATCTCTAGAAATCCGTTGGACAGAATTTCCAGGCCAAAAAGCGACTCACAAGAAGTAAGTGTGTGGGACAAACATGAGCTCCAGTATTTTTGGAGAATACAAAAGGGACCCATTCTTCATTGCTTATCAACTAGCCTCTGTTGAAGGAATGAGACAAGGGGAGATTTTAGGCTTGAGGTGGCAAGATATTGATTTTGAAGGTCAAAGGTTAACAATACAACAAACATTGTCCAATGATGGTAAGACAATTAAGCCAGGTGCTAAAAATAAAACCAGTAAACGCCAGGTAGCTTTCACCAAAGAAACCTTAATCGCTCTTAAAAGTCATAAAGAAAAACAGGAACAAATTAAGGTTAAAACTGGGGACGTTTACAATGATAAACTGGATTTAGTTGTCTGTACAAGTCTCGGTTCACCAATTAATCCAAGCAATCTAAGGAGATCATTTAATCGCAACATAAAAAGACTTCATGTGAAAAAAATCCGGTTCCATGATTTGAGGCACACGCACGCCACGCTATGTTTAGAGTTGAACATTCATCCAAAAATTGTAGCGTCAAGATTAGGTCATGCAAATACTAGAATGACTTTAGATACTTACAGTCACTTATTGCCATCATTTCAAAATGGAGCAGTAGAAAAATAAGTCAAGGTTTTTTGATTAAGGATGTTTGATGACCAAAAATGACCACACAATAATTCGATTAAATTATTCAACTCTTAAAAATAAAACAAACCCTTGATATATCAAGGGTTTAAGCATATGGAGCATATCGGGCTCGAACCGATGACCTTCTCACTGCCAGTGAGACGCTCTCCCAACTGAGCTAATGCCCCTAAACAAGATTTATTATAGCAAAATCTTGTTTAATAGAAAATAGACTATTAATCTTCAATAAATCTCGCAACATTACTATCACATTGTTGACATTTACCTTCTAAGATGATGCCTAAGTTGTCATCTTTTACACTATAATCTACGATAGTCGTTTCACCACATTTAAAACAGAACACATTACTGAGGATTCTTTTCTGAAATTCTTTAGGTAGACTTCTCCACTTTTTCTCTGCGTTAAAATCGGATACAGACAACATTTAGCCTCCATTCTTTGTTAAAGTGTAACACACAATTCGACATGATATGATAATCATATACTTTTACGACAAAAGAGGAATGGAATATGCCAATAATAATATTTTATATGCATCATTTTATTGTGAAACGAGCCATCGCAATAAAACAAATTGCTAAAGAATGAGGTGTTGAACATGTTTGATCAAAAGACTGTAAATTTAATTAGATCCTATTCTTACGAAATAGAAAAAAGGGGCGAATTATCTCAAGAAGTTTTAGACGTCATCTATGAACAAAAATTGTTTAAGTTATTTGTTCCAGAAGATCTTGACGGAAGAATGATGCCGCTTCCTGATGCGATTAAAGTGTTTGAAGATGCCGCGTGGGTTGATGGAAGTTTTGGCTGGTTAGTGCAGATAGGTTCTGGAGCTGGCTTTTTCGTCACAACGATGGAACCCGACTGGGCCAGTGAAGTGTTCGGTAAACGTGACGTTTATATTGCGGGGAGTGATCGTCCATCGGGTAAAGCCCGAGCTGTTGATGGCGGCTATATTGTAACTGGTGAATGGAAGTTTTGCAGTGGTTCAAAGCATGCAACGGCCTTTACAGCTAATGCACACGTTCAAGGTTCTGACATTACACATGCATTTACCTTTTTACCTGAACAAGTTGAAGTGATTGAAGACTGGGATGCGTTCGGTCTTAAAGGAACAAACAGTCATACGTTTAAAGTTCAGGAAGCATTTGTACCCGAAAACCGAACATTTGACGTCTTGAAGCCTCATTTTCACTTTGACAACCCGGTTTACCATTATCCATTTGTGCCATTTGCTGCAGCCAATATTGCCGCTACAACGATTGGAATTGCGAGGCACTTTTTTGAAGAAGCAAAAAGACTGGTTGAAAGTAAAAAGGAATTGTGGCAGCAGTATGAACCCGGGCGTTTGAGCAGGTTACGAAGAAGATTAACGAGATGGAGACACCTTTTAAGGATGAGGTGGAAAAGTTCCATGTATTAATTGATCGCACTTGGGATCAGCATGTCCGAGGTGAAATGTTATCAGATTTAGATTTAATCGACCTGCAGGAATTATGCAAGTCTGCTGCTGGACGTGCAGTGAGTGGAGCTCAAGTGATTTACCGATTCTTAGGAATGGGCGCCATAATGGAAAGCACTGATTTGAACCGAATTTACCGTGATCTTCACGCCGCCTCGCAGCATAAATTATTAGTTTAGAAAGCATCAATTCACTACCGTTTTGATGCTTTCTACATAGTTAAAAAGCCAGTCGACATCAATGGGTCCATTAATAACCTCATAATACTCCGTGTTCAGCCTTAATCGACTCTCAAATATGCTTGTAAAAATGGGGCGGTCTTCAGTTTGAATATTAAGTGAAATTCCCTTTTCTCCTATGAAAGAGTCCCATTCACTGTCTCGCATCTTTTTACATTATATCGGCTTAAAAACTCCATAATTTCATCTGCGTGCTCTTTTTGAGTTGTTCTTATATCAAGTCCCATTACCATTAATCCCTCGAATTCATCTGATTCATAATCCATCGCCTCAACTAAACCTTTTTCTTTATATTCGTTATAATACATGAGAGAAGCGACTAGGATTGGTGTAAGAATAATCGCATTAATCAAAACGATTCTTGTCGCTTTTTTCTGATTGGCAATGAATTTAACCAGCTCTTCTGATATGTAAGCGGTGAACGGAATGACACCTAAAATATAAAGTAGAATAATGACAAAAGGCATAAAGACACTTGTCTCTAAACTATCAGGTATGAACTGTACTTTCATAAAAAATAGCCTGTATAAATACGAATTGATTATGATGAGTATGATAAAAACACCCAGAATAATAATTTATTTTTCATAATATCCCCCTAACTTAAGATATATTCTTTAAGAGCGAACTTTTTCCTTCTTAAATATGAAAAAACCTCCTAGCTATCTGGCAAGGAGGTTGAAAATAATATTTGAAATGTTTTATGGATTATTTAAATTCTATGAATGTATATCTGACTCTATAAAAGGTTCTCCAATTTCTATGAACGGATCTCAGCCTTCTATCAACGGAACTTTACTTCCTATAAACGTAAGTTCGCTTTCTATGAACGTAACTTTGCTTTCTATAAACGTAACTCCGCTTTCTATAAACGTAACTCCGCTTTCTATAAACGTAACTCCGCTTTTCATGAACGGATCTGTCTCCCCCACTACTTATCCTTCTCAAACAACACAATCAATCCTGGGAGTAAGACACCTCTAATAATAAACGTGTCAATCAGAATCCCAACTGCCACAATAAAGCCGAAGACGAATAGTAATTGAATCGGCTGGGTCATTAAGACAGCAAAGGTTGCAGCTAAAATCAGACCGGCTGATGAAATCACGCCTCCAGTATTGGCAACGGCGAGTTCGACTGCTTTCTTAACTGAATGTTTTTTGCGCTCTTCTTGAAATCTTGAAACGAGCATGATGTTGTAGTCAATCCCAAGAGCTACTAAAAAGACAAAAGCATAGAGTGGTACCCGGTTACTGATTGTATCAATACCAAAGAATAATTCAGTTAAAAACATGCCGAGACCTAACGCTGCTAAGAACGAAACTAAAATCGTTCCCATCATATAAATTGGCATTTTAAATGAACGGGTTAAGGCCACTAGCATGGCGAATATTAAAATCGTCTCTAACGTCACAATAACTATAATGTCTCGATTGTTTACTTCACGGTCATCGACGATCCGTGCCGTTTCGCCTGCAAAATAAAGGTCTCCCTCAACGCCAATTTCATTTAAAATATCTTCAGAGGATTGTATCGTATTTTCTAACGCATTAATGGCTTCAGTCTCGTAAGGATTTTCAGAATAAGTTAACGTAAAACTAATCACCTCACCATCTTCTGTCATCCCATCAATGCTTACGTTATTCACCACTGGCTCTGAGCTTAGTTCATCCACGAATGCTTGTTGCTCTTCATCTGTAATCGTCTCTTCACCTTCAAAAAGAACGGTAGTTGGTGCAAGACTACCTGGGTCAAAGTTGTTTTCTAACACTTCATAACCTTCTCTAGAAGGCATATCTTCCGGAAATGCATTTAATGTATTAAATTCATATTTTAGATTAAACATGTTTAATGCCGAGATGATTAAGAAGATTGCTACAACAACGACTGACACGACAGGTCTTTTAACAATGCCACGCCCCACCTTATTCCAAAAAGAATGACTCTTTAGTTTCTCATCTCCAACTTTAGGAATTTTCGGCCAGAACGAACGCCTGCCAAACAGCGTAAATAAAGCTGGAACTAACGTAACTGATGCAATAACAATAACCGCCATGGCTGTTGCGAAAGTCGGAGCAAAGTTTTGATAGTCTCCGCTTTTAGCGAAAAATAGCACTAGCATAGCTGCAAGCACGGTACCGCCAGAGAAAAATACAGGCATTCCTGTATGCCTCATGGCAAGTCGCATCGCATCGAATTTATTTTCATGATCTTTAAGCTCTTCTCGATATCTTGAAAATACAAACAATGAATAGTCGATTACAGCCGCAAAGAGTAAAATTGACATAATCGAAGTCGTTTGCGAGGTTAGAGCTAGACCTTGAGAGCCTAGAATTCCTAATGTTTGCATAATAACTTCATATACAAATGCTGCTGCCAAAAGTGGTATTAATGCTAGTAATGGCGATCGATAAATCACGACTAGTAATATTAAAATAATGCCCACTGTCGAAAATATTAAGACTAGATCTGCTCTTGAAAATAATTCTGTTGAATCAACTGAAATTCCGGCAGGTCCCGTAATGTATAATTCAAGATTTTCATCATTGTTTACGATGTCGTACACTTGTTCATTTGCTTTCTGGATGTCGCTCGTTTCCAAAGAAGATTTATATGTCATTGGGAGAAAAGCTGTCGTTTGATCATCTGAAAGAAACTGGCTTACTGCTTGAGGCGGCATTTGATCTACTGGGACAATATCTTTAAAGCCATTAACCTCTTCACTTCTAATTTTTTTAACAATACTTGATAGCTGTTCCTGATTGATTTCTTCTTTTCCTTCAAACACAAGTAAAGCTAAGATTCCGTCATCTTCTGAGAAATATTCGTTCACTTTTTTCTCAGCGATCACAGACTGCTGATCTTCAGGTAGGGATTGAATGCTTGGGACTTCATAATCTTTTGGACTTGGTGCAAACACAGCTAATAAGACTGACGCCAGAACCCAAATTGCTAGCGTGATCCAAACCCCTTTTTCGTTACGACCCTATCTGTTATACCCCTTAAGAATTTTTCCACTGATATCTAGTCTCCCTTCCAGTTAAAGTGACACAAACGTCACTTTATATAAAATAAATGACACACCTGTCACTTTCATTATCTGCGATGACCTAAAGCGTGTCAATTCAGTCTTTTGAACATTCCGTGTCGGATAACATCTTTAATTGATTTCACCCATTCTTCATAAGGTACACCAAAGTGATTCGGAATAACAATCGATTGAAAAATAAATCCTAACACTAATGGTTCCGGTATTCTTTCTCTTACCTTACCCTGTTTCTGTCCTAACCTAACCACACTTAATAAATTGTTATACAAATCTAAGTGCTTAGCTTCTAATTTTTCATGATTTAGTTTTGCTTTTTCATTATCTTGCACAGGAATATCCCGGCCCATTTCAATTAGCTTCTGAAGCTCTTGATTACGGAACATCACATCTAGTAAGAAGTCAAGCTGCTCATCGAAAGTTGCGAACTGATGAATCTCCTTCAATTCCTCTAAATACTTATTCATTTCATACAGCATATATTCCGTGATTAAATCCTCTTTATTTTCAAAGTACTTATAAATCGTTCCTCTTGAAACGTTTAATTTTTCTGCCAATGTGCTAATTGAAAAACCTTCATACCCATGCTCTAGTAATAGAGCTTTAGTCATTTGAAATAGCTCTTGAGTTGTAAATTTCTTCTGCCGAGCCATGCGATCACCTCTATGGCTATTATACCACTTTTGACATAAGCCAATGGTTTACATGTTCGAGGAAATTAACTTTTTCATAACACCTTTTCTCCCTATCCCTATATAAATTCAAACAATTTTAACAAATTCCTTTTTGACAAACCATTCTTTTTCTTGTAAATTATCAATGTACGAACATTATATAAATATTTGTTTTAAATATTCGTTTTTAGGGGAGATAAACATGGAAAATGTATTTGATTATGAAGATGTACAGTTAATTCCCGCAAAATGTATTGTTAATAGTCGTTCAGAATGTGATTCGTCGGTAGAATTCGGAGGACACCACTTTAAACTTCCAGTGGTTCCGGCTAACATGCAAACGATTATTGATGAAAAAGTTGCTACTTATTTAGCTGAAAATGGCTATTTCTATATTATGCACCGCTTTGAACCAGAAAGGCGAATGCAGTTTGTTAAAGATATGCAGGAGCGTCTGCTAATCACATCAATTAGCGTTGGAGTTAAACCTGAAGAATATGAGTTTATCAAACAATTAGCAGATGGAAACTTAACACCAGATTTTATAACGATCGATATTGCACATGGTCATGCCGATTCTGTTGTGGGTATGATTAAGCACATCAAACAGCACTTACCTGGAGCTTTTGTTATTGCCGGTAACGTCGGGACGCCAGAAGCTGTTCGTGAGCTTGAGAACGCAGGCGCCGACGCAACTAAAGTTGGAATTGGACCAGGAAAAGTTTGTATTACTAAATTAAAACCGGTTTTGGCACAGGAGGCTGGCAATTAGCTGCCATCCGTCTTTGCGCGAAAGCCGCTTCAAAACCAGTTATAGCTGATGGTGGCATCAGGACTCATGGTGACATCGCTAAATCGATTCGTTTCGGGGCTTCGATGGTTATGATTGGCTCACTATTCGCAGGACATGAGGAATCACCGGGTGAAACAGTTGAAAAAGACGGAAAGCTTTATAAAGAATATTTCGGTTCCGCTTCAGAATTTCAAAAAGGTGAAAAGAAGAACGTCGAGGGCAAAAAGAATGGGTTGAACATCGTGGCTACTTACAAGATACGTTAACGGAGATGGAACAAGACCTCCAATCAGCTATCTCTTACGCAGGCGGAACTAAGCTTGACGCGATTCGCCATGTGGACTATGTTATTGTAAAAAACTCCATTTTTAATGGGGATAAAGTTTATTAAAAAATTAGTTTTTCCGCATTTTAGACTTTTTAGTTCGTAATTGTGTTGGGACTGTTCGCATCTCAGCGAGAACTGTCCGCATCCGAGCGAGATTTGTTCGCATCTGAGCAAGAATTGTTCGCGTCCGGGCGAGAACTGTTTTCAATCGGTCATTCAAAATGAAAAAAATCCTGCGGGTCCGCAGGATTTTTCCTTATTCATCTTTCTTTAATTTCTTATTCGCTTCTACATCTCCTAACCCGAGCTCTTTTCCTTCCTTGAATATGGATTTGATAAAGCTAAAGGTCATGAGGAGCATTATCACTGAAAATGGCAAGGCTGCTATGATCATGGTATTTTCCAGTGCTTGAAGTCCGCCTGTATATAGTAAGGCTAAAGCTGTTGCCGATAGCAAAGCACCCCACACTAGCTTCACTCGTTGGCCTGGCTCATGTGACCCTCCAGTTGTCATCATACCTAATACAAACGTTCCTGAATCAGCAGAAGTGATAAAAAACGTACCGATTAGGATCATCGCAACTATCGATGCTAACATACCTAAAGGAAAATTTGAAAACACTCCGAACAACGCTTCTTCCGTGGCCAGTTCAGAGATTACATCCATTCCGTTATGTTCAAGCGAGATCGCTGTACCCCCAAACGTGGAAAACCACAAGAAACCAATTAGAGAAGGGACTATTAAGACAGTAAAGACGAATTCACGAATCGATCTTCCTTTTGAGACCCTAGCGATAAAAATACCGACAAACGGCGACCAGGCAATCCACCATGCCCAGTAGAATACTGTCCAGCCGTTAATCCACGCTCTAAGTTCCTCGTTCAGAGGTGCAATTCGGAAACTCATCGCAGGTAGTTGTTGAAAATAAGTTCCAATTGAATTAGTAAAAATATTTAAGATAAAACAATGTTGGTCCAACAATAAACATTAATAAAAATAATAATACGGCAAGTATCATGTTTACATTACTTAAAATCTTGATTCCTTTTCCAAGGCCTGTCCATGCAGAGATCATAAACAAAACGGTTACGATAGAAATGATGATCAGCTGCATAAAAACTTGTCGGCATATCAAATAAGAACGATAATCCACCGTTTATTTGCACGGCACCAAAACCTAATGTTGTGGCCACCCCAATGACCGTTGCGATTACGGCTAGGACATCAATTAACCGCCCGAAATTCCCTTCCATACTTTTACCAAACAAAGGATGAAGAGTCGCGCTAATCAGCCCCATTTTGTCATGCCTAAAGTTAAAATACGCTAATACGAGCGCGACAATACCGTAGATTGCCCACGCATGAACACCCCAGTGAAAAAATGTAAAGCGCATTGCATCTTTAATTGCTTGATCAGTACCTGTTTCTAACGTTGGCGAGCTAACGGCATAGTGACTAATCGGTTCAGCCGCGCCCCAGAAGACAAGTCCAATCCCCATCCCTGCACTAAACAACATCGCAATCCAAGTCGGTCTTGAGAACTCAGGCTTTTCGCCTGGCTTACCTAATCGAATTTTTCCTAAGGGCGTAAATAAAAAACTAGACAAACTAAAACAAAAACGTTACAACAATTAAATAATACCATCCAAAAGCATTGGCAATTACACCTTGGACGTCGGTTGTGACTTGCTCTAACCAATCTGGCCAAACCATACCAACAATCACTAATATAAGCATAATCCCTGCTGCAATCTTAAATACAGGTGTTAATTTAGCTAACATATAAGAGCCCCTTTCTTGATGACAATCCCTATGCTTATATTATCTTTAGGAAGCTCTTAATTATTCAGCTATAAAATAGAGGATGGGATAAAATAAAAATAGCTTTTCTATAAACGAATTTGAGTGTTATTAGCGTAGTCAAAATGCAAGACTCCTCCAGGAACAGCACGAGCTGAAAATCACGCCAAACGAACGGAACGAGTTTGGGGAAGCCCGCGCCGTGCCTGCGGAAAGCGAAGCATTTTGACACAGCTTGTTAGATTAATTTTAGTTGTTTTAACCCTTCATAAATACCGTTTTCATCAACGCCTGCAGTTACATACTTAGCTGCTTTTTTAGCTTCTACAAGTCCGTTTCCCATCGCAAAACTATGATAGATCTTCTTTAACATTTCTAAATCATTTAGTGCATCTCCAAAGGCCACTTGCCTTTCAGAAGGAATGCCAATTTTCGTCTATGACTCGATCAATTCCTTCTGCTTTGGACCCTCCCGCAGGTAGGATATCAACAGACACACGATGCCATCTTATAAAATCAAATTCCTCAAACTGATCGACATAGGGCTGCTCTTCCCCTTTCACACAAAACAAGAGTGACTGGTACAACTCGCGTCCTATATAATCTGGATCATGCGCTGGATACTGATCAATTTTCAGCGTTGAAATACTCTCATTAATATAATCATGATCAGGGACATTGGCTTTCATATCCTCTGCATCCATATACACAATTGGATGGTCATGTTCTAAAGCTTTTTCCGTCAATGCTTCTAGAGCTCTTTTGTCCAGTGGACTTTTGTAAATGACTTTACCATTTAGCACGACATACTGTCCGTTATAACTAACGTAAGTATCAATTCCTAATTCCTCACGCAGCTCTTTGAACATAAAAGGAGCTCGTCCAGTTGCGATTGCAGCTTCGTGACCGTTTTCCTGAAGCCGTTTAATGGCTTCTTTTGTACTGTCAGGTAATTTCTTATGTTGATCCAATAACGTTCCATCTATATCAAAAAATACAATATGCTTTTTCATTTGACCCTTCCTTTCCCTTAAGAATCATAACACTTCCTCGTATAAAATGTCATAAAAAATGTTAAGATGGTAATAGCGTAAAACGTTAGGGTGAGTGAGAATTGATAACAAAATCCGAGATTAAAAATAGATTTCAAAAAGAATGTATTCAAGGGGACAAAATTATTTTAAACGTAACGCCGTCAAAAACTTAAAATTTGTACCAGAAAGTAATTCTTGGATGGCAACCGTTAATGGTTCAGAGCCATATCTTGTTCATATAAACCTTGAAAGTGATGATTATTCCCATCATTGTTCGTGTCCTGCACATGATACATTTGGTGAATGTAAGCACGTTGTAGCAGTTTTATTTAAAATTGCTGAAAAGTCTAGCGATGAACAAGAAACTAAAAAAGCCTCACAAAAAGATCAATTAATCCAAACGTTATTCGGAAATTCAAGGCCTTCCCAAGAGATAGATCATTCTAGTATGTTAATTGATGCTTTTACAGATTCTCTAAAGTCTAATAACCAGATGTCACAGAATTTGGATGTGCTCGAAACTGAATTCACGTTAATTTTAGACCGCAAACTCTGGCTCGGTTATCAATTTTCAATTGAAATGAAGGTAGGAGTTGGACGGACGTACGTTGTTAAAAACTTAAAACGATTTATCGAAAGTGTCATGAATCAAGATGAGCATATGTTTACACCGAACTTTTCCTATCAGCCAGATCAGCATATGTTTACGAGTTATGATGATCAAATCATTAAGATTTTAATCGATATTTATAAGAACGATGAATTTTACGACAGCCGGTTTAGTCAAGGTTCATCTTCAAAAGGGATGGTGATCCCACCTGCCTTTGCAGATCAGTTATTGCCGTTATTAGCTGAGTCAGGTGCTGAGTTTAAAGATGAACTGCGTAACTATTCATACTTTGAGTGCGCGCATGATATTGTACCATTCGATTTCCAATTAAATGAATCTTCACAAGGATACGAACTTAATTTAAGTTTGATGCCGCATGCAAATTATATTAAGAATTATGACCTTATCCAGGTTAATAATTCTTTGTTTAAGCTAAATGACCAACAAAAAGAAGTCGTGGATCGTTCTTTTAAACATATCCAAGGTTTAGATAAAATTCATATCCAGCCACACCAAATTGATACGTTCATCTCACAAGTGCTGCCTAATCTTGAACAAATCGGTCAGGTTGAACTATCTGAAAAAGTCTCTGAATCAATGGTAAAACCGACTCTCAAGACGACCATGCATCTCGATTGGGATGGGCTAAGATTAACGGCACAGGTGCGTTATAACTACCACAACATCTCAATAGATCCAATGAAGCCGTCTAATAGCCATCAGCCCAAAGATAAAATATTAGTTCGGGACCATGCTAAAGAACAGCAAGTGATGCGATTTATTGAACACGCCGGGTTTAAGTATAATGGAGATGAGCTTTATTTAAATTCAGAACTCGAGATTTTTAGTTTTCTATATGAACAACTGCCTGTCGTTGAAGATGAAGTTGATGTTTATTTAACACAGGCTGTGAAAAATTTATTATTTGATGAGATTGATTACCCAACAATCAATGTTGATTACGACTCTAACCAAAACTACTTAGAAGTCAATTTTGATATTGGTGATATTGACCACGAAGAAATCAGTCAGCTTTTGCAATCGGTTGTGGAGAGGAAGCGTTACTACAGACTTCCAAATGGCTCTTTTGTTCCGCTTCAGGACGAATCACTAACACAGATGACACACTTGCTGAATGATTTAAACTTAAACCTAAAGATGTTGAAAATGGATCTGTACAGCTACCGTCGTACCGAGGCTTACAGCTAGAAGATGCCGTATCACAAGGAATGAAGAAAAAATACAATGAAGCCTTTCAGCAACTTATTGATGATATTAAATCACCGAGTCAGGCTACAACACCATTACCAGATACCTTAGATGCTGATCTTCGTGATTATCAGAAAACAGGCTTTCAGTGGTTATCTTCATTAAGTCGTTATGGATTTGGAGGCATTTTGGCAGACGACATGGGTCTAGGTAAAACATTGCAAAGTATTGCCTTTTTACTTTCTCAGCGCGAAAAGTACCCAGATTCTATGCCAGCTCTAGTCGTTTCGCCTGCCTCTCTCGTTTATAATTGGCAAGCAGAATTTGAGAAATTTGCGCCAACCATGCAGGTTCAAATTATAAGCGGAACAGCCGGCGAACGAAAACAGCTTTTAGAACAATTACAAGATGTGGATGTGTTGATCACATCTTATCCGCTTCTACGCCAGGACAGCGAGCAATATGAAGAGTTGCAGTTCTCAACGCTTATCCTTGATGAAGCGCAGGCCATTAAAAACCATTTAACCAAACAAGCTAAAGCAGTCCGTTCCATTCGGGCGAAGGAACGTTTTGCTTTAAGTGGTACACCGATTGAAAATTCACTCGATGAATTATGGTCCATTTTTGACGTGATTCTGCCTAAGTTTTTTCCTAACAAAAGGAATTCAAAAACTTATCAGAAGATCAGATTTCAAGCATGAGCCGGCCATTTATCCTGCGCCGCGTGAAACAAGATGTGTTAAAAGAATTACCAGATAAAATTGAATCCGTGCAGTATTCGGATTTAACCAAACAACAGAAAGAATTGTACCTTGGTTACTTAGATAAAATTAAAAACGAGACGGCCGATGCCTTAAGTGAGGGACTTCAGAAAAATCGAATGAAAATTTTAGCTGGACTGACAAGGCTTCGTCAGCTCTGTTGTCATCCTTCATTATTTATCGAGGGCTACGACGGGGAGTCAGGTAAAATGAACCAGCTACTCGATATGGTTGATAGTGCCCGTGAGAACGGTCATCGCATCCTGATTTTTTCTCAGTTTGCGAGCATGCTTAAAATCATGAAAAAGGAATTTGAAGAAGAAGGCCGTGATGTTTTTATCTAGATGGTCAAACACCTTCAAAAGAACGCGTCGAAAAGGTTAACCGGTTTAATGACGGTGAAAAAGAAATTTTCCTTATATCTCTTAAAGCCGGTGGTACCGGGCTGAACTTAACAGGAGCTGACACCGTCATCCTGTATGATCTATGGTGGAATCCTGCTGTTGAAGAGCAAGCTGCTGGACGTGCGCACCGAATCGGTCAGAAAAACGTTGTCCAAGTGCACCGTTTAATTACGAAGGGCACGATTGAGGAAAAAATCTATTCCTTACAACAACGAAAACGAGAATTGATTGAAAACGTGATTAAACCAGGTGAAACGATGTTTAGTAGTCTGAATGAAGATGAGATTAGGGAGTTGTTAAGCATTTAGAGGCAATATCGACCCTTATTTGGAATTTATCGACCCCATTTTTAAAAATATCAGCCACGAATTCTGTCGACGAAGTAAAAAATTGTTAATTTATCGAACCCAAAATGAATTTTATCGAACCTTTTATATGATAAAAAGCTATTGCGAACACGTCGCAATAGCTTTTTTAGTTAAATCTTAAACTTAGCAGCTGTCTCTTGCAGTTCCACTGCCATTTCAGCGAGCACAGAGCTTGCTGATGTCACTTCTTCAACAGATGCTGTCTGCTCTTCTGCCGCACTTGCGACTTCTTGAGCTAAGCCTGATGTATTTTCTGTATAATTATTAAGTTCTTCCATAGTTTGAACTAATGACTCATTACGTTCTTCTATGTTGCTAATCGACTCATTAACTTCTTTCATTCTAGATGAAACTTGGGTCACGGCAGCTGATATTTCGTTAAAGGACTGTCCCGCTTGATTGACCAGTGTTCGCCCTTCATCCACCGTAATAACCCCTTTCTCAACAGACTCAACTGCCTGTGTCGTTTGAGTACGAATTTCATTAATAATTCTAGAAATCTCAACCGTAGAATTCGTAGATTGTTCAGCTAACTTCCTTACCTCATCCGCAACAACGGCAAAGCCTTTACCATGCTCACCGGCACGCGCAGCTTCAATCGCAGCATTGAGTGCTAGAAGGTTAGTTTGTTCAGAAATATCATTGATCATTTTAATAATGTCTTCAATTTCATTTGAACGTTGATCAAGTTCTTTAATCACACCGCCTATATTTGAAACATTTGAACTGATGCTTTCCATTTGATTGACAGCTTGATTAATGACTTGTTCACCTTCCGCTGCTTTATTCGATGTCTCAACGGAAGATTGTGTCACGCGCTCTGTCCGTTCTGAAATTTCGTTAATATTATTTGAAATCTCACCAACAAAGTTCCTTGAACGATTGACATTCTCAACTGTTTTCTCGTTACCATTTGAAACTTCCTGAATCGAACTTGAAATCTGCTCTGAAGCTGTAGTCGTTTCATCTGCATTGGCGCTTAATTCTTCTGATGATGCTGCCACTTGCTCAGACGTTTCAATCACGTTAGAGATCAAGTTCCGCATATTCTCCACCATTTGATTATAACTATCGGCAAGCTGGCCTAATTCGTCCTTACTATCTACATCAACTGGCTGAGTAAGGTCGCCATTTGCGACATTTGATAACCCTTCTTGAACTGCGTATAACTTTTTCGTAATTAAACGAACAAGAAAATAACCGCAAGTGTACCGATTACGATTGCAATAGCAGAAATAATAATGGTTGTAAGTAACGTCTGATTTCGCAATTCGGTTGCGAGTGCTCCCATCTTAAAATCAATTCCATAAACACCAACCACATCACCACTTGAATCCGTAACAGTTGTTGCTAGTGTAATGACTGACCCACCTGTCACTGCATCAAAATATGGTTCAGTCCAAATAACCTCTCCCTGCTGGTCCATTGCACCCTGATACCAGCTTCTTGTTGTTGCATCAAATTCCGATAAATCAGATTCACTTGATGGTACAGATGAAAAATAAATAGCTCCTTCAGGTGTTGCTAAATATGAATTTAATATGTATTCATGATCAGAAACTTGTTCAGATAAATACCCTTCGTAAAACTCAACCAACTCAGGTTCATTTGCTCCTGGTAAATGGCTATAAGTTTCACTCGTTTCAACACCTGCCTGATCTTCATGCTGCAATTCTTCAGACTGAGCGATTTGTTGTAAAATGCCTTCATACTCATCAAACGTTTGTTTGAAATCGTTGTCTGTTTGTTCTAAGACATTTTTAGGAATAATTGACTTCTCTAGAACGGCTGTCTGGCTATAGTTAATGAACCCTACAATGACTAAAGGGATAATTAACAATACCAACATCATAATAATTAATTTGGCTTTAATTGAATGAAAGATTTTCACCCTGACACCTCTCCCCCTTGATGGTCTCTATATAAATAAATATCGGTTAGAAATGAAGATCATTTAGTGAAAAAACGTAAATTGTTGTCGAAATTTAATAAACGAAATAAAAAAGAGCCCAATAATTGGATAACCGGTTCCGTTCAGGGGTGCAAACAGACAGAAACACATACTAATTCGCACGTGAATTCGCATTTGAATTTATGTGTATTATTTTGCTGTAATATCAGGGTTTTATAGGGTTTTACTATTATAATCGCACTCTAAAACACACAGCTATTCACAAGGGCTGAAATAAATATTGTAGTAGGTGTGAATCGGTTGTGATTTTGGCGTGAATTGTATTTTATATCCAGGTTAAATAGAAAATTATGTTAAAATAGATATCAGAATATAAAAAGTTTGTGAAGGATTGTACTTAAAGTAACGGGGCAGGAAAGTTTAAGAAGCTCTTAGGGAGAATAGTTTAAATTTTTAAGGGGATATCCGAATGAAAAATACTTTATTTTTAGTATTATTTTCTATATATCTAAGTGCTTGTTCTTCTTCTGTGAATGAAGATGTAGTTCCTTTTCAAGAACAAGTAAATGATACGTTTGATACAGATGTATATATTCCGCACTTGCAAGATTACTCCATTACATCAGCAATAATTGAAACAGGACCGTTTGGGAAACATAAAGATTTAATTATCGAATATTCGAAACAATTAGGGAATAAAAAAGACGAGGAATATATAGAAAAATATGAGGAAAATATGGGTTCTGAAGTTTTATATGGTATTTATGGTGGAGAACCTCTAGTCTTTAAATTAACGTTTAATGACGGGAAACAAAGTAGTTCGCCTAGTAACACAAAATGATTAATGATACTGAAGTAGAGTACCATAAAATAGAAAATAAAAACGTGCTTTTGTTATATTTAATCTGGATAGTGGTACTTATTCTGGGGAGTTTCGCTTAACAGAAATTTCTGAAGAAAGAGCTTACGAAATTGTAGAACAAATAATTAGAGTAGCAAAATAAAATTAATTTTAACAACAATTCCTTCTTCAACAAACGCGGACGTTAGTTGAAGAAGGAAAATCCATGCTAAAAAGGGCTTAGAATTTTTTCTAAGTCCTTTTTTGTGTGATTTCTAATGTGATTTGCATTGCGGTTTTAACTGCGATTTGACGTTTTACACCCCACAACGGAACCCGTTAATAATTGGACTCTCACTTAAAGTAATTCATTTGCTAATAATCGATAGACATTCAAACGCTTTTCCTGTGAATGAGGGATACTCACAATCATCGCTTCATCAAATCCGTACATCTCTTTTTCATCTCGAAGTTGTTGAGCGACGTCTTTCGCTGAACCGACTAAATGCAGCTTGCGAGCTTCTTGAATACGCATGCGATCCATCTCAGTTAGCGGGTACTCCTGCGCTTCTTCTGGTGTGATATTTTGGGTAATCTCACCTTTCATAAGCTTAAGTCTGGAAATATCTTGTGGTCCTGCTTGAAATTCAGCTTCTTCTTCCGTCTCAGCCACTGTCACCATATACGATACATTAATCTCAGGTTTGTCCATAAATTCAGTTGGAATAAAATTAATACGATAAGTATCTAAAATTTCTTTCGATAGCTCACCATTAAAAAATTGAGCAAACGAATAACCAACTCCCATCTCACCAGCTTTCATCGCACTATTCCCACTAGAACCTAGCAGCCACGCTTCAGGTAGCTTGATTCCTGATGGTGTTGCCATCGTTCGGCTATACAGTTCCTCTGTCGGAACTTGGTCACTAATGTATTGGAGAGCCGTTTCGAATTTCTCATACATATTATTTAACATCGGCTGGCGCCCTTCAGACATCGCATACATACTAAAGTGATCGCCACCTGGTGCTCGCCCTACTCCGAAATCAATTCTGCCAGGTGCAAATGCGCTAAGCGTTTTTAAATACTTCAGCAAGTTTAAGTGGTGAATAATGCATCATCATAACGCCGCCAGTCCCCAGTCGGATGCGACTCGTCTTAGCAGCCATATGTGCCGTTGTAATTTCAGGAGCTGAACTTGCGAGTGCGTTGGTTCCATGATGCTCTGCCATCCACATTCTATGATAGCCTAGCTCTTCTCCTAAAATCGCCAGTTCTTCTGCATTCTTTAATGCTTGCTCTGCTGTATTCCCTTTTGTCACAGGTGCTTGGTCTAATATGCTTAATCTCATATATATATCTCCTTACTTTATATTTACTCATTACTTTTTTATAGTAAAACAAATCTAAACGTTTCGTCTAATCATGAGTTTTATTTGTTTAATTTTGACATGAAATAAGATATAGTAAATAACGTTGAATATTATAGAAACAGAGGTTTACGTATGACAGAACAACAATCATTAACACCACTCAAAACCTTATTATTTGCATTTCATGCGACGAATACGATTATTATCAGCTATTTACCTGTATATCTTGAAGGAAAAGGATTAACGGGCGCTCAAATTGGCTGGGTTTTAGCCGTAGGTCCACTTGCTTCTATTATCGCTCAACCATTTGGGGATATTTAAGTGATAAATATAAAACCGTCAAAAAAATTCTTCTAATATGCGTGTTTGGCTTAATTATCTTCAGTTCGATTTTCTTAAGTATGTCTCATTTTCTATGGATTATGTTCGTAGGATTTTTCTTTTACTTTTTCGCAACACCAGTGGGGGCACTTGGAGATAGTTTAGCTCAAAGGCGGGCTGATGATTTAGGCGTATCGTTTGGAACCATCAGAACTTGGGGTTCTATCGGGTTTGCGACATCCTCCCTTGCGATCGGCCTCGTTTTAACCTTAACAGGTGTCGAATATATGATTTGGCCTTATTTAGCATTTGCATTTATCGCTTTATTTGTAACGTTTAGAGTAAAGGATGTTGAAGTCTCGAAAGAACCAGTTAGTTTTGCAGACTTTAAACGACTTTTGCAAAACAAACCATTTGTGATTTTCTTATTTTTTATGATGTTCTTAACCATTTCGCACCGTGCGAATGATAGTTTTATTGGCCTTTACATTAATCAGCTGGGCGGGACAAACTTTGTGATTGGTTCGGCATGGTTTATTGGAGTCATCAGTGAAGCCATTGTATTTGCAACAGCAGGTTATTGGTTTAAAAAATATCACACGCTAATCTTTGTCATTTTAGCAGGTGTGATCTATAGTTTCCGTTGGTTCTTATTTGCTTCAGCAGATTCTTACTGGGTCGTACTTGCCCTGCAATTCACACATGGTCTAACATTCGGAGTGCTATATTTAGCCTCACTTGATTACGTCACTCGACTCATCCCTAGCTAACGCAATCAACTGGACACTTGCTGTTCTATGCAGTGTTCTTCGGAATTTCGGGGATTATTGGATCGTTAATCGGAGGAGCACTAATCGATGTCTATGGCGGAGGTACATTATATTTTGTGATGGGACTAATCGCCGTAGCAGGTACCATCTTTATGACGCTTTATCACATTCTTCCGTATGGTAAAAAAGCTTAAATATATTAAAAATCGTGGGGTATCCCCACGATTTTTATTTTGTTGTAGACGTTTTAACGCTGTCCTACGTTTTGGTTCAACCTTCTGGTGTCCTAATGCCTTGGCCATTCCATAGATTGGCATGTTGCCATAGATATTTTCATATTGCCCTGGATTTAGCACAAACGTTTCATGGAAAATGCCTACATCCTTTGTATGACCAATCTTTTGATTAAACTTCCTCCAAGCTTCTAGGTGCAGATCACCTTTGGAGTACGCCAATAGTTCGTCCAATGATCGCCAATACTGAACAAGTTTAATCGTACGCGTCCCCATGGACATTTCATGCGAATAAAAACCTAATTCATCCTGATGCTCGTACAACTCTTTTAACATCTTCGGCATCGCACGAAATACCGGCCACCACTTATGTATTTTTCGGTACTTATTAATTCGCATTCCAATTGTAAAAACAACGATTTCTTCAGTATTTTCGGTTGTAAATCTCCCCGTATAGATCCGTTCCCCCATCAGACACCCTCCTCTATCACTAATATATAAACACAGGCGAGTTATTAGAATAATTTTTTTCTAGTAGAATGGTGAAAACAATTCTGATGAGCCTTTTCTTTTAAGGAATGGTCCTTTTTTGGTAGACAATGATTCCAAATTTCTCACGAATAGACTTAGTATGCTATTATATGGAACCAAAAACGCATTAATGGTTCTTTAAATAGAAAAAAGGAGTAAGGCACTTCCTTACCCCTACCAATGATAGAAATAACAACAGACTTTTTTAGTTTTTTTCTTGTGGCACTTATGGCATCCGCATCCATAATGATCATACTCTTCAATACAACAAACCTTTTTAACGTGCTTCTTCTTGTGACAAGAACATGTGCCATGTTTATAACCTAACAATAAATCAAGGTAATAATTATGATGATGATCTTTCTTTTTCTTACAATAATCACACATAGAGCATTTCCTTTCTACTAAGGATTATATTAATAATCTATGAATGCTCTATTAAATGGTAACGGCTTCCTACCTATACTCTATCCTATTCAACCTTCCTTAATCCATTACCATCTATAATGTCTTGAACACCTTCCTCGCAAACTCCATATGTACGCCAAGAACATGTATCGCAGATGGATGATAGATCAGACGGCACTACGTTCTCTTTAATCTGATTTTCTACCTCTGTCCAAGGTACAACTTGTCCTACCTCAAAACCTAATTTTTCTAATATGGTGGCATCCCGGTCATAAATGTGCTGATCCTCACAATGATAGTCTCCCGAATTGGGGTACTTTTCACATAGACAATCCGGACCTTTTACAAACTTTACTAGAGTCTTAGGTTCTTGTCTTAGCTGTTGGTGTAATTGAGTCATGTTTTCTACATATTCTTTTGAGTAGCCCATCCCTCTATATCCAAGTAAGCAAAAAAGATGATGACCTCTAAGTAAATACATGATAACGCCCCTCTATTGTTAACTTGATTTATTTTTCGGTTAACATTTATTCTAAGCATATAAAAAGGGACTTGGATTTTCAAGCCCCTAAGTAATTAGTGATTTTCTTCTGCTTCCATTGCATCTTGCTTTGTCTCATGCACGGTTCCAAATGGATGTTCAGGTGGTGCATAAATAGAATATAGTTTAAGAGGTGTGTTACCTGTGTTAATTAAATTATGGTATTTTCCAGCAGGAATCATGATCGCATCATCGGCATATACAGGCTGTCTGAAATCTAGTCGATTTTCGCTATCACCCATCATCGTCAAACCTTGCCCTTCTTCAATTCGTAAAATTGATCGGTGTCAGGATGAACCTCCAGTCCGATATCTTCTCCCACACCAATACTCATTAGTGTTACCTGTAAGTACTCTCCAGTCCATAACGCACGTCTAAAATAATCATTATTTGTCGTTGCCTTTTCCATATCAACGACAAATGGATTTCCACCAAAATCCTCTCGGCCGCTTATTAAGTGCTGTTGATTCATTTGATTAGGCATTTGTTGATTCGGCATCATGTTCCACGAAGCTTGATTCCAGTTATTAGGCCCCCAATTATTCGGTCTCGCTTGGTACCACGGGTTATATCCACCAGGGTAGTGATACATATTGTTTTCTCCTTTCTAATTCCATTATTCCACTTTATCCTATGCGAAGGCCTAATAAATGTGTAAGAATCATCCATGTGTTTCTTTAATACATGAAAAAATCACTGAAGTGAACATTCAAGAATTTATCGATCAACTGATGGAAACCTTTATGATGAGGAGAGCAACCAGTCTCCTTTTGAATTGTCTAGTATTAAGAAAAATCTTCTAGTAAAATCGCGAAATTGTCTAGTAAATGTTTAATTTTGTCTAGTAAATTTTTATTTTTGTCTAGTATTTGGATCAAATTGTCTAGTAACCGAGAGAATTGTCTAGTAAATATGTTGTTATTTTCACGTTATACTTATCAGTAAGCGAGCGGGACATGGTCACACATGCAGTAAGTCGCTATTGATTGTAAGTTTAAACGGGGTGACTAACCTATCCCCTTGTCTATTAAAAAATAGCTCAACTGAAATCCAGTTGAGCTACCTTTAACCTATCCGTTCGCTTGTTCACGAGCTTGATCAAATTCCTCTTGTATTTCTTGACTAGGCGCTTGACCTAGTAAGCTAACGATAATCGCAACAGCACCTGCTAAAAAGAATCCAGGCACTAATTCATATAGGTCACTTTTAACGAATTCAGACCACACCACAACGGTTACGGCACCTGTGATAATACCGAGCAGTGCCCCGTTTCGTGTCATGCGCTTCCAGAATAACGAAAGCAAGATAATTGGCCCGAACGCTGCTCCAAATCCTGCCCAAGCATAGGCTACTAGTTCTAACACTAGCTTCTCATTCGCTGAAGCGATCCAAACCGCTAATAGCGCAATTACAATAACCGATATACGAGCTACCCATACAAGTTCTTTATTTGAAGCATTTTTTCTAATAAAACCTTTGTAAAAGTCCTCAGCTACAGCAGAAGACGATACTAATAGCTGTGAGTCTACGGTACTCATAATCGCCGCTAATATAGCAGCTAGCAAAATACCCGCTACAATTGGGTGAGTTAATAATTGTGTTAAAGCTATGAATACAGTCTCTTCGTCAGCTAATACGCCACCAGATACTTCAATCCCTCTTTCTGCTAAGGCTGCAGATACATCATTTGTTGCGATATACGCATAACCTGCAATCCCTACAAAAACGGCACCGAATAACGATAATACCATCCATGTCATACCAATAAATCTAGCTTTCGGAACGTCTTTCGTTGATCGAATCGCCATAAATCTTACCAAGATATGAGGTTGACCAAAATAACCCAGGCCCCAAGCAAGCGATGAAATAATTCCAATCGTTGAGACACCTTTAACCATCTCTAAATTTTGACCATCAGTTAAATTTCCTACGACATTAACGGCTTCATTCCAGCCACCAGCATTTTGAATAGCCAGAATTGGTAATACTATAAGAGCTAAAAACATTAATAAACCTTGAATAAAATCAGTCCAGCTAACGGCAATAAATCCACCGAGAAATGTATAACCAATAATTACAATACTTCCAATAATAAGTGCATTCGTCATAGATAAACCGAAACTACTACTAAATAATTTCGCTCCGCCTACAAGACCAGAAGCAGTATAAAAACGTAAAGAATAAAAGAATAACTGATGCAGACGCAAGTCTCAGTGCACGAGAACGATCTCGAAAACGCTGTTCAAAAAAGTCAGGAATTGTAATCGCATTGTTTGATACTTCAGTATAAAACGCGTAATCGCTTCGCAACGAACTGCCAGTTTAAATAAGCACCAATCGTTAAACCTACTGCGATCCAAGCTTCTGCTAAACCAGAGAGATAAATCGCACCTGGTAAACCAAGAAGCAGCCAACTACTCATATCCGAGGCGCCTGCACTTAAAGCGGCAACACCTGGGCCAAGCTTACGGCCACCTAGAAAATAATCCGATAAGTTACTAGTTAATTTATACCCAACAATTCCTAGTAACAACATTCCAACTATGTAAATGATAAATGTTATTAAAGTCGCTGAATCCATTATTGTTTGTCACGCCCTCTCAACAAAGATATGAAAGAAAAATAACGACAATAGACATAGGCACAAAAAGCCAAAACCATGTCCAAAATGATAGACTGTACTCCTCCATTAATCCTTCCTCCTCCTTTTTGATTGTGTTAATATTCTACACTAAAATTCGGAAGATTCAAATTTTAGTCCTAGTATAAACTATTCATTAAAACCTTCGGACATACCTGTCATAAAATAACTACAACAGTTTAACACTCCAATTCTCACCTGACTGATCATAGAAAAATTCACTGATCTCATTAGAATCAAATACTTTGTACATGATTTCGAAATCATTTGCTAGTTGATAATCTTTAAGTTCATTTTTATGAATCCAAAATACCTCACCTTCATCCGATGCCTTTAATTCACCCTTATACTGATTCGTCTTATAAAATAGAACCATATAGCGCTCACCATTTTTCGTATAAAATTGTTTAACGCCGCAAATCTCTGGATTAAAAATCGTAAGACCCGTTTCCTCATAAACCTCTCTAATGACTGAATCAACAAAAGATTCCCTGGTTCAACATGACCACCAGGGAATGTGATACCTGGCCACGATTTTCCGACACGATCTTGTACTAAGATTTGTTCATCATCATAAACCATGCACATATTCGTTAAAATAACTTGTTCACTTTTTCCCATATCAAAAACCCCTTGTCATTAGCTCTTATAAACATATTATCATATAATATATGTATCTATTAAATTGACAGAAGACTAGAAGGAATCAAATTAGGGTGATAAAAATGAAAAAAACGCTTAAAAATAATATTAGTTATCCTGATATTCATAATCTTGGCAGGTTACGGTATTAATGAACTATCAAAATCACGAACCTTTCAATTAATCGGGGATCCAGTGACTCAAATTGAAACTGAAGATAAGGTTGTCGCTCTTACATTTGATGATGGGCCTGGGCCAAACGCGGATGAAATCCTATCTATACTAGATGAACACAATGTTAAAGGAACGTTTTATTTAGTAGGAGAGGCAATAGAGCAGAACAAAGAGGCAGCAAGAAACATTGTTGATGCTGGTCATGAAATTGGAAATCATTCTTACACTCATAAAAGAATGATCTTCAAATCTTATTCTTTTGTTGAAGAGGAAATTGAGAAAACAGATGGCTTGATTCGTGAAATAGGTTACGAAGAAGAGATTACGTTTAGACCACCATATGGAAGAAAACTAGTGACACTTCCGCTGTACCTATCGAATCATGACCGACAAGCAATTATGTGGAATTTAGAACCAGATTTTATGCCCGACATCTCTGATGACCCCGAGGCAATCGCCAATTATGTCTCTGAGAACATTGAACCTGGTTCTATTGTATTGTTGCATGTCATGTATGAACACAGAGATGCTTCTTTAAATTCCGTCGATGGTATGATTACACAGCTTAAGAAGAAGGGATATAAATTTGTGACGGTTAGTGAATTAAAGGAGAAAAGAGATAGAAGAAAATAAGAAACCTTAACTATTAGAAGAAGATGCTGCAGCAGTGGCAGCAACAACGGCTTTACTGTGAGCGTTGATTTTCATAATGTGTTTAATGTGTTTTTGGCTTGTAGAAGATCACTTTTTGAAAAATCATTGTGTCTAAACTACATGCTTTAATGAGCCCAATAAGCACAGCTGTTTTTCATCAGCTTCTTCATGCAGAACAACATTATGAACGCGCTCACGTATGGCATCCTCTTTATCTATCGTCTAAACCAATCTTTTTTAACTAAAACGGCTAATCCCCAAATTATGCTTAGAATCATTATCCCAAAACCTATAAAATAAAATATACTAGCTTCGGAATAATCAGCCGCAACTAATATCGCAATAGATAGAGCTATGGTTAACACGATTTTACCTGTGAATTTTGAGAGTTTAAATTCGTCTATTTTTCACGTTCTGTTTCGGACAATGTATTGTAGCCAGCAATAAGAAAAGTGGCTTTCCCTTTTAATAATAAAACACCGATTGTAATTAATAATATGATGACAATGATTCCTGAAGCCATTTTCTAAACCTCCAAACGTCCTTTTTAATCATTACGATTGAACAAATAAAAGTTCAAGTAACGTTACGTATAGACATTTGTGGTAAGCAGAAAATTGGTAATCTAATGATATTAAGGGGGAAATGACATGAAATATATTCTAGGAACCATGCTTGGATTTTACCTACTTATCTTTTGGATTTTGCCATTCTTTTATCGATTTTTACCAGGAGATGGAGCCTATGCATCATACTTTCATCCAGCTTATATGGGAATGATTCTACTTGCTGGGTTAATTGTGGCGTGTACTATTATATTATTAGAAGAAATCAAGTCTCTTAAAGAGGAAAAAATAAATGAGCACTACCTCGATTTAGAGGTAACGCCCATTTAATATAAAATTCTATAGTCGATGTGCCCCCATGTGATCTTTCATATCAAACAATAAATGAATTAAAGAATGATAGTACGGTAGAAATGAACCTTCCTCAATTTTTGTTAGGATTGTATCTTTAGAAGCCCATTTAACCTCTTGCACTTCCTCTGTAGGTATAGGTAAACTACAGATGTCAACGTTCGTTTTTACTATAAAAATATCATCAAAACCATGATCAAAATTGATTGTTAAAGACGGACGCTGATTGGTTAAATCAATCTCATATCCTAGCTCTTCTTTCACTTCACGTTCAGCTGCCTGCTGAGGGTCCTCACCAGCAATGGCACTTCCGCCAACAGTTAAATCCCACATACTTGGCCAGTGGTCACGATTTGTTTGACGCTGTTGAATAAGCATTTCACCTTTATCGTTAAATAGGCATACATGCACAACTAAATGATAATCTTCAAGACCAAAAGCATCACCACGTCTCATTTGCCTCTCAGTTTTATTTCTTTGTTGATCGTAGATATCCCAAATTTCCAAATTCATTCTCCTTTTATATCAGTTAAATTAATTCCAATCAGTAGAAAGTGATTCAACACGTTTAAATAATTCATGATAGGTATTTGTTAATTCAGTATGAAATTCAGCTTCATAATCATGCTCGATAAATTTCATATCTTCAAATTTATCAAACTCATTTATTGTTGGAATGCCGTTTGCGGATTTTGCGAAATAAAAAGTCCGTTCCAGTGAACATCATTGAAAATAAACACATCTTCATAGAGTTCGATTAAATTCGTCACTTGTACGTTAACTTCTTCTTTTACTTCTCTAATCGCACATTGAAGAAGCGATTCACCTTTTTCGAGTTTACCTCCAGGAAAGTTCCACTCCCCTTTTCGATCTTGAACCATTAACAAGCGATGATTTTTGTCTTTTATTAAAACACGAGAAAATGACTTAGACATAACTACCTTCCTTTATGTAAAGTTAACTTTTAAAACTTATTGTATTAGTGAAAAATATTATTAAATAAATAAAGACTGGTCTTAACCAACAGCCTCTTAAAAGTTATTTTCTCCAAAAAGTCGTATAATCCTTTTTATCCCAAATATTAAAGTCAATTATTTTCTCGAGTAACGAATAATCTACTTTCTCGTTCCAAGGAATGCGTATGATTTCCTTTGTATAATCATAGCAAACTTGTTGATATCATCCTCGACATGTTTTATTGTGACACCTTCTGGGGCAACAGACATATGTTTTTTAGCAACACTAAAAACAATAATAAATGTATCATGATTTCAATTCTAAGAAAAAAGAAGCCCTAACGAATTAGGACTTCCTTCAGGTGGATTCTAAAAATTAAATCAAACGTTTTGTTTGAAAGTTTGTAACTTTATTAACCGACTATTTTTCACCTTTTTTTCTTTACAGCATACCAAATTTCACTATATACATTAGACCGATCAGATAGATCACCTGTAAATGATATATTGGGTGCTTCCACCAATTCATAATCTGAAGAAGGTAGCCATTCAGAAGCAATTTTTGCCCAAGTGTCCTGCATGACTTTTGGAAATTCACCTTTAGACGAAAAGATGGCCCAATTTAAAGCGGGCACTTCTACTACTTCAAATTCACCTTCGTCTACTTCTTTAGTCGTTAACACACCAATCATATGATCAAGACTTCCTTGTTCTTCCTGCATATCACCTTCAAAATTATAAGAGGCGTTCACGACTTGATAAGGTTCTACATTTGCATAGTTATTCAACTTTTCTCTTTGTTCAGGTGAAATACTTCTAGCTAATTTTAAAATCTCCTCATTTTCTCCTTCAAATTGTATTGGAACTCTTTTCTTCACTCCTACAATCTTAAACGGTTCTTTTTTCATAATCTTATAGTCCATATCTATTCCTCCTTGTATCGTTAATTGGAAGGAGAGTTTTGGGAATGCTTTAAGTGTATTTTCTATTTTAACTTTAGAAGGATTAATACCAGACCAATCTTTAAAAGCACGTGAAAATCCATCTACCGATTCATAACCGTATTTAAAGGCTGCTTCAGTTACACTCATTCCTTCGTTCAGTAAGTCAAAAGTGGCGTTAGAGAACCTTCTATTACGTATATACTCACCTAACGTCATGCCTGAAAGAAAGGTGAACATCCTTCTGAAATGATATAAAGATGTTCCAGATATCTTCTCAAGCTCTTTGTAGTCTATCTCTTCATTTAAATGATCTTCAATATACTCTAACGCTTCGTTCATACTTTTAAGCAATTCATTCCCTCCTTCATGAGTTGATTATATAACCCATTCAACAACGATACCCGATGAAAAAGAAACGGATTTAGTTGGATTTAATTTAATTATACATGATAAAAAAAGAGCAAATCCCACCGGACATGCTCTTCTATAATCGTTATATTAACGCACAGGTTCTTTATAATTGCTTGCGTAAGCATCTAGCAATTCGCGGACTTCATCAGTCGTTTCCGTGCTCATCAGTTTATTTCTAAGCTCACTCGCCCCGCGAAAGCCTTTAACATAAATTTTAAAGAAACGGCGAAGTGGCTTAAACACTCGCGGTTCAAGTTCTTCAGAATATTTGTCATGAAGATCGAGTTGCAGTCTCAGAAGATCAAGCAACTCCTCGCTTGTGTGCTCTTTTTCTCTTTTTCAAACGCAAAAGGATTATGGAAAACACCGCGACCAATCATAACACCGTCAACACCATATTCTTGAGCGAGCTCCAGCCCCTTTTGACGATCTGGTATATCACCGTTGATGGTGAGTAGTGTGTGTGGTGCTACTTCGTCACGAAGTTTTTTGATCTCAGGAATTAGCTCCCAGTGTGCCGGCACATTACTCATTTCCTTCTTGGTACGAAGGTGAATGGATAAATTCACGATATCCTGTTCCAACAAATGCCTTAACCAATCGTGCCACTCATCGACTCTTGAATATCCAAGTCTTGTTTTGACACTAACAGGGAGTCCGCCGGCTTTAGCTGCTTGGACGATTTCTGCAGCAACATCGGGCCTTCGAATAAGTCCACACCCTTTACCTTTTGTGGCTACATTTGGTGCCGGGCAGCCCATGTTAATATCCACTCCACGATAGCCCATTTCTGCCATCCCAATACTCATTTGACGGAAATATTCAGGTTTATCTCCCCAAATATGAGCTACAATGGGTTGTTCATCTTGTGTGTATGTCAAACGACCACGCAAGCTATTGCGCCCTTCTGGATGACAATAACTTTCGGTATTCGTAAACTCTGTAAAGAACACATCAGGCCTTGCCGCTTCTGTAATCACATGGCGAAACACCACGTCCGTCACAGCTTCCATTGGCGCCAGCACAAAAAAACGGCTTCGGCAACTCATGCCAAAAATTATCCTTAATCATACTTCGAACCCTTTCCTTACAAATCTATATCAAAATAATTGTTTGTGTAATCTTTAGCCATTATATAATGTAATAGCAATCGCCAAAAAGTGCAAGGAAATTTAATTAGGAAAATATTGAAAGCTTAGTCTACGATTGTTTTGTTAAGAGAGCAATTGACTCTATATGACTCGTCTGTGGAAACATATCAACTGGCTGCATTCGTTTAACTTCATAGCCTTTTTTGTTAAGTACTTTAAGTCACGTGCTTGAGTCTCAGGATTACAAGAGATATATACGACCCGAGACGGTTTTAATTTTACTAAACTAGATAAAAAGGCTTCATCACTTCCGCTCCGAGGTGGATCTAAAAAGACAACATCTATATTCTCACCTTGCGCAGCTAATTGTGTCATGTACTCGCCAGCATCAGCTTGATAAAACCTAGCATTCTGTATTCCGTTGCGCTTGGAGTTTCGTATCGCATCTCGAACTGCATCATTGTTTAATTCAACACCAATCACTTTTCCAGCTTTTTTGCTTGCGACAAGTCCGATTGTTCCAATTCCACAGTAAGCATCCACCACTTTTTCTTTACCAATCAATCCTGCCATTTCAATAGCTTCGTTATAAAGCTTTTCGGTTTGAACAGGATTAATTTGATAAAAGGATTTAGCAGAGATCTCAAATTCAAGACCACATAACGTATCTATAATCGTTCCTTTACCAAATAAGACTTTTTCTTGATCCCCAAGTACCATGCTGTCATTTCTTTGATTAATGTTTAGCAAAATAGTCGAGATTTCAGGATGGTCTTTTCGCAAGGCTTTCACAAAGTTCTTCTTACCTTTGAACATAGGTGAAGCAGCGACGATCACAACCATGATCTCTCCGCTCTTTTTACCGACTTTGACCATGACGTGCCTTAAAAAGCCTTGACCTGTATCTTCGTTGTATGGTTGGAGCTTAAAGGACTTAGCTAAATCCGTGACCGTTTGGATAATCTCATCGGCTTTCGGGTCATGAATGATGGACCCCATCATTGGGATAATTCGATGAGAATTTGGTGCGTATAGCCCGCTGATTATTTGCCGCTTTTTATTTAGGCCAAACGTCATCACATTTTTATTTCGGTAATCATAAGGGTGGTCCATGGTTATAATCGGTTCTGGCTTACCGAATGGTTTCATAAGGTCATCGACGACCTTTTGCTTGAACCGAGTTTGTGCTTCATAGGTCATGTGCTGAATCTGACAACCACCACATTCATCATCATACTTTTAGGTTGCCTTGCTCTGTCATCTGAGAAATTAATCAGACGCTTAATTTCTGCATTGAAAAAGCGTCCCTTTTTATAAATCGTAACTTCAGCCTTTTCACCCGGGAGTAACTGTTCAACCTCAAGCTGCTTCCCGTCCCATTGAACGATTCCTTTACCTTCACTAGTAAGACCCTGACAAGTGACTTCAGTAGTGGCAATTTTCTTACCTTGGCTTTGTTTGCCCGTCCCGGCCTGTCTATTTTGGTTTTTGAATTGTTTATTAGGTCTCTTTTTGAACCCATTATTTTTACGTTTTGACATTTGGAACCTACCAACTTTTCTTTTGTGTTTGACACTCTATTATAAGCTACCCATAGCTTTCAGTAAAATATACTTTAAAAAGAACCTTTTAATCAACATAATTAGCTCGATACCTTACTCGACAAATTTAGTCGGACTGCTTTACGCACAGTAAAGTAACCGTAAACAAGATGATCACCATTCCAAGAAGTTGAATGATGGACAAATGATCTCCAAGAATCAGAACACCAAATAATGAAGCCGTCACTGGTTCTACCATAGCAACCATAGAAGCAGTTGTTGGTGTAGTTCGCCTAATTCCAATCATATAGAGTATAAATGATAGACCTGACCCCACAATTCCTATGAGAATAAACCAACCTAGATCATTCGATGTCAACACAGCAGCTGCTTCACTATTATCCGAAAAGATAAAAAGTATTAAACAAAATGTGATAAAGGCGATGAATAACGATGGCTGTGGTTTTCCTTTAGAAGAAGCATTTTTAAAGCCAAAAATGAATACAGCATAGGAAAGACCAGCACCAATTCCTGCAGCCACCCCTATAAAACTAACGGAAATCGAATCGGTGTTATAGGCACCTGTAAGGAGGACGATCCCTAAAATGACGCCTGCAATACTACCCCATTTAAACCAAGTAGAACGCTCTATTCGAAATATAAAAGAAATTAAAAGAACGATTACAGGTGCAGTGTACATTAGTGTAGCTGCCACAGCTACACTTGAGGCTTGAATACTTAAAAAATAAAAAGTAAAGTTTCCAGCTACACCAATACCCGCCAATATGGACCAGAAATATAATTGAGGTGAGTTGATCCAATTTTGTCTAAAGCGCATAAGAAACCATACAAAAAACCTAAAAACCCAACAGCACCACGGTAAAATGAAATCACAAGAGGGTCCCAGCCCTTGCTCATTAAAATATCAGCAATCCCACCAGTAATCCCCCAGCATATAGCAGCGAGCATAACTAAACCTACACCTGCAAATCTCATTTTGTGCCTCCTTACGTAATGATACAACTTTAAGCTCACCCTTTTGAAAACCTTAAGTGAATTTAGAGGGCATTAAGCGAATTTTTCTTACCATCAAACATATGATTTCTAAAAAGGTGTTAATACATTTCCTTTATTTTTCTTATCCAAACCTCAATTTCTAGTAAAGATGAGCACTATTACAACATTTTTTTAAAATGGTAAAATTTTAATTTTTGTGTAGGCGCATTTTATACGAATACAAAAAAAGAGCATTAAATTGTTTTACAATTCAATGCCCATATTTTAATACATTTTTAATATTTAATTAGTTTATTAAGCTAATTTTGACTAATTTTCCAACACCAATTCTGTCACGCTCTCAATATGATTACTCTGAGGAAACATATCGACTGGTTGGATCTGTTTAGCACTATAACCGCCATTAGCCAGAATTTTGATATCACGAGCTAATGTTGATGGATTACATGATACATACACAATTTTCTCTGGTTTCATATCTATCATGGCTTTTAGTAGTTCTTCATCACAGCCCTTACGCGGAGGGTCAACAACAATGACATCTGGCTTTAGTCCTTGTGCTTTCCACCAAGGCATCACTTTTTCTGCTTCACCAACAAAGAACTCTGCATTATCAATATGGTTTCGTTTCGCGTTGTCCTTTGCATCGTCAACTGCTTGTGGTACTACTTCTACGCCATAAACTTTCTTCGCATGTTGAGCTAAGAAAAGTGATATGCTTCCAATCCCGCAATAAGCATCAATGACCGTTTCCTTACCGGTTAAATTCGCAAATTGTAAAGCTTGGTCATAGAGGCGCTCAGTCTGTTCAGGATTCACCTGGAAGAAAGAATGCGCTGAAATCGCAAATTCCAACTCTCCGATTTTATCAATAATGACATCTTTTCCCCATAACATTTTCGACTCGCGTCCTATGATGACGTTCGTCTGCTTAGGGTTATAGTTCTGGATAATACCTTTAATATTAGAGTCAAATGCTTTAATTTTTTCAACAAGTTTGTCTTGGTGTGGGATGTCCTTCGTTCGCGTCACAAGAACGACCATCATCTCGCCTGTATGATAACCGGAACGAACGACGATGTGTCGAATCACACCACGATGTGTTTCTTCATCATAAGGCTCGATGCCAAGTTCTTCTATAATACCGCTCATCTCTCGTACGATATGATCATTCGCCTCGTTTTGAACTGGACAAGTATCCATATTGATTATACGGTGACTGCGTTTTTGATAAAATCCTGTTAATACCTTCCCATCACGTTTGCCAACAGGAATTTGAACTTTATTACGATAACTCCACGGCTCGTCCATTCCAATAACAGGGTGGACAGGTACATCCGACATGTGGGCAATTTTGTGCATCACATCTTGCACTTGTTTTTGCTTCATCTTAAGCTGGCGCTCATATGTCATGTGCTGAATTTGACAGCCACCACATTGGTAAAATACTTCACAAGGTGGTTCAATGCGATCTTCGCTTGGTTCAATTAACTCAATTAGCTTGCCAAAAGCTATATTTTTCTTAACTTTAACGATTTTTACTTTAGCTTTTTCACCAGGTAATCCGTACGGGACAAACACTGGATAACCATCAATTTTCCCGACACCATTTCCTTCATGGGTCAAATCAACAAATTCTAAATCTATGTATTCATTTTTCTTAACTGGTGCAGCTTTTTTCGCCATTTAAATCCGTCCTTCTATCTTCATTACTTTAATATTATACGTTAAGACATGTACCGATTTAAAGTAAGAACCGCTACATACCATTAAAATAATTGACAATCACTTAGTCTTGATTATAATTATAAGTAAATAGTTGTATGTGTCACATTTATGTGGCATATACTTAAATAAGGTGGGATGCTCCAACATCCCACCCCACGCAGTCCTTGAGCAAGATAAGGCTGTTTACTCTAATAGTTGTTTTTTTCTTCACTACCTTGCTTCCCTTTTAAGCAAGGTAGTTTATTTTTGTCCAAAGTACTGATCCAATTAAATTAAATTGAACAAAATAACGAACGTATATTCGTGTTTTTGTAATAAAAAAGCAATTCATTCGGGACACCATTTCCCCAAAATGAATTGCTCTATTTTATTCTATCTCTTCTTTTGGTAAGAAAAATTCAATATGCTTATGAAGTACTTCAAATGTGCCAGGCAAATTCCCACCGTATTCTCCATCTAAATTCAACTGCATGGATGGATCTTCTGGGGTGACTTTAATTTGATTAGCGTGTGCATATACAATGTGTTCATCTTCGATATGTTGTCCTCGAAGTGCTTTGTTTGCTAACAAGACAAACTCAGCTAAATTTAACTTCTTTAAAATCATTAAGTCAAAGTAGCCATCATCCATTGTCGCATGTGGCGCTAGCTTTTCAAATCCACCTACTGAATTCGAATTAGATACGAGGAACATCATAATCTCTTCTTCCATCACTTGGTCATCATATTCGATGCGAACTTTAGTTGGCCTTAGTGACGGAAGCATCTCGATTCCTTTTAAGTAATAGGCAAGCTGCCCTAACACCGTTTTAAGCTTGCTTGGTACTTCATATGTTAACTCTGTGAGTCTGCCGCCACCAGCAATATTCATAAAGTGATGGTCGTTCACTCGGCCAATATCAAGTTTCTTCGTATGGCCTTCAACAATGATTTTTAATGCGCGCCTGAAATCACGTGGAACACGTATAGCCCTCGCAAAATCGTTTGTTGTCCCCATTGGAAGAATCCCAAGTCTTGGACGGTAATCTGCCCTTGCCATACCATCTACGACTTCATTGACCGTTCCGTCTCCGCCTGCAGCTACAATAAGATCAAATTCACGATCGCAGGCCAATTTTGCAGCGTCTCTTGCACAACCATCCCCTGTAGTTGCGTGAGCCGACGTTTCGAACCCTGCGATTTCTAATGTTTCAAGGACCTCAGGTAATGCTTTTCGCATTGCCTCTCGTCCTGATGTTGGGTTATAAATGACACGAGCTCGTTTCATACTCTCACCTTCTGTAAATTGCTTATCTAATTCAAGCATACTCCTCTTTGATAAATAATGGAAGTACTTTTTACTGCCATTCTAAAATTTCAATACGATTCCCGAACGGGTCAGTTACATAGATTCGGTCAGCGCCTGGCAGCTTGTTATCTTGTTTATAAGCAACCCCTTTTCCTTCAAGGTGTTTCATGAGCTCATCAAGATTGGTAACTTCTAGTGCTGGATGTGCTTTCTTAGCTGGGTTAAACGGTTCTTCTACACCAATATGGATTTGAATATCACCACGTTGAAACCAGACGCCTCCGTTTTTCTTAAGAGCTTCTGGCTTTTCAACTTCTTCAAACCCTAAAGCATCAATAAAAATGCTCTTGCTTCATCTTCTGAACCTCTTGGTGCGGCTAATTGTACATGATCAATTTGCTTGAACGTAAAACTCATTCCCCAGCATCTCCTCTCAAGATTAACGTTTATCAATCTCTTCAACTAAAATTTTGTTAACCATTGGTGGGTTGGCTTGCCCTTTAGTTTTCTTCATCACTTGACCGACTAAGAATTTAATAGCTCGGTCTTTACCATTTTGTAGTCAGTAATTGACTGTTCGTTTTCATCTAAAACGCCAGTAATAATCTCGCGAAGCTGACCTTCATCAGAGATTTGAACGAGACCTTTTTCCTTAACAATCTTCTCTGGGTCGCCGCCATTTGTCATTAACTCAGTAATGACCTTTTTCGCAAGCTTAGAAGATAATGTTCCTTTGTCGATAAGTTCAATCATCTTCGCTAAGCTCTCAGGCGTAAGAACTAAATCCTGAAGCTCCACTTGTTTCTTATTCATATAACCTGAAATGTCACCCATCAGCCAGTTCGTCGCCTGTTTTGGATCTGCGCCTTTGGCAATCGTCTCTTCAAAGAAGTCCGACATTTCTTTTGTATTCGTTAAAACGTGCGCGTCATACTCATCAAGTCCTAATTCGTTAACATAGCGTTCACGACGAGAGTCAGGTAGTTCTGGAATAGACTGACGAACGCGCTCTTTCCACTCTTCATCGATATAGAGTGGCACTAAGTCCGGCTCTGGGAAGTAACGGTAATCATCCGAACCTTCCTTAACACGCATCAAGATTGTCTCTTTTGATTTCTCATCATAACGTCTTGTTTCTTGTAAAATTTCGCCGCCTTGACGCAGTACTTTTTCTTGGCGTTTTTTCTTCGAATTCAAGCCCTTGGCGTACGAAGTTAAATGAGTTTAAGTTTTTAAGCTCTGTCTTCGTTCCAAACTGTTCCTGTCCAATTGGTCGAAGTGAAATGTTCGCATCACAACGAAGTGACCCTTCCTGCATTTTCACATCAGATACGCCTGTGAACTGAATGATGTTGCGCAGTTTTTCTAAGTACGCATAAGCTTCTTCAGGTGTTCGCATATCTGGTTCAGATACGATTTCAATTAACGGTGTTCCTTGACGGTTGTAGTCGACTAATGAATAGCCGTCATCACCGTGAGTTAATTTCCCCGCATCTTCTTCTAAATGAAGGCGAGTAATTCCGATTCGTTTCTTCTCACCGTTAACTTCAATTTCGATCCAGCCGTTTTCACCAATTGGCTTATCAAATTGCGAAATCTGATACGCTTTCGGGTTGTCTGGATAGAAGTAGTTTTTGCGGTCAAATTTAGTATCTGTTGCGATTTCACAGTTAAGCGCCATCGCGGCACGCATCGCATAGTTAACCGCTTCTTCATTCAATACGGGTAAAACACCTGGATACCCTAAGTCAATTGGGTTCACGTTTGTATTTGGCTCATCACCAAAAGCATTCGAGCTTGGGCTGAAAATTTTAGATTTTGTTTTTAACTCTACGTGTACTTCTAAACCTATCACTGATTCAAAATTCATTATTTGGCACCTCCAAGCTGTGGCTTTTCTTTATAATAACCGGCTGCCTGCTCATATGCATGTGCCACTCGGTAGACCGTGCTTTCATCAAAGTGCTTACCGATAATTTGTAGACCAATCGGCATGTTGTTATCAGGGTGGAATCCGCATGGAACTGAAATTCCTGGTACGCCCGCTAAGTTAACCGGGATGGTCATAATATCGTTTGCATACATGGTTAACGGATCGTCGATTTTCTCACCGACTTTGAAGGCTGTTGTCGGTGCAGTTGGTCCAATTACGACATCATATTTTTCAAAAATTTGATCAAAGTCCTGCTTAATTAGCGTGCGGACTTGTTGGGCTTTTTGTAATAAGCATCGTAATAACCTGAGCTTAACGCAAAACGTTCCAAGCATGATACGACGTTTTACCTCATCACCAAAGCCTTCACTACGTGACATTTTGAACATGTCCATCATGTCTTTAGCGTTCTCTGAACGTTTACCATAACGAACCCCGTCGAATCGAGCTAGGTTCGCTGATGCTTCTGAGGATGCGATCATGTAATACGTCGCAACGGCATATTTTGAATGCGGAAGTGATACCTCTTCCCATTCAGCACCTAATTCTTCTAATTGACCTAATGCTTTTCGGACGCTTTCTTTAACTTTCTCATCGACACCTTCGCGGAAATACTCTTTTGGCACCGCAATTTTAAGGCCTTTTACATCACCTGTTAAGGCATCGCTGTATTTAGGTACGTCAACGTTCGCACTAGTAGAATCCATTTCGTCTTGACCTGAGATCACTTCTAAAATGCGCGCATTATCTTCAACCGTTCTCGTGATCGGTCCAATTTGGTCTAGCGACGACGCAAATGCGACTAATCCAAAACGAGAAACGCGTCCATATGTAGGCTTCATTCCAACAACACCGCAGTACGATGCTGGCTGACGCACCGAGCCACCTGTATCAGAACCAAGTGTAAACGGAACTTGTCCTGCTGCAACGGCTGCTGCCGAACCACCACTTGAACCGCCTGGTACATAATCCGTATTCCAAGGGTTACGTGTCTTTTTCATGCTTGAGTTTTCAGTTGATGAACCCATCGCGAATTCATCCATATTTAACTTTCCAATATTAACGGACTCCGCATCATTAAGTTTCTTCACCACTGTCGCGTCATATAACGGATCTTCTAAATTGGATAAGATTTGACTCGCACACGTGGTGCGTAATCCTTTTGTGACGATGTTATCTTTGATTCCAATTGGCATTCCGAATAATGGGAACTGTTCAGCATCTACTCCCGCTTCATCTAATTCCTTTGCGCGGTTTAGCGCTTCTTCTTCATTTAAAGTTAAAAATGCCTGAACCTCATCATCTGTTTTACTAATTTGTTCATAGGATTCCTTAACTAAATCTGTAACCGAGATTTCTTTATTAGTTAACTTCTCTTGTAGTTCTTTAATAGTGTAATCGAATAACGACATCTCACCTTAACCTCCTTAATCTAGGATGGATGGTACGCGGAACTGACCATCTTGTTTATCCGGAGCATTCTTAAGAGCATCTTCTTTTGAGATCCACTCTTTCGGCTCATCTTTACGCATCACATTTTTCATATCTAACACATGGGTCGTTGGTTCAACATTCGATGTGTCGAGTTCATTTAACTGCTCACTGAAATCTATAATGGCACTCAGCTGCTCACTATACTTCTCAGCTTCTTCTTCATTAATCGCCAGTCTCGCAAGGTTTGCTACGTGCTTGACCTGGTCTTTAGAGATTTTTGACAATGTTCTGCACCTCCGTACAAATTAACTCACAATACTATAAAGTAAACTCGTCGATTGACAAGCCTTTAGGCAAAGTCAGAGACGTAGTTGCCCTTATGCAGGTAGATTAATTTTTTTGCACTTCCCTACCTGCTAAATAATAGCAAATCATGACTTGCTGTGACAATCTTTTCCCCAATAACATTCTAACACTAATCGAGGATTAAATAACATGATTTGCTGTACAATTTAATTGTGGGTAAAAACTGTCTTTCTTTTCTATAGGTGTTAATTTAAGTTCTATGGGTGTTAACCTCGTTCCTATGGGTATTTCCCCACTAACGATCCTTAAGGTCATAAGAAAAGCTTTTGCGCATTTACGCAAAAGCTTCATCTTAATCCTATTCACACGTAATAGCTAATTGTTTCACCAGTAACGACGGCGCGGCTGCACCATGTCCTTTCGCAAAATCTATATCATTCGCTATATCTTCAACATCTTTTAATAAGTCAAAAAGTTCCCGGCGATTGTGAGCTGGTTTGTAGCTGATTTTACTTGACCTTCTTCAATGACAAATCCTTTCGCTGCAACCGAGAAGTCACCTGAAATTTCACTGACTCCAGAGTGAAGTCCTGACAATTCAGTAATCATAATGCCATCGCCTAATTCTAGCAATAACTCATCAAGGCTATTTTCATCTGGTTCAATATAAAAATTTGATGGCTGAACAGTTAAGGCATCTTTATATGATTCACGGAACCCATGCCCAGTTGATTCAACGTTACTCTTCTTAGCCGTTTTCAAATATGAAGTAGAGTTTTTAATTTACCTGACTCTACTACGCTTACTTTTTTAGACGCGACACCTTCATCATCAAAATTGCGACCCATCAATGCGTCAGATGATTTTAGTGGGTCATCAGTGATATTGACTTTGGAGTTTGCAATCGTTTCACCCACTTTTTTTACCTAAAAGGGACAATCCTCTCTGTACATTTTCTGCAGAGAAAATAGGCGTGAACGCTTGAAGAATTGATGAAGACGCGTCGTTCCGTAACACGACTGGGTACGTTTTATTTGCGATTCGCTCCGAGTTCAAGTAAGATAACGCTTCTTTGACCATTTTCTCCGCTATCTCCTGGGCCCTCTCTGTAGATAATTCTTTCAGATACTCATTGTGAGAACAGGTTTTCGTGACTTCGCCCTCTTTCACAATCACAGCTCCACCGAAGGTCAAATGACTTTTTGCTTCATTTAATCCCAACCCTTTACTGTTAAACAAGGCTTTCTCGCACTTTTCTTTAAACGCTGCGATATAGTACGTTCTCGACACTCTAGGGTCTACTTTATAAACTTTCCTTTCAACTTCTTTAGTAAATTCAACGATCTCATCATTACCGGCATTCACCATGTCATTTTCAAAATTCTCATCTGGATAAGACGAACTACCTTCAAATACGGGTGAAAAATCCTCTTCCTCGATGATACCTGCATTTTCTTTAGCGCTGTCTAGTAAAAATTCTACTGACGATTCATCGAGCTTTTCACTATAAGCATAGCCCATTCTCCCATTATAAAATCCTCTAAAAGATACCCCCGCCTCTTCAGACATCGTATATTGATCTACTTCACCTTGATCAATCATACAAACAAAGCTTTCAGACTTCTGATAAAATAACTCATAATCTTTGAAACCGAATTCACTAGCTTTTGAGAATAATTGATTTTTAAACTCTTGAATAATCATCTACGCTTCCCCCTTTGTTCCACCGACAGTGAGTTCACTCACTCTTAATGTCGGCTGACCAACGTTGACTGGAATCAAACCTGATGATGCACCACACATACCAGCTCCGTGACCAAGGTTGTTCCCGACCATATCTACTTTTTAAGCGTATCTGCACCGTTACCAATTAACGTTGCACCGCGAACTGGACGGTCGATTTTTCCATTTTTAATCAAGTAAGCTTCTTCAGCCGCAAAGTTATAATCACCAGTAGCAGGGTTCACTTGCCCGCCACCCATATACTTGGCGAAAATGCCATACTCTGTATTCGAAATAATGTCATCAGGATTAAATTCTCCTGGTGCAATAAATGTATTAGTCATTCTTGACGTTGGGGCAAAGCGATACGACTCACGACGGCTTGAACCCGTCACATCTTGTTCCATGATTCTAGCATTTAATTTATCTACTAAGTAACCTTTTAAAATACCATTTTCGATTAATACATTGCGCTTCGCAGGCTCACCCTCATCATCGATATTAATAGAGCCCCATTCATTTTGAAGTGTTCCATCGTCAATATATGTCACTAAGTCAGAAGCGACTTTCTCGCCTACCTTATTAGAGAAAATAGATTTATTTTTCGCAACAGATGTTGCCTCTAATCCATGACCACATGCTTCATGGAAAATAACTCCGCCAAACTTATTATCAATGACAACCGGAAAGTTTCCACTCGGACACGGGTCAGCACTCAAATTTGTTACTGCGATCCGTGAGGCTTCATTGCCGTAAAAATCAAGATTCAAATTTTCTAAATGCTCCATTCCACTTAAAGCACCTGAGTTAATATATCCTTCTTCCATTCGACTCCCGTTAGAAGCAACTGATTGCACGACAAGGATATTCCTCACACGTTGATCCTCAACGAATGTTCCTTCAGAGTTTGCGATCAAAACGTTCTGCTCCTCGTCTTTTAATCGAATCCGAACTTGTGAAATCGATTCATTATACCGTTTGGACGCTTCATGGACTTTTTTCATCACATTCACTTTACGTGCTTTATTAACAGACTGTGGCATTTGTTCAATTGGATGAAGCACCTTTGCTTTATGATAGTCCAACTCTGTTAATGATAGTTTAGCGTCACCCTTAACCGTCTGCGCAACTTTTTCGCTGCCTTCAATAATCCTTCTTTTGCAAAATCTGTTGTGTATGTATATGTGCTCTGGATTCCTTTAAACACGCGAATGCCAACTCCAAAGTCTCGACCTGACAAGCTATTTTCAACTAATCCACCTTGTAAGGACAAATTATTCGTTAATCGATCCTCGACAAAAACTTCCGCGAAATCGCCACCAGTACTTAACGCTTCATTCAAGATATCTTGAACGACTGTTTTGCTTAGCATTAACCTTCCCCCTTTTCCCTAATACAACCTATTATAACTTATTTTTCCAAAAATTCAGCCGTTTTTAGAACGAATCATTCTCCGACTCAAGACTGAAATTGACTTGAATATTTATTTTCTTATAAAAATTCTGTCATATTTAACACAACAGACTCATTTTGTTTTATAATACTTAGTATTCCGAAATAAATTTTACGGGGAGGAATTCAAATGGCAAAAACAAGATTACAACGTCACGAAGTACCAGTCGAACAAACTTGGAAATTAGATGATTTGTTCGTAACAACAGAAGATTGGGAAGCAGCTCTTAAGGAGATTGAAGGTTCCGTATCCAATGTATTGCAGTACAAAGGGAAGCTAGGTGAAGGACCTGATGTATTGTACAATTGCTTAGAAGAGCAAGCTAAACTCCATGAAAAAATCGTTCCTGTCGCAACCTATGCCAACCTTCGTTCATCTGAAGACGGTACAAACCCTGACAACCAATCAAACTCAGGTAAAGTTGCCTCAACACTTGCGCAGGTTGGAGCAGCATTGAGCTTTGTCGACTCTGAAATTCTAGCATTACCAGATGGCACGATTGAGAAATATCTCAAAGAACATGATGAATTAAAAGAATATGAAAATTTCCTTAAAGATCTACTAAAATATAAACCTTACACTCTATCACCAGAAACAGAAGAGGTGTTAGCTTCTTTAAGTGAAGTCCATAGCGCACCTTATACCATTTATCAGCGCAGTAAATCCTCGGATATGCAGTTTGATGACTTTGAGGCAAATGGCGAAACTTATCCGAACTCTTTTGCGTTATTCGAAGATGAATATGAATTATCTTCAGATACAACTCTCCGTAGAAGTGCTTATGATTCATTCGTTAACACATTAAAACAATACCAAAACACGTACGCGGCAACTTATGCAACAGAAGTTAAAAAGCAAGTTCAATTATCTAAAGCACGCGGTTATAAAAACGTTACTCAAATGTTACTTCAACCCCAAAAAGTTAACGAAGAGATGTACCACAATCAATTAGATGTCATTCAAAAAGAACTAGCTCCGCACATGCGCAAGTTTGCCAAACTAAAGAAAGAGGTTCTTGGTTTAGATAAAATGACCTTTGCGGATTTAAAAGCACCACTTGATCCTGAATTTAACCCGACAACAACTTATGAAGAAGTAAGCGAGACTATTTTAGAAGCCTTATCTGTCATGGGGCCTGAGTACACTGAGATTATGAAAAAAGGACTCAGTGAACGCTGGGTGGATTACGCTGATAACGTCGGTAAATCAACAGGTGCATTCTGCGCAAGCCCTTATGGTTCACATCCATATATTTTATTAACATGGACAGGTGCCATGCGTGGTGGCTTCATTCTAGCACACGAACTTGGCCATGCTGGACATTTCTATCTAGCTAACCAAAATCAGCGAATCTTTAATACACGTCCATCAACATACTTTGTTGAAGCACCATCGACGATGAACGAAATGCTTCTTGCAGATCATCTTTTATCCAAACATAGTGATGATGACCGTATGCGTCGCTGGATTATCTTGCAATTACTTGGTACTTACTATCACAACTTTGTGACTCATTTATTAGAAGGTGAATTCCAGCGCCGAGTATATGACCTAGCTGAAAAAGGCGTCCCGCTTACAGCTAAAGTGTTAAAACAACAAAACGTGAAGCACTCGAGAACTTCTGGGGGGGATACTGTTGAGCTAGATGAGGGTGCTGAGCTTACTTGGATGCGCCAGCCGCATTACTACATGGGATTATATCCATATACGTACTCAGCTGGATTAACCGCTTCAACGTTAGTTTCACGAAAAATCAAAGAAGAAGGCCAACCTGTTATTGATCGCTGGTTAGAAGTTTTAAAAGCAGGTGGCACTAAAACACCACAAGAACTAATGGAGTATGCAGGCGTTGATATGACATCGCCTGAACCAATTAAAAAAGCCGTTAATTATGTCGGATCGTTAGTTGATGATTTAGTGAAGAGCTATCAAGAGTCTGCTACAAAATAAAGTTCTACCCTCTGCATAAGCAGAGGGTTATTTTATCTCTTCATATTGATAAGTAATAGCATCATTGGATTCTTTTATAGAACAATTTAACACTCAGATGATAAACTAAAGATAAAATCAACCTCGAGGTGAATTTGATGAATAAAGTGATGCTATCTTTTAGCGGCGGAAAAGACTCCGTATTAGCGCTTCATAGATTAATAAATAATCCTAATTATGAAGTGTCTAACCTGTTAATTACAATGAGTGAAGACTATAATCGTAGCAGTATACACGGCATTCGTAATGAATTGATTGAGGCACAAATAGAAGCTCTTAACCTACCCGCTAAAAAGGTATTCTTACCTGACCCGTGCCCAAACGAAGTATACGAGAAGGCCATGTCAGATGTGATGAATGAAGCGATTCAAGATGGAGTGACCCATGTTGCATTTGGAGACATTAATTTAAAAGATATTAGAGATTATCGCGAAAAGCAGCTTGAGGGATTACCAGTAGATGTTTTATTTCCATTATGGGACGAACCAACGAGCGGTCTAATAGAAGAATTTATTCAATTGGGTTATAAAACCGCCATCACAACACTTGATCCGAATAAAGTCCCTAAGGCGTTTTTTAGGTAGAGTCATAGATAAAAGTTTGTTAAATGAACTTCCTAAAGACGTTGACCCTTGCGGGGAGAATGGTGAATTTCACACCTTTACGTATGATGGGCCATTGTTTAAACAAAAAGTCGACTTGAAATTGACTGATAAAATCGTTAAAGGTACTTATTATTGGTATCGAGATTTTGTTTTATCGTAAACAAAAATATCTTAAAATTAAAATTTTACCCTAACTCAACCAATAAACCAATACCTTTTTAATCAAATAGGTCTATCGATACAAAAACTTGAACAAGTAAATATGAACTAGTTAAATTAGTTACATTTAACTAAAGTATTTCATTTATGTAATGAACAATCATTGAAACGCCTATAAATCAACATTTTATCACCGATTCAAAATATAACGCTAGTTATATCACCCCTATGGTTATATTTTACCGGTTAGTAAAATCTTTAAATATAACCATACTATTTTATCATGTTTAATTATCTGAATATTGTTATAATTATGGCAAGCAGTTTATAAAGCAAGGTAGTGGTTAGCCCTGGTCCTGTCGTTGGCGAATAGGAACGATGAAAGGAGGGGTATAAAGTGAAGTATTACGAAAGTACTTTTGTAATACTGGCGGTGGTAGGTGGGCTGACAACTATGTCGGATACACCTGTGATCGTCTTGCCAATGTTCGTGTTTATTGGCAAAAAGAAGCTGCCTTGCTTTTGGCGGAAGCAAGACAGCGCGTCACATTTGCGTAATGGGTTTCCGTTAGCCACATTCCTTGTGGCATAAACTGCGGGAAGGGTACGGAATTGAGTCTTCAATTCCTACCCTTTACCCATTTTATACATCTATATTTAAGATATAACCTAAATTTTTAGTTTCTAATCTTTTTTATAACATCTCTGAAACTGTTTTACCTTGCATGAAGTTGTAAAGGTAATCTGGTCCACCAGCTTTAGAGTCTGTACCTGACATGTTGAAGCCACCAAATGGATGGTAACCAACGATTGCTGCTGTACAGCCACGGTTGAAGTATAGGTTACCTACGTGGAAGTCTTCTCTAGCTATTTCTAAGTGGTTTCGGTTGTTAGAGATGACTGCACCTGTTAGACCGTAATCCGTGTTGTTTGCAATGTCTAAAGCTTCATCAAAGTCTTTTGCTTTAGTGAAAGCCACAACTGGACCGAAGATCTCCTCTTGCATAATGGTTGCTTCAGGATCCACATCAGCAAAGATTGTTGGATTAATGAAGTAACCTTTCGAGTCGTCTCCTTCTCCACCGAATACTAACTTTCCTTCATTTTTACCAGTGTCAATGTAACCCATGATCTTATCATAAGCACCTTGGTCGATAACTGGTCCCATGAAGTAGTTCTTATCTGTTGTATTTCCAACTGTGATATCTTGAGTCAGTTCTTTAACACGCTCTAATAAATCATCGTAAACGTCCTCATGCGCTACAACACGTGAACATGCTGAACATTTCTGTCCTTGGAAACCAAATGCAGAGTTCATAACTGATTCAGCTGCTAATTCTAGGTCACTATCGCTATCTACGACAATCGTGTCCTTACCACCCATTTCAGCAACTACACGTTTTAGCCATTTTTGGCCTGGTTGAACTTTTGCAGCTTTCTCAAAAATACCCGTACCAACATCACGAGATCCTGTGAAGCTTACGAAACGTGTTTTAGGGTGTTCTACTAGGTAGTCACCGATTTCGCTACCGCTACCTGGGATATAGTTAATAACGCCAGCTGGCATACCTGCTTCTTCTAATACTTCCATTAGTTTGTAAGCAATAACTGGAGTTGCACTTGCAGGTTTTAATAAGACAGTATTTCCTGTAACCATTGGCGACACTGCAGTACCACACATAATAGCGAATAGGAAGTTCCAAGGTGAAACGACTAAACCTACACCTAATGGAATATATCCGAAACGATTATTTTCAACCGGACGGCTATTAATCTCTTTATCTTTCGCAATTTCTAGCATTTGACGACCATAGTATTCTAGGAAGTCAATACCTTCTGCGATATCTGCATCTGCTTCTTTCCACGCTTACCGCCTTCGTGAATAATCCAAGCATTGAATTCATGCTTACGACGACGTACGATTGCTGCTGCGCGGAATAGAATATCAGCGCGCATTTCTGGTGTCGATTTTCTCCACCATTCGAATGTTTCATCCGCAACTTGCATCGCCTTTTCTGCAAGCTCTTTGTCAGCTTTAGATACATAACCAACTACTTCGTCTTTCTTAGCTGGGTTAAATGACGTTAATTTATTGTCTGTATAGATACGTTCTCCGCCAATGATTAGTGGGTACTCTTTACCGAGTTCACTTTTTACAAGGCTTAGAGCTTCTTCCATTGCTTTTTTGTTTTCTTCAAGAGTAAAATCTGTAAATGGTTCATGACGATATGGTTGTACCATATTAAAAGCCTCCTTAATTCGTTTTTGACCGCTATTGTAGCGCTTCCATTGTCTATTTTAAACGAAATGTGTCAGTCAATCAAATCAAAAATTTTAGATTATTCGTAAATGTGTACACTCGGATTCTCTTCGCCGGCCTTCCGATAAATTAACGCCTCTTGCTGGTTCGGCGATTCCACAGTTATTTCAACATCATAAGAAGTAGGGAAATATTCAATAATTAAGCTATACAAGTGTTGTGAAAAAGCCACAACTTCTTGTTGACCATAAAATTCAATTGGAATATTAATAGACATATTCCGTAATTGATCCCCTTCATAGAACCCTCGTCCAATGACACCTGTATAATTTGGAAAAATGTTTGAACTTGTTGAGTGAATTCATTCATTAATTCATATTGATCATAGTAGTTCTCTTGAGCTTCATCAGATGGAAACAATACATGGTTTTCATTTATGCTGTCCCAATCCTGAACTTGTTGTGATAACGGCTCAACTACTGTTTTGGCAACAAAATTACCTGGAATAATCGCATTGTTACTATTTTCACGGTATAAAGCAACCATTACTGGAACATTTTCTAGTTCTTCAATATCCCTAATTCTAGATAAAAGAGAATTCGTTACCTCTTTACCTTTTGACAACATTTCATCATAGCTAATATCAGTTGAATAAGAGTTTCCTTCGATGCTGAATGAGTATTCAGATTTTAACGCAATCCCTATTGCAATGCCGCCTAATTCAACTCGGTTATCTTTTGTCCGCACGAGATAATTGTGTTCTAAAACGTGCGAGAAAATCCTAGGATTCTCTTCATGATACTTCTTCTTTTTACTGTTCTTATTCGGAGGATTTAGTGAGTCAATCCAGTCAAAGATCGTTCCTTCATCTAGATACTGTCCTTCTTGAAATAAATAGTCATCCGGACTAAAACGTATCTTTCGCATGTCTAATTAACCCAAGTTCTAATTCATCCACATCGTACCCATTTGCAACCTGGCCTGTAATCGTACCTCTAGCTGCACTTGGCTTATAAGGAACAATAGTTTGATAGTCGTCCTCATTATACCGATTCGGAATAATTTTAGTTGTTTGTTCTTCTGGATTCGTTTCTTCCTCTTCCTGCACGACTTCTTCATCCGATTCGTATTGTGGTGTACAGGCGGATACGATGAGAAGAACTGATAATAATATTGCTAACTTCTTCATGTCTTTCCACTCCCTATGCATCGAGTGCATCCATCAGTTGTTGCTCATTCCACACTTCAACGTCTAGCTTTTTCGCTTTATCTAATTTAGAACCTGCATCTTCCCCGGCAATTAAAAGGTCTGTCTTCTTACTGACACTTCCTGTTACATTACCACCTAAAGCTTCAATACGCTCTTTCACTTCTCCTCGAGTCAGCTGCTCAAGCTTTCCAGTTAAGACGACTGTTTTTTCGTAAAAGATTGAGTCCGTACTGACGTCCACTGTTCCACCTAAATATTCCATATTTAGTCCTAAGTTCCTCAGTTCGTTTATAAGCTCTTGAACTTGAGGTTTATCGAAGTACGTCGCAATTGATTCTGCCATTTTTGAACCGATTTCTGGTACTTCCTCAAGGTCCTCAGCAGATGCATCTATGAGCTGGTCCATTGATTTAAACTGAGAGGCTAATGTGTCGGCCGCTTTACTACCTACGTAGCGAATACCTAAGCCAAACAATAAGCGCTCCAGTGAATTTTCTTTTGAAGCTTCAATGGCAGTTAGTAAATTCGATACCGATTTTTCACCCATTCGTTCAAGCTCTAATAGATCGTCTCGGTTTAATTTATATAAATCCGCAATGGTATGAATTAAGTCATTATCAAAAAGCTGTTCAATCACTTTCTCACCCAAACCATCAATGTTCATCGCATTACGCGAAACAAAATGGATCAGCTTCCTTGAGCTGAGCTTCACAGTTCGGGTTTAAACATCTATAGGCAACTTCGTCGTCGACTTTTTCGATTTTACTTCCGCAAACCGGGCAATTCTCAGGCATTCTGAAAACTTTCTCATCCCCTGTACGTTCGTCTTCAACGACACGCACGACTTCTGGAATGATGTCACCTGCTTTTTAATGACCACAGTATCTCCAATACGAATATCCTTCTCGATAATCAAGTCTTCGTTATGTAACGAGGCACGAGATATTGTTGTACCAGCCACTTGTACGGGTTCTAGAATTGCTGTAGGTGTAATGGCACCTGTCCTGCCAACGCTTAGTTCGATATCATGAAGTTTTGTTACGGCCTCTTCAGCCGGAAATTTATAAGCGATTGCCCAACGCGGACTTTTCGCGGTAAAGCCTAGCTCTTCTTGCTGATCAATTGAATCAACCTTAATCACGATGCCATCAATTTCATAATCAAGTTCACTACGTTTTAACGTCCACTCTTCCGTATACTTAATCACATCTTCAATATCTTCAAATGTACGCGTCTCTGGATTCGTTTTAAACCCTAGCTTGTTTAAGTATTCTAATCGTTCACTATGGCTTCCTATTGAACCTGCTTCCCATTTGCCGACACTATAGACGAACATACTTAAGTTACGCTTAGCCGCAATTTTAGGATCTAACTGCCGTAAAGACCCTGCAGCTGCATTTCTAGGGTTCGCAAAAACTTCAAGTCCCTCTTGTTCTCTGGCTTCATTTAAAGCGAGAAACGACCTCTTAGGCATGTAAGCTTCCCCGCGAACTTCTATCGTTTCTTCTTCTTTTATTTTTAGAGGAATACTTTTAATCGTTTTTAAGTTATTCGTAATATCTTCGCCTGTTTTCCCATCGCCACGGGTTGCCCCTCTAACAAATTTCCCGTTTTCGTACGTTAATGAAATAGCTAGACCATCAATTTTCAGCTCACATACATAGCGATAGTTATTGACCTGCTCACGTATGCGCCTGTCAAAATCACGCAAATCATCTTCACCAAAGGCATTACCTAGACTGAGCATCGGCACCTCATGGTCAACCTTTACAAATTTATCTAACGGCTCACCACCAACTCGCTGGCTTGGAGAATCTTCCGTTAAAAGATCAGGGAACTGTTCTTCAAGTCCAATTAACTCATGAAGCTTCTCATCATAAATATGATCGGGTACAGTTGGGTTATCTAATACGTGATACTCATAGTTATATTGATTAAGTTCATCTTTAAGATACTCAATTTTCTTCGCAGCTTCTTCACGGTTCATGAATGGCCACCTCTTTTATTCAATTTTATTAACCGGAGCAAAATTAGCTAACAAACGCTTCACGCCAACTGGAGATGGAAATGCGATATCTAATTCTTGGTTATCACCATCACCAACAACCTTGACGATCGTACCGACTCCCCACTTTTTTATGCTCAACTTTATCTCCAGGATTCCAGTTTTGTGGGGTGGTTGGAGCTGGGTTAATTTTCTTTGCGTAACGTTTTGGTTTCGGTTGTTCTGACCTTGACGATAGCTGGTTCATAGCCTGTTCTAAACTTCCACCAGATTCAAACGCATATTACTTAGCGTGCCTTCTCGTTCTATAAGCTCAGATGGAATTTCATCTATAAAACGACTAGGCTGATTACTTTGCCTGCGTCCAAAGAACGTACGTGATGATGCATAGGTGATATATAATAACTGCTCAGCACGAGTAATACCTACATAAGCTAAACGACGCTCTTCTTCCATCTCCTCTTCATCAAATAGTGAACGACTGTGAGGAAAAATATTCTCTTCTAGCCCAATTAAGAAAACAATTGGAAACTCTAGCCCTTTAGCTGAGTGTAGCGTCATAAGCGTCACTTTATTATCTGTTTCATCATCTGCTTGATCTAAATCAGATACTAATGCTAAATCTGTTAAAAACGCAATTAATGACTGGTCTTCCTCATTTGTTTCTTCGAACTGTTTAGTAACGGTTTTAAATTCATCTAAGTTTTCTAAACGGCCCTGAGCCTCTAGAGACTTATCCTTTTTCAGCTCCTCTTCATAGCCTGAGCGCGTTAACACTTCTTGCACTAAATCTGTGACCGTTAAAAACTCTTGTTGCTTGCGCCACTGTTCAATTAGCTGTCTAAAGTGATGAAGCTGATTGACTGCCTTTTTTGATATACCGGCAAAATCTGAATCTCGAATAGCATCATATAACGATTGATCAGTCATTTCAGCATGTACTTGTAGTTTTTCAATTGAAGACTTACCAATCCCTCGTTTAGGTACATTAACCACTCTTAAAAAGCTGATATCATCATGGGGGTTTGCGATTAGTCTCAAATATGCAAGTAGATCCTTAATTTCCTTACGGTCATAGAATTTCGTCCCGCCAATGATTTGATACGGAATGTTTGATTTCATCAAAACATCCTCCATCGCACGTGACTGTGCATTCGTACGATACAGAATAGCGAAATCACGATAATCCCTTTTACCTTCATCTAAAATTTCTTGGATTTGATCTATGACATAACGAGCCTCCTGACGCTCATCATACGCTTCATAAAGTCTGATTTGTGTCCCATCAGGGTTGTCCGTCCATAATTCTTTAGGTTTTCTTGACGTATTGTGTTCAATCACAGTATTTGCTGCACCTAAAATCGTTTTGTTGAACGATAGTTTTGTTCAAGTAAAATCACCTTCGCATTCGGGTAATCCTCTTCAAACGATAAAATATTATAAATATCCGCCCCGCGCCATTTATAAATCGACTGATCGGAATCACCAACAACGCATAAGTTTTTAAATCGAGAAGCCAATAGTTTAACAAGTTGATACTGCGCTCTGTTCGTATCTTGATACTCATCGACATGTATGTACTGGAAACGGTTTTGATAAAACTTAAGAGTCTCTGGCACACGATCAAATAAATGAAACGTCTCCATAATTAAACCATCAAAATCAAGCGCCTGATTCTTCCTTAAAATAGCTTGATACGTTTCATATAGTTGTGCAATGACTTCTTCGTAATAGTTATTAGCCTCATTTTTCATTACTTGAGGTGTTTTAAGCTGATTTTTGGCAGCACTAATCGCAAATAAAACAGCTTTAGGATTATACTGCTTAGAATCAACATTATTCATACGTAATGACTCTTTCACGGCCTGAAGCTGATCAGTCATGTCATAAATAGCAAAGTTACGGTCAATGCCGATTCTGTCTCCATCACGGCGCAAGATCCTAACGCAAAGCGAGTGGAAGGTGGACATGATAATATTTTTTGCTTCATCACCAACTAAACGTTCCACACGATCCTTCATCTCACGAGCTGCCTTGTTCGTAAACGTAATGGCCAAAATGTTGTATGGATTTACATCTTTTTCAGCTAATAAATATGCAATGCGATGTGTAAGAACACGTGTTTTACCACTACCAGCACCTGCCATGATTAGTAATGGCCCTTCTGTATGTTGCACCGCTTCTTGTTGCGGTTTGTTCATGCCACTTAAAATTTCATTGGCTGTTAAACTCAACTTTGACCCACCTTTATTTCGAATTCACTTTCTTAACAGCATGTACCGTCCGGAGTGCTGCTTTGATATCTTCATAAATGACGTTACCGACAACCACAATATCTGACCGTTCCGCCATTTCAGTTGCTTGTTGCTTCGTTTGAATACCGCCACCATAGATTAACACAGCATTATCCAAAGCTTCATGAACGTTTTGGACTAAATCTGGATTGCCATAAGTCCCGCTATATTCTAAGTAGACGAATGGAAGCCGCATGAGTTTCTCAGCAGTTTGAGCATATGCCACGACGTCATCATCATCTAATGGAATTGAATTGGTGTACCTATAAGCTTTTGAATTAGAATTGAGCATAATATAGCCCTCTGTTAATAATTCTTCCCATTCGATAAACTCGCCATAAGTTTTAACCGCTTCTTGGTGCAGTCCAATAATCCATTTACGATCTTCACTGTTCAGCACCATTGGGATAAAATAAAAATCAAATCCAGGAGTTACCGACTCAATATTGGATACTTCTAAAATACACGGAACAGTATACCGTCTAACTCTAGCTAGCATATTGATGACATCATCTAGCGTCACATCATCCGTTCCGCCGACTATGATGGCATCCGTTCCCGACTCGCAAATCGCTTCTAAATCTTCATCTGATATTTCCTTGTTTGGATCAAGTTTAAATATATGTCTCCACGTGCTAAAGTCTTCGATCACGATTTCATTCCTCCAACTGACTACTTCACCTTCTCATTATATCAGAAATTAAAGCTCAATTTGAGGGTTTCATATAGTGTTAATATTTTGTTTATAAAAGTTGAGAAGCGTGGTACAATATGCTAATATAAGATATCAATTACATAAAACGTTGAAGGGTTAATAGTAGCTAAGCTCGATGCTCATAGCGATTCAGGGATGGTGAGAGCCTGAAAGTATAGTTTAGTGAAAAGGCAACCTGGAGTTTTCGTTCTGAAAGAGGGCATGCTTGGCATGTCAATCAGGGTGGAACCGCGGGAGATACACTCTCGTCCCTGGGCTGGTTAAGCCCATGTGGACGGGAGTTTTTTAGTTTATAAGCATTATTGGTTCTATAACAATGGTGCGTTGTAAGTGAAGCGAAAGGCGGCGACTCCTAGAGGATTAGCGCGAGGCGAAATCACGCGAAACGAACGATGTGAGTTTCGTGAAGTTAAGACCGCGCCCTCAGGAAAGCGTCCGCCTGTAGCGAAACAAAATGATATCACTTAAAAGGGAGGCCAATTACAATGGCAAAAGATATGGAACAATTAGTCAATCACGCTAAACATCGTGGATTTGTTTTTCAAGGCTCTGAAATCTACGGAGGCCTAGCCAACACTTGGGATTACGGCCCATTAGGTGTCGAAGTCAAGAAAAACTTAAAAGACGCATGGTGGAAAAAATTCGTCCAGCAGTCACCTTACAATGTCGGATTAGATGCTGCTATTTTAATGAACCCAAAGACTTGGGAAGCATCAGGTCACTTAGGTAACTTTAACGACCCTATGATTGACTGTAAAGACTGTAAATCACGCCACCGCGCTGACCACCTCATCGAAAACCACTTTGAAGCGAAAGGTGAAGAACGTGTAGTCGATGGGTTACCTTTGACGAGTTAGAAAAAATTATTAAGAAAGAAGGCATAACGTGCCCGAACTGTGGTTCAAGCAACTTTACGGATATCCGTCAGTTCAACTTAATGTTTAAAACTCATCAAGGTGTCACAGAGGATTCTTCAGATGAAATTTATATGCGTCCTGAAACAGCGCAAGGTATTTTTGTTAACTTTAAGAACGTTCAACGTTCGATGCGTAAAAAACTGCCTTTCGGTATCGCACAAATCGGCAAAAGTTTCCGTAACGAAATCACGCCAGGTAACTTCATTTTCCGTACACGTGAATTCGAACAATGGAGATGGAATTCTTCTGTAAACCAGGTGAAGAGATGGAGTGGTATAACTACTGGTTAGACTTCTGCCACAACTGGTTAACAGATTTAGGGTTAGATAATGACAGAATCCGCCGTCGCGAACACGATTCTGAAGAGCTATCTCATTATAGTAATGCGACAACTGATTTAGAGTATCAGTTCCCATTCGGTTGGGGTGAGTTATGGGGAATCGCCTCTCGCACAGATTACGACTTAAGCAAGCATGCTGAACACTCAGGTGAAGATATGCAATACATCGATCAGCAAACAAATGAGCGCTATGTACCCTATGTCATTGAACCCGCATTAGGCGCAGACCGCCTTGCATTAGCTTTCTTAGCAGATGCATATGTGGAAGAAGAACTTGAAGATGGCACATCTCGTACGGTAATGAAGTTCCATCCAGCCGTTGCACCATTAAAGCATCAGTCTTTCCTTTATCTAAAAAGCTAAGCGAAGAGGCTCAAGAAGTATTCGCTGATCTATCTCAAGACTTCATGGTCGATTATGATGAGTCAGGATCAATCGGTAAACGTTACCGACGTCACGACGAAATCGGAACGCCATTTTGTATTACGTATGACTTTGATTCAAAAGAAGACGGCCAAGTCACCGTACGCGACCGTGACACGATGGAACAGAAGCGTATGCCAATATCTGAACTAAAAACTTTCTTACAAGACAAAGTGAAATACTAAACTTCAAAGCCTCTACATCAAGTAGGGGCTTTAAGTATACGGAGGAATCATGATGAAAGCACGTCTATCGGATTGGCTGTGGGTAGGCTTAGGTGGTGCTACAGGGACACTAGCTAGAGGAGGCATCGCTGAATTTTTTAGCTTTTCCTCTTTCCCAACAGGCACCTTAATCGTCAATCTAGTCGGAAGTTTACTATTAGGAGGTTTTACGGCCTACTTATTTTTCAGAAAAATAACACGCTTCATTTATTATTTGGCGTCGGGTTTTGTGGTTCTTTTACAACCATGTCGATGTTCGCTGCCGATGCCACTATATTGTTATCAACGTCGGCCTTTCAATTTTTAGCATATGTTCTAGCTTCAGTAATTGGTGGTATTTTATTAGCCATGCTCGGCTTTTGGATTATTAAAAACATATACGAAAGGGGCCAAGCAGCATGAACCTATTGATTCTGGCCCTAGGCGGCGCACTTGGAGCCATTAGCCGTTTTGAAGTCGTCAACTTGTTCGAGAAAAAGCACCCCTTCCCTTTTTCGACACTTGTTATTAACCTAATTGGCTCAGCACTTCTCGGCATTGTAATGGCCATTTTCATAGAAACTCAATATGTTTATACATTTTTCGCAGTTGGCTTTCTAGGTGCGTTTACAACCTTTTCAACCTTTTGCGTTGAGTCCATGAAGCTCATTCAAGAACAACAATGGATCACCTTCATATTATATCTCACCACTACTATTCTAGGCTCAATCCTATCCTTCACCCTTACATTTTTCCTATTTTAAGCAAAACACTTACCACCCAGGGTGAAGTGTGTTATTATTTATTTATAATAATTATAAAGTAATAATTTTTTATAAAAAAGTGTTCACCTGCATGCTTTTTGATTTAGCTACAGGTTTTAACGATTTGCCTGCGAGTTAATTGAAATTACCTGTAAGTTTTCCGAAATTAGCTACAAGTCATTATCTGCAAGTTTCAAACACTTACACATGAATTGGGAGGGGAATGTGATGGAATTATCCAATACTTATAAACAACCGTTTTTGGAGAAATTGTCGATTCACAGAGAACTTATTTTTGCTATTGTTGGTGGACTTTTACTATTACTTGCTTACTTAAGTGAAATAAATCAAGCAAATGGCGTTTGGGTAGCGATGCTTTATGTTCTGGCCTACATAATAGGCGGATACTATAAAGCAAAAGAAGGAATTGAAGATCTCATTTATGATAAAAGCTTAAACGTTGAGATTTTAATGATTATTGCAGCTGTCGGGGCTGCATCAATTGGCTACTGGCATGAAGGTGCTATCCTGATTTTCATCTTTTCATTAAGTGGAGCACTGGAAACTTACTCTCTACAAAAAAGTGAAAAAGATCTATCCAAACTTATTAAACTAGCACCAGAAGAAGCAAACCTAATAACCGAGCATGATACAGTCACTCCAGTCAGGGTTAGTCAGCTTGAAATAGGAGATAGAATTCTAATTAGAATGGTGAGCGTGTCCCTGCAGATGGAAAAATTATGAGCGGGATTACATCCATTGATGAGTCTACAATTACAGGTGAATCGATGCCTGTCAATAAGACGTTGGGGATGAAGTGTTTAACGGGACAATGAATGGAAGTGGTTCAATTGTTGTTGAAGTGACCAAAAGGATGAAGATTCGCTATTTCAAAAGATGATTCGTCTTGTTGAAGAAGCTAAAGGAAATCGCCCTCCCTCCCAACAGTTGATAGAAAAATTGAAGGCCCGTATGTTATTACTGTATTAGTCGTCGTATCACTCATGCTCGTCATACCACCCTTCGCTTTTGACTGGAGTTTTGACCAACCTTTTACCGAGCCATGGTGTTACTAGTAGTTGCATCACCTTGTGCAGTCGTCGCCTCCATCATGCCTGCATTATTATCTGCAATCAGTTCAGGAGCAAGAAATGGTGTTTTAATGAAAGGTGGCACCTACTTAGAAAAGCTATCTAAAGTTAAAGCTGTTGCTTTTGATAAAACAGGAACAATTACAAAAGGCGAGCCAGAGGTTACGGACTTTGAAACTGTAATAGATGACGAAAATATTTTACAAAACATCCTAGCGATTGAAAAACAGTCGAGTCACCCATTAGCACGTGCGATTGTCTCGTTTGCTGAAACTCGTGGCAGTACTAGGCAAGTGTCTGTACAGTCAACTGAAGACATACCTGGACAGGGAGTTAGAGCAGTGATTGGTGACAATGTATGGATGCTCGGAAACGAACGACTTATTGAGAAGGTGGAGGTTTTTCCAGATTTATTACGTAAAAAACGTGAATTACTTCAAAGCGAAGGGAAAACTGTTGTCTATGTGGCTAAAGATGATAAGTTGGTTGCTGTGATTGGCGTCAAAGACCAGATTAGACCAGAAGCCAAGGCGCTCATTCAATTTTTAAATCAACAAGGTGTTAAACAATCATGATCACCGGTGATCATGAACAGACTGCCGCTTCAATTGGTCATGAAGCCGGCTTGAAAGAATGGATTTCGGAATGTTTACCAGAGGAGAAGGTTTTACAAATTGAAAAACTTAGAGAAGCTTACGGGTCTGTCGCCATGGTCGGCGATGGTGTGAATGATGCACCGGCTATGGCGAAAGCCGATATTGGAATCGCAATGGGCAATGGAACAGACGTCGCCATTGAAACATCGGACTTAGTCTTGATGAACAGCGAACTACACAAAATTGAACGCTCTTACAAACTATCAACAAAACTGAACCGAATCATTAAACAAAATCTCGTCTTCTCAATTGCTGTTATTATTCTATTAATCACAGCTAACTTTGCTCAAAGCTTAACACTTCCATTAGGCGTCATCGGCCATGAAGGTAGTACAATTCTCGTGATCTTGAATGGTCTTCGACTATTAAGAGGGTAATAGGTAAGGAACCTCGCGCGCGAGGTTCCTTTTTATATGAGATCTGACACGGGTATCAACGAGTTTATTAAGGATAACCTTTTAAAGAATAACATAAAGTTTAAAAGTAACTAACAAATAGTTTACTCAGTAAATACTCGTTTAGATGCATTTTTTAATGATATAATTAGTGAAATGCTAGGAGAAGGGCGATGGTTAAAATAAAACGTTTAAAAGCCGGTTATGGTCTAGATGATCATGGTTATATAGTCAGTGATGTTAGCAAAGACAAAATTGGTGATATCTATGCTTCTTGCATACAAGATTCTATCGTGAGCCTCAAGAGTTCATTCCGCCAACACTTGCACAGTGTTTATGTGTACGGTAGTGTAGCAAGAGGTGAAGCCATCGTAAAAAAGTCAGATTTAGATCTTATTGCCATGTTCAATTCTAAACTGAGTTCTGATCAATTAGGTGAGTTAAAGAAACTTGCTGGGATATTGTCTGAAAAGTATCGTTCTTTAGTTCGTGATGTTGGTATAGCTGTAGCAGATTACGACTACATAGTTGACCCTACTAATTATTATGAAAATGCATTCCTTAAGGAACTCTGTGTTTGTGTGTATGGTGAGGATTTAGGAGAACGGTTTGATCCATATAAACTTACACCAGAAATTGCCATCCGTTTTAATGGTGATATTAATGATGTTCTAAACAGGACACTTAATAGATTAGAAACAGCTTCTAAGAAAGACTTTAAAACATTTACACAAAACTTCGCTCGTAAACTCATTCGAACATACTACACAATGGTGATGGTACGTTCTCAAATTTGGACGACACGACTTGACGAACAGTCCAAAGTCTTTCTTATTTACTTTCCAGAAAAAGAACCGATCATTCGCACCCTGCTCGACTGGATAGATAATCCGCCGAAGGATCAAAAGGTTGTCATTGAGTTGTTTAAAAATGAAGGAGAATGGGCTGGTGCAAACTTTACAAATGAAGCCCAAATTCATTAATAAATCCAAAGTATTTTAAAAATAAATAACATACATAAGCTTGGGTCTTACCCAAGTTTTTGTGTTTGATTAAGTCAATAAATTAATAGTAATTTCGTAATTTTATTCAATAACTTTTATTGATAAACGATAAAAAACATACTATAATGAACCTACAACAAAATGTGAGGTGTGTGTGATGAAAAATGGTTCAACGCTTTTCTTACGTTTAGCTGTCATCCTACTTGGTCTTCCAGTTTTAGCTTTGTGTATCTTTTTAGTTCCTAATATTGGAGACTTCGCAGCTGAACTATACCCTGAAATGGAATTTATAAAATATCTTGTCATTGTGTTCTTTTATGTGACGGCCATACCTTTTATTATGCTTTATACCAAGCTTTTAAACTGTTAAACTTTATTGATCAGAATCTTGCTTTTTCTGAGTTATCTGTCCACGCTTTAAAAACGATTAAGTTAAGTGCTGTCACTCTTGGGACCTTGTATATATTCGGAATGCCTTTATTTTATTTAGTAGCTGAACGGGATGACGCACCTGGAATAATTTTAATTGGTATGATTATTATAGCTGCGTCAATAGTTGTTGCAGTTTTTGCGGCTGTTCTACAAAAGTTGTTACAACAGGCAATTAATTATAAAAAAGAAAATGAATTAACGGTCTGAGGTGAATACACATGGCGATTATCATAAACGTTGATGTCATGCTGGCTAAAAGGAAAATGAGTGTAACCGAACTGTCTGAAAGAGTTGGAATCACGATGGCTAACCTTTCTATATTAAAAAATGGCAAAGCAAAAGCCATTCGTTTCTCAACTTTAGAAGCAATTTGTAAGGCATTAGATTGCCAGCCTGGGGATATATTGGAATATCGTGAAGATGAAGAAACTCCGGACCAGTAGGAATGAGCGTTATGGGGATTACATTAATTTTGTTAAGTCTGTTTGTCTTATTGTTTTTAATCATGATTGGATTACCGATTTATTCATTTATAAAATACGGTAAAGGCGCATCACCTAATAAATGGACCTTATTCGCATTTAGTTTAATCCTTTTGCACTGGACCTTATTCTTATCAGGCTTTTATACTTTACTTCCTTATCATGTCACAGATGTAATATTCCTTCCATTATGGATAGGGTTATCTGTAATAGGTGCTACAGTAGCATTGTTCGAACTAAGAAATAACATGTCCTTTGCTATTCCATTAGGTGGACTATCATTCATAAGCTTTGCTTTCTCTATATTCATACACGGGATTACTCGGATGTAAAAAAGTCAGATAACCAAAACGTTATCTGACTTTTTTGTTTACCTAAGTTGAATTTCTTCATCGCAGGCCGCACCTAACTTCTGGACTTGATGATTAAAATGATTAAAATCTAGCTCATCCATATTTTCAACATCTACTGCCTTAATCATATACTTTCCAAACCGCCAAACATCATGTTTAATTCGATCTCCATGGACATGAGCCATCTTATAAAGAACTTCAATCACACTATTCATCACTGAAATATCGTGATATCCGTACAGTCGAATTTGATAGAAGCTTTTATACAGATACTCTTCAAAAGTCAATGGATCTACTATGATTCTTAGATTTTCATCATCATCTGCGAAATACCGAATAGGTTCATATACAGACCCTAGTTCGATAAGCAATGACCCAATGCGGTTAATACAGTTAGTTGCCGTATGCGGATCATTTAAACTTGGGGATATAGCCCGTACAGCAATCTCGACCAGCTTTTGAATGGAAAACTCGACGTCTTGAGTATCTGCTCTTTAATTACCCACCAAGACATACTCCAGACATTCATGTAAATTAGATATTTCATTTTCTCCTTGGTCCCAATAGTAAAATAAATCCATTCCCTTTTGAATATATTCTCCGACAAAAAAGTTTGCCTCAAGGACTACATTGTTCTGCTGTGCCCAATCGATTAATGGTTTAAATTGGATGCTTTGTACGTAGCCTGATTTCTTTGCTTTGATTACTTCTGATGACTCTTTCTCTAATTGATTTAAATCTGATTCGTTCCAATCACAATATTCATGATACTCTTTCTCCTGAAAAGTCCTTTGAATGAGTTTTGAAGTATCTGAACGTATAGAACCAATTAAATTATTCACCTTCAAAAATCGTGATGAGTGGTGAATGAATAGTAAAAAGAATGCCAAACAAATGATGGATACAACTATTGCAAAAATGGACTGAACAAAGCAGAGCTTGGGTCTTTACCTACTAAAAATAAGTTCACAAGAGAAAAGATAAACCCAAATGAGAAAACTCCTAAAACGTGCTGAGTCACCCTGCTTTTCATAAAATCTTGTAAAGTTCGCGGTGAAAATTGCGTGCTATACGTAGACAACACGACCATAATAGTAGAGAAGCTAATCGTTGTCATGGTTAGAATAGCTGTAACCATTGATCCATAAATCGTCTGAGTAACTGATTTTTCGGTTAAAAAGATCGTTGGAATATCGTTTTTTATGGCTGATAAAACCCATTGATCCATTAGACTGATAATTGCTACAGCTAATAACGATAAAATGCTATATATGGCTGGTAGAAACCAGAAACTGTCCCTTACATTAATCCATAACTTGCCTTTATTCATTTTAGTCCTTCTTTCTTAACTTTGACATAGTTGATTTATTCCCTACACGAAGCCATTTTAAAAGTGAAATTTTTTTCCTATTTAGTTGTTAAATGAATTTTGTCTAGTATTTCAAAAATCTTCTAGTAAATTTCGAACTTTGTCTAGTAAATTCACGGTTTTGTCTAGTAAAACTTTAAAATTGTCTAGTAAATTCGCTGTTTTGTTTAGTAAAAGCGCTGAATTGTCTAGTATACCGAAAAATTGTCTAGTAAAATTCCCTTATAAAATGCTGGTGGCGAAAGTTCACCGGCGCTAGATCTAACTCAATAGATCAGGATAAAAAAAGCTTTTGCGTTTATACCGCAAAAGCTTTTCTACTCTTATTTATTATCTTCATCATCTTTACTATATATACGATCAAGTACTAATTCATAAGCATCGTTGCCATAATTCAAGCAGCGTTTAACACGTGAAATCGTTGCCGTTGAAGCGCTTGTTTCATCCTCGATTCGGTGATACGTATGACCTTCACGTAGCATGCGAGCAACATCAAGGCGCTGAGCTAACGCTTGAATTTCATTAACAGTTGCTACGTCGTCAAAGAACCGATAGCACTCCTCAACATCTTTTAGAGTTAATATTGCTTCAAATAACTGGTCTAATTCACGTCCGCGTAATTTATCAATTTGCATGATGTGTTCCTCCTTATTATTCGTAGGTTACGCCTTTGTCTAAACCAGGAGATTTTGGTATGACATTAATCCATGTCTTACCGGGTGCAAGTTTTGCAACTTCTCCATCTATAAATGGTTTCATCAAACCATCAACATTTTTCCATTTAATCTTTTTAATCTTACCTTTTGGATTAGATAGCCGTCGCCACCCGACTCACGATCAATAAATCGTCTCCCTACATTGTCAATAATCTCATGTTCGGTTTCATAAACTAAAATATTCGAAACTTCAACAGCTTCTTCTGTGTTTAGATCAGTCGACTTTATTCCATCACTATAACGCGTATAGCGCTCTGTTGAAGGATCATAAACATATGATACTTTTAGATTATCAAAATAACGAATCTTAACTTCTTTTGCAGCTTTACCATCAACTAGTTCTTCGTCAGATAAAAAGTCCCAAGCTTCATGTTTTTTCTCAGTTTCAATATTGTTTCGCGAAGCTACTTCATACACATTTGGCAGCATAACATAAGAATTGTGAGGAGCTTGTCTAAAAGATTCACGCTTAAATAAGAACTGATCATTATCGTAATAGGCTCCATTAATATTATCGACAACACCTGCTCTTAAGTCTTTTTCAATGAAATTAGCAGCACCATGATAGACGTAAATCGCTTCATGTGCATCGGCTGTTTCATAGTAATATTCACGTGCACTTCTGACAGGTCCGACTACATCTGGAATCTCACTTTGGTAAATCGCCAAAAACCTTGAAATAGGTCCTTCCGCTAAAAACTCATATACCATATCTGCTTTCACTAGGCCTGTTTTGTGGTCTCGCCTTATTATGGTTATTCACCATAACACCTATAGCTCGGTTCGTCGGCTCTTCTTCAGCTGGTAGTCCCGTTAATGGATAAATAAATTCCGGTTCATCTTTTTCTGGGTCAGTTTCCTCAGCTTCTTCTTGCTCAGTTGGTTCTTCGGTTTGTTCTTCTACAGGTTCTTCTTCAACTGGTTCCTGGCTTTCTTTATCAGAACAGGCTACCAAAAAGCCGAATAAAGCTATTAATAATATTATCACAAACTTTCTCATATTCCACATCCCCTAGACTTTAGTCTTTTTCTATTTTAACGCATGATTGCTGGAAAGAGTATGTCTTTTTTCAAGACATCCATAATTCCGACTGGCGTAATACGAATATACGGTAAATGTGTTGAGGATAAAAACAGCAACGTATAAACTGGATCGCTGTGTGCATACCCAAAATCTTGCAAAATCTTCTTTAATTCTGTCTCTTGTTTAATGAGTTCTTCCATTGGGGCGTCCGTCATGACTCCTTTTATTTCAAGAGGCATCTCGAAAATAATTTCACCTTCATGAGCCAGCACGATTCCACCACCCAATTCTTGCATACGATCAAAAGCTAATTTCATATCTCGTTTACTTTTTCCAATTAGAATGATATCACCCGTGTTTGAATAGGAACTAACTAGTCCACCTAATTGGTTAGTAAAACCTTTCAAAAACGTCGAAACGCGCCACTCGCCATCTCGGTCCATTAACATCACATAAGCTTCGTTTTTAGACCTAGCTAACATGTTTTGATCCGCTTCAGATTTGATTGGATAAGGTTTCATGATGACGTCATTAACCATTTCCATACCAATCGGCATTGAGAAACGTAGTTCATCAGAGTCTAGCGTCCAGTCTAATGACATCTTAGTTAGAGTGAATTGTTCCCAATCAATGGATGGCAGTTGATTAATCGTTTTTCCATCTTTCAAAGCCCATTCGCCTTTTGCCAGAACCGAAACAGGGGTTGGTTGATCTTTATCTGTTAGGAAATTAATATGTGCTACGCGCCCTGGTGCAATGCTACCTAAGCGGTGCTCTAGCGAGAAGTACCTTGCCGGGTTTAGCGACGCCATCGCGTATGCTTCTTCAACAGGAACTCCCTCTTCTATAGCAATTTCAATACACTTATTAATAATTCCTTCTTCATAAAATGAAGGAGTCGACCCGTCTGTTGTATATAAGACCTGCTCCCACACGTTTAAGTTTAAATCTTTTAAATCCTGTAGAATGTTTCGTAAATCGGGTCTAATGGAACTGTTACGAATTGCTGCATAGTAACCTAGTTCTAATCGGCGATATAATTCTTCACCTGAGATGGACTCGTGATCCCCGTCAGCCCCTAATAATTTCATTTTCGTTAACGTTTTCTTAGACGCGCCTGGAAAATGCCCTTCTACAGCTTTTCTTAAACGCTTTGTCTCCTGCATCCAATACAAACCTCGTTCATCTTCATGCAATATATCAGGCCAGTTCGTAAGCTCGCCTCCTTGAATGACGGCTTCGTGATTTAGCCAATTTAAGACTTCTTCATCATCTAGAAACTCTGACTCATCACGTAGCTCAGATTGTGAACTAAAACGTGACCACCAGAACATTGAAACAGGCAAGTTCTGCATTTCATCTAATAAAGAAAACGCTTTCTTTTGATTTAATAATAAAAGCCACATTAGATTATCATTCACTAAAGTGGTTGTTCCTGTTTTAAGTGCATATTCAGCTAAGGAATGGGGATTATATAACTGAAATGGGTGAGCATGTGGTTCAACGTAGCCTGGAACTAAATATTGTTCTTGACAATCAACAATCTCTGTTGATTGCGACGTCCGTTCAGGCATATCATCGCCTACATAAACAATGCGATCTTCATAGATCCAAATATTTGCCGTTAACCATTTCTTTAAGTAGACGTTTAAGTAGGTTGCTTGTTTCAAAATTTTTGTAGGTGCGAGATGGCCGTCAATGACAGCTACATGTTCTCGTAGTTGCTTATTACGCCATCTATATAAATGTTCATTCATTAAAATCCCCCGTTTCAAAACTATCTATAGTCAAATTTTAATACATTAAAACTGTGAAGGGAAGGGGTAAAATGGGAAAACAAAACATTGGTACGATTAACGCATTAACACGAATTACGTTAGGGTTATTCTTAACCGTTTATGGTGCTGTAAAGTTAGTTAAGCGTCCTTGGAATCAAAGCTACTGGATGATTGTGTTAATGTCGTCGATGAAAGTCGCTGAAGGTATTGTTCGTTATTGTCCCGTTACTGATGTGGTTCAGCAAAAGATGAATCAAGAACAACACCATGAGCAATCAGAGTCAAAATAGCTACACCCTTTATCAAAAATGCCCTGAACCCAGGGCATTTTATTCTTCCACTTTTACCGCTTCAAATATGATGTCCTGTCTGACTGGTTCTGGGTCACCTTTTGTTTCTTTGAACACTGGTTTCTCGAACCGTTTCACAGGCATATATCCATCTTTTTTAATTTGATCGACACATTCATTAATCGATTTATAATCACTCACTCTGTATTTTTCTTCTTCACGTTTAATTTACTCCCTTTAACTTTCTTAACCCAGAAGCCTCCAAAGATTTGGCGCGGTTCATAAGCAATGATAAATGCTTTAGGGTCAATGTCTTTGATGGTCTCATAAAGCATTAACTCATATTTCCTTGGAGTTAACACCTGCATCGCCAGGCGGTCTCCTTCCATTCCATATGCATACCAACTCGTAACTCCATAACCTTTTTCTCTTAAGGTTTCAGTAAACGGTATATCTGGATTAGATGAGATAATGTTAACTGTAATATAACCAATTGCCAGCTTTTCTTCAATCTTCATCCCTGTGATGACCCCAATACCAAATCCTAACGCATAAGCAATTAAGTTTGTATTTGATCTAAATTTTCTAAAACAAGTCCTAATCCCAGTGTATACGTTGTAATTTCAAATACACCAACGGATGCAGCAATATACCGTTTTCCTTTTAATGTAAAGATCATACGTACGGTTAATAATGAGACGTAAATGATATTAACACTTAAAATAATTGCGAGCATCACGATGCCATTTTCCAACATATGGACATCACCTCTTTTGTAATAGCTATTATATCAACTGTTCGCCTATTTGCATATGTTAATGCAGAAGAATTAAGAAAAGGAATGATCGACTTGATGAATTCGTTTAAACATATGCATGACTGGCGAAAGAACATTGATCAATTTTTCGGAGAACCTTTTTGGAATGAATTTGAAAGTATTTTAAAACCGAATATCCCACAAGTCAATATATTTAAAAAAGATTATGAAATTTTATGTGTCATTAACATTCCCGGAATTAACCAAATCAAACAGATTCACTGTGCAATCGATGGTTACCATTTAAAAGTTGAAGGTGAGATTAAGCTGTCAGCGAGTGGTTATGAACTTATTCAAGAGGAAATAATACAAGGGAGCTTCAACCGGTCGATTGAGCTCCCTTATAAAGTCAGGGAAGACAAGATTCACGCCCGCTACGAACATGGCCTTGTCTATATTCATTTGTATAAAGATGTTCATGATTCTCATCGCTCTAAATCGATCCAAATCAAAGAAGGCGACAAATAATTACTCCGTTAAGAAAATGAAGTAAAGAATAAAGATGACGAATAATCCGTACATGATCGGATGAATCTCTTTACCTCGGCCTTTTAATAACATTGTAATCGGATAGAAAATAAATCCTACGGCAATCCCTGTTGCAATGCTATAAGTTAACGGCATGGCAATGACTGTTAGAAAGGCTGGTACAGCAATTTCAAATTGATCCCAATCGATATTCTTTAAGTTGGCAGCCATTAAAATACCGACAATAATTAATGCAGGTGCTGTTACTTCTGATGTCACAACACTTAATAAAGGTGAAAAAAGCAATGCTAGTAAGAAGAGTGCTGCGGTCACAATGGATGCAAACCCAGTACGTCCTCCTGCACTAACCCCTGTTGTTGATTCAATAAATGACGTTGTTGTCGAAGTACCTAATACAGATCCTGCAACCGTTGCCGCTGAATCCGAGAATAGCGCACGGTTAGCACGAGGTAATTTTCCATTTTTCATTAAACCACCTTGCGTCGCAACAGCAACTAATGTACCAGCTGTATCGAAAAAGTCAACGAACAAGAACGTTAAAATAACGACTAACATATCTAACGTGAAAATGTTTCCGAAGTGCGTAAGTGCAGCACCGAAAGTAGGCTCTAAACTAGGAACAGAGCCAATAACGCCATTAATCCCACTTGGCGGATCAATCAGGCCTACTACCATTCCAGCTATAGATGTCAGAATCATGCCATAGAAGACTCCACCTTTAAAGCCTAAAACGAGTAAGATGACTGTCGCAAACACACCAAAAATAGCTAGTAGTGTATGTGGTTCTGTTAAATCACCAAGCGTTAAAAACGTCGCGGGATCCGCTTCAATGATCCCGACATTTGTCAATCCTATAAAGGCAATAAATAAACCAATTCCAGCACCAACCGCTAGTTTTAAATTATTAGGAATGGCGTTAATCACTCGTTCGCGTACACCTGTAACGGTTAAAACGACGAAAATCAATCCTGATGCAAGCACTCCTGCTAGTGCAGTTTCCCACGGGATTCCAAATCCTAAAACAACTGTGTAAGCAAAGAATGCATTTAGACCCATACCCGGAGCGAGCGCAATCGGGTAACGTGCAACTAATCCCATAATAAGTGTACCGATGGCAGCAGCTAAAGCTGTTGCGGTGAAGATCGCACCAGGGTCCATTCGCGTTACACCTGCTGGCAGCTCTTCAATATCAGCTAAAGATAAAACATTAGGGTTAACAAATAAAATATAGGCCATAGCTAGAAAGGTCGTTAACCCTGCCATCGTTTCTTTACGATAGTTCGTACCGTATTCGTCAAACTTAAAATACTTCTTCATTGTGGTTCCTCCCCCAAAGAAGAAACACCCTCGATGTTAAAGACGCTTAAATACAAAAAACTCTTGGCATCTGTACCAAGAGTTTTTAACGAGGAAAATTGCAAATGAGACGTGTGTGGATTCACTCCACGAACACGACATAATATATATGCAATCCCCGTAGTCGAACCATTTACGGTGGTTCGGTAGAAACTCTTGGGCCGTATCCCCAATATTATACGAGGTGTTTCATTTAATTTTTGTACAATAATACTGTACACCCGTTTAACTTGTGCGTCAAGCTAAGATTTCATTTACTAGACGATTCCATAACCGGTACACTTCACGATGATGTTCATCCATTGGTTCATCACGGTATATGACTCTTTCATAATAAGTGGTCAGCTTTGACATCTCCCCATGGCCAAACCAAAGATCTACATCTGAAGCGTATTCACGAAGTGTCTGTCCCTCTTTCAAAATTAAGCCTTTTTTAGCTAGTGCTTGAAGTAAAAATTGATAGCCCTCTGTAAACGTGTCTACATCAGCATGCTGCTCTAGCCTCTTGCCCTTCCATTTACTCATGATGACGAGTCGCTTTCTTATAATTAACCAAATGACGAGAGCTAATAGGACGACCGCAGCACCTATTAAAGTAAATTGCATCGGTTTTGAAATAGACCAGCCTGCAGCTGCTTGACTGTCGTCTTCTTCCTGTTCTTGACCTTCCTCAGGCTTCGGCATTTCAGGTGTTTCAGGTTGTTCAAGCTCCTGATCTTCCTGCTCAAGTTGGTCATCTTGTCGCTCCCCATAGTTAAAGCTACTATTGTTATCAAAACCAACTGTTGGCTCAAATGGTACCCAGCCAACATTAGGGAAATAAACTTCTACCCATGAGTGAGCATTGTTATTAGTCACTTCATATTCGGGCTTACTACCCTCAAAGATATTTTCACCTGATAAGCGCTCACCTTCAGTAAAGCCTTTTGCCCAACGAGCAGGTATATCAACAGCTCTTAATAAAACGACCATGGATGTTGAGAAGTTATCACAATAACCTGCCTTCGTTTCAAATAAAAATTGATCCACATAATCTTCATCTTCACCAGGCACTGCAACATCCTGCGTCTCATAGATAAAATTGTTTGTTGAAAAATATTCTTCAATAGCCTTCGCTTTATCATAACGATTATCGTGCTCAGACGTAATCTCCTCTGCTAACCTTACAACTCGTCTGGTAAACCCTCAGGAAGTTGTAAATACTGATCATCTGCTTCCCCTGCTTCCGTCACTGAGCGCATGTCTTCAACTGGGAATGATGGCCGCTGCAGATCAATACGATAAGCATCAGGTAATGCTGTCTCACCATTTACAACTGGAATTACTTCACCTGTAATCGCATTAACATCGAAGTTCATACTATCTTGAACATAAGTCACAGCCTCAGCGCCATAAGTATAAACCAATTTATCTAGCAAACCTGGGTCTTCAAATTGAATACTCGCATAATCCTCATTCAATTCAACAAGATCAGAATAAGGTTGGAGCTCCTGTAAAGTGCCTTCAGTCCGTTCAAACTGACCCTCTTGACTTCTAACCCAGCCCTTTCCGGTGTATGTATCCTTCGTTTCCACCTTCCAGTACTGAGTACCTGGCGCTTCAGCATAGAAGACCGTTGTATCGTCTTGTACAAAGCCGCCTCCTAATCGTTCATCATTTTCACCATACCCTATCTTTTGGACACCGGCGCCTGGTCCATCCCCAAAACCACTACCTTCAGCAGTACTTTGAATAAAAGGTACAGGGTCTGGCCAAATCGGGTCAAACTTTGGCGCAGCATAACCAACCACGGTACTAAAGCCAATCACCAATAATAGCGGAGCAATCCACATCATCAACGTTTTCATCGCCGGCATACGCATATTTTCTTTCTCTAATAGATGCTGCAAATATGCTACACCCATGATACCAACACCGATGACGAACGCTCTAATAATCGCCGTACTAGCGTCAAATGTGGTAAATGTATCAAGTACCGTTAAATAGACGAATGTAAACAATATAAACGAAAACGGTTTTTTCCGAACCGCGAACCAATAATATAATAAGTAACTTAACATCCATAGTAAGATTAAAAATAATAGAGTTCTAAAGAATGGCGTTAATGACACCCAATCTGCCGTCAATAAAAGGCAACATTCAACTGTATTTGATCCCAAAATAACGATACCCATTCCTTAGATAAAAAACTAGGCTGAAAGAATAATTGATGAAGCACAAATAACAGACCGAGAAATTTAATTGGTGACACAATCCAAAATGCTAATTGAGTGGCAGATAATATAAAGCATAATGCAATGAACATCACAAACGTTGACGTATAGCCTGTTTGGTTACTTCATCAAGCGGATAAATCCACTCAAGCAGTAACAACATACTTCCACCATATAAAACTATTGAGATCCATTCCCCCGCTTTACCATTAAGCATTATGTGTTCACCTCAATTATTCTCCCTGTTAATTGATCCTCATTAAGCCATGTCACGATGACACCTTCTTGCTTAAGTTGATCTAACCCTTGTCTTTCACGAGAAGACACTAGGTGCTTACTACGAATATAAATCAAACTCACCTTCGCATCTTGTTGATTAATTCGGCTCATCGTACGATGCAAATGAGGATCTAGTTCATGCGTAATGACAACAATATTTCGATCTTTCGAAATGAGCATTCCTTCTTTTAATAGTTTAGATGAAAACGGCTTAGATTCATCTACTAGTTTCACTTCTGCTAAAAAGCGAGTTAAGCGATCTAAATCTCTTCGGCCTCGTTCTAGCTGAATCTCATGACGATTCTCACCAATTGCAACAAATGACACTTTCCCATGATCGTCAATAGATTCACGAACGATTGAATTCGCCATTTCCACTGAACCTTCAAAAGCTAACCAGTCATCTTCCTCAGACTGAATCCCATTTAGAACGACCGTTAAATCCTTATGCTTTTCCTGTTCAAATTCTTTAGTTACAAGCTTCTGCTTTCTCGCCGTTGTTTTCCAGTCTAACCACGATACCCTGTCACCTGGCGCATAATCCCTAACACCAGAGACTAGATTCGTATGATTCGCTTTTATAGAATAGGCCGTTTGCTCTCCTTCTTCAAAATAAGAGATATCATTTTTTAATCTTAGTGGAACTTCCCTAGGCTCACTTAATATACTTACTCGATTGGAGTACACATGTTCTTTACTCACTAGACCGAGAAAGTCTCCCGTCACTAAACGAACATCCGTTAATTCATGTGAACCACGCGGAACAGAGGTAATCTCATATTCATAGACTACTTGCCTTCTAAACCTTGGGAAAATGATCGTTTTATAAGTATCTGATTTTAGTAACGAACTTGGCTTTCTCAAAAACTGATACTTAAAATGACGCGTATCACTATAATGAATGCTTCTAGGTAACTGGTCTTCAATGATTAAAAAAAGAATCGGTAAAGGCAAGTGACTTTTAACCGTAATTTTGACATTAAGTGACTGACCAGCTTGGATGTATCTTTTAGATACGCTACGATCCACTTTCAGCCAAGATAATGGATATAAAACAATTAAGAATGAATATAGGAGAATCGGTAAAAAACTAAAGAACAAAACCAGCTAACAAACCCACCTTGAAACATTGCATATGAAAACAATATCCCGAGTAATACAACAACCAGAACCAACCTTACAATTGTGGAAAAAGGCTTTAACATCATTAACCTCTCTCAATTGGAACAATCGTTTTACGAACAATGTCATCAAGGATCGAAGTAGCTGTTTTTCCTTCAAATTTCGCTTCAGATGAAATCATCACACGATGCCCTAGCACATGCTTCATTAAGTACTTAATATCGTCAGGCAGTACATAGTCACGTTTTGAATAAAAGCATAAGCCTTAGCCGCTTTCATAAGCGCAATAGAAGCACGCGGACTAGCTCCTAAATCGAGTAATGGATGCTTACGAGTTGCATCAACTAAGTAGACGATATATTTTTTAATAGCATCACTAACGTGGACATCCTTAACTTCTTCTTGAAGCTTCAGTAAATCCTCTTTAGTCATAACCGCTTCTAACGTTTCAATTGGGTGTACGGAAGTTGTTCGGTCAAGCATCTGGATTTCATCATTGACAGAAGGATAGCCTAAGTGGAGTTTTAACAGAAAACGGTCTAATTGCGCTTCAGGAAGTGGGTAAGTACCTTCATATTCAATCGGGTTCTGAGTTGCCATCACAAAACGGCCGCTTTAATTCCATGGTCGCCCCATCTACCGTAATGTGCTTCTCTTCCATACTTTCTAATAAAGCTGACTGGGTCTTTGGAGACGTCCGGTTGATTTCATCTGCCAAAACAATATTTCCTAAAATCGGGCCAGGACGAAACTCAAAGTTCATTTCTTTTTGATTATAAATCGAAACACCTGTTACATCAGATGGTAATAAGTCAGGTGTGAACTGAATTCTTTTGAAGTCTAAATTGAATGACTTGGCTAATGCACGAACGAGCATTGTTTTACCGACACCAGGCACATCTTCAAGTAACACATGCCCTTCAGCTAATAGAGCAAGCAAACTAAGCTCAATCGCTTCCTTTTTTCCTACCATTACTTGTTCGATATTATGTAACACCGATTCGATCTTGTTTTGCTGGGCTGTCATCTGTTGCGTCATTCCTTTCTACCTCCCACAAATTTCATATAATTCTATCATACTATAAAAGTTTTAACTAATAGGTTAGCAAAGTATACTTATGAATCCTTTTGTTCCCTAAGTTTTTCATATTCTCGCGATAATTACGGCATTTTTCTTTAAAACAAGTAATTTTAACATCTTTAGGTAATTGGTCCTTAAATTTCTCATAACAAAAACACTTATCCATGGTATACCCCTTATTATAATGTTCACTACAATAACTGTAATATAATTTAAAACATTTGTAAAAATTAGTCTAAATGTTTTGTTAAAATAGAATTTAACTTATTACTTTCAATTAAAAACTAACAAAACTTCGTTGTTGTTTATGTGTTTCGCTTTCGGTGTACGCTTTCCGCGGGCACGGCCTCAGCTAACATTGAGAAGAAAAACCTTTTCTTCTCAATGTGGATCTTCAGCTCGTGCTGTTCCCGCTGGAGTCGCCACCAACGCTCAACACAATTTAGAAGTCCGTATACACCAAAACTAAACACTAAACTTTAACAATAATAAATTGAAAAGTGTAACACCGATTTTCCTGGAGGTAGTTATGTCATTAAAATCAAAAATAAAGAACTGGGATATTAGTTCAAATAAAGATCTAGATCATGTTATAGAAATGATGTTAAGTAACATTGGTTCAACTGATTCAGAGCTTAGAGATTCTATCATCTACAATAAGTTTGGAACTCTCATCACCACAGACTCTCTGAATAGATCAACAATGGAACATATCCTCAACGTATGTCTTGAAAATCTATTCTATAATATTGAAGAACCAGAAAGTGATTCAGTTTTCACTCGTTCATTTTCAGCTTTAGTGATAGCATTAATTTTACAAAAGGATAGGAAGAATCTGCTTTTGTCAGACGACCTATTAAATAAAGCATTTGAGTGCAGCATCCATTATTTAGAACTTGAAAAGGACATTCGAGGTTTTGTAAAAGATAAAGGTTGGGCACACAGCATTGCTCATGGGGCTGATTTATTAACAGAAGCCGTTAAACATCCGAAGTTTGATCAGGACTTACATTTTGATTGTCTGAATGTCGTTAAACTCTGTTTACTTAATAAAGGTAATACAATGAACGCACCTTATATTGATGATGAAGAAGAAAGATTAATCTTTGTATTGGAGGCATTAACTGACAATGGAGTTTCTGACGATGAGATTATTAAATTGATTTATAACATATCAGATGAGCTTAACGACTTATTGAGTGACGAAGATTACTCTTTAAACTTCTTTTATAAGAGGTCAATAATTTTGAAGTTCTTTCATACCTACTTCTTCCGACTCTCATTTAATGAGGACTGCAAAAACATAAGAAAAACTATTTATCATGTGCTTAAAAAATGGCATCATTGATAATTAAGGATTTTAATAATGTAATTTAAAGGTGGTTTAATATGAATAAAGATCATGAATCTCCTGAAGAGAGAAGAGAAAGGTTAAGACAAGAGGAATTAAAAAATCCCTCAAGTAGTGTGCACGGGAGCAACCTGGCTGATTTAGTCGGAGGGTTAAACTGGAAAGTCACTGGATCTATAATAATTGTTGGCCTATTAATTTACTTTATTTATGGTATTTTTTTAGATAAAACTAAAACGCCCAGATTCTACTCTGAGCGTTTGACAGTCAAACTTATTCGTGATCAAATTTTGCGAAAAACGTAAATGCGTAAAGCGCAGCAATCCCAACTAGAGAATAAATAATTCTTGATAATGCTGAATCCTGACCTCCAAAAATGCCTGCGACTAAATCCCACTGGAATAATCCGACTAAAAGCCAGTTCAACCCACCTATAATCAATAATACAAGTGCTAAAGTATCTAAACCACGCATATATATCACCCTTTACAAATTTTATTCAACCTTTGTAAAGGTATTTTTGCTTAAAGTCAAAAATTATGCATGTATTAGGAATGAAACTGTGCATTGAGTTAAATGCATTAATCCCCATACTCATTGAAGTACGGGGATCAAGGACTTACTTAAATTTACTTACAAACGTTAAGGCATATAAAGCTGAAAGACCAACTAACGTATAAACAATTCGTGATAATAGCGCGTCTTGTCCACCAAACAATGTCGCAACCAGATCAAATTGAAGCAATCCAACTAAAAGCCAATTCAAACCTCCAACGATAAGTAAAACAAGTGCAATAGAACCTAAACCTCTCATGCTGTTCCACTCCTTTGAAATGTTATACATGTTGCTTATTGAATTTTATGTGGACGACCGTGGTTTTATGATAACTATTCATTAAATCGTTTTTTAAAAATTTATGTATAAAAAGGCTCCACACTCAAGACGAGTGAAGAGCCTTATATAATTCAAATAACTTTTTTTATTTGGGTATTACATCATGCCCGGCATTCCGCCGCCCATGCCGCCCATATCAGGCGCGCCGTCGTTTTTCATCTGGGTGGTCTGCAACAACTGCTTCAGTTGTTAGGAACATTGCCGCAACAGATGCTGCGTTTTGTAGTGCTGAACGGGTTACTTTAGTAGGGTCAACGATACCTGCGTCAACCATGTTTATCCATTCACCTGAAGCTGCGTTGTAACCAACACCTACTTCTTCGTGTTTTAGTTTCTCAACGATGATCGATCCATCTAAACCAGCGTTTTGAACGATTTGACGTACTGGCTCTTCTAATGCGCGAAGAACGATGTGTTGACCAGTTGCTTCGTCACCTTCGAGATCTAGGCTAGCTACTTTATTATAAATGTTAACAAGTGCTGTTCCACCACCTGAAACAATACCTTCTTCTACTGCTGCGCGAGTAGAGTTTAAGGCGTCTTCAATACGAAGTTTGCGTTCTTTAAGTTCTGTTTCAGTAGCTGCTCCAACTTTGATTACTGCTACGCCGCCTGCAAGTTTTGCAAGACGTTCTTGTAATTTTTCTTTGTCAAAGTCAGAAGTTGTTTCTTCTAATTGTGCACGAATTTGGTTCACGCGTGCCGCTAGCTTTTCAGTGTCGCCAGCGCCTTCAACGATTGTTGTGTTTTCTTTCGTTACAACAACTTTAGATGCGCGACCTAATTGATCGATTGTTGCACTCTTAAGGTCTAGACCTAAGTCTTCTGTAATGACTTCAGCACCAGTTAGAGTTGCAATGTCTTCAAGCATAGCTTTACGACGATCGCCAAATCCAGGAGCTTTAACCGCTACTGCATTAAACGTTCCACGAAGCTTATTCACAACTAATGTTGCAAGTGCTTCACCTTCAACATCTTCAGAAATGATTAAGATTGGTTTGCTTTGTTGTACAACTTGCTCTAGTACTGGAAGCACTTCTTGGATGTTAGAGATCTTCTTATCTGTGATTAAGATGTAAGGATCTTCTAATACAGCTTCCATTTTGTCTTGGTCAGTTACCATGTATGGAGAAGCATAACCACGGTCGAACTGCATACCTTCTACAACTTCTAGCTCAGTGTTGAAGCCTTTAGATTCTTCAATTGTAATAACACCGTCGTTACCAACGCGCTCCATTGCTTCAGCGATTAACTGACCAACTTCATTGTCAGCAGCTGAAATCGAAGCAACTTGTGCGATTGAATCTTTTCCTTCAATTGGCTTAGAAATTGAACGAAGCTCTTCAGTTGCAACCTCTACAGACTTTTCGATTCCGCGACGTAAGCCAACTGGGTTTGCACCAGAAGTAACGTTCTTAAGGCCTTCACGAATCATTGCTTGTGCTAATACGGTAGCTGTTGTTGTACCGTCACCAGCAACATCGTTTGTTTTAGATGCAACTTCAGAAACTAACTGAGCGCCCATGTTTTCAAATTTATTCTCTAACTCGATTTCTTTTGCGATTGTTACACCATCGTTAGTGATTAATGGTGAACCGAATTTCTTATCTAATACAACGTTACGTCCTTTAGGTCCTAAAGTTACTTTTACTGCATCAGCTAATGTGTCTACACCGCGAAGCATAGCACGGCGAGCTTCTTCGCTAAATTTTAGTTCTTTAGCCATAATAAAATGCCCTCCTTAATAGTATGTGTTCGTAGATTACTCTACTACTGCTAAAATGTCGCTTTCGCGTAAAACTAAGTACTCGTTACCGTTTTGCTTAACTTCTGTCCCAGCGAACTTAGAATAGATGACATGGTCACCTGACTTAACTTCTAGTTCTACTTTTTCACCGTTGTCAGTTACTCGGCCAGAGCCAACTGCAACAACTTTACCTTCTTGAGGCTTTTCTTTAGCAGAATCAGGTAACACAATCCCGCTTGATGTTTTTTCTTCTTGTTCTAGAACTTCCACGATTACGCGATCACCTAGTGGTTTTAACACGTCAAAAACCTCCTCCAAATTTATGTTGAAGATGATTATTAGCACTTAACATTGGTGAGTGCTAATTCCAATTATTATAATAATGAATCTCAGGAACTTTTGCAAGTAAAAAACCTAAATTTTTGTTTCATTTTTTATATTGTTATAGAATAAACCTTATAGAGATTTAGATTTCTGAAAGTATGATAAAAAAAGACTTAACTTTTTAGAAATGTAACGACTAAAGACGAGCGTAGGTGACGACGCCAGTGGGAACAGCACGAGCTGAAAATCCCACAAAACGAACGGAAGTGAGTTTTGTGAAGTTGAAGCGCGTGCCCACGGCAAGCGTTCACCGAAAGCGAGTCATAAATTAAGTTTTAATTAAAGGGGACGATCAACTTGCCAAAACGATATTGGGGAATCATTATACTTTACGTCGCAGCACAACTTTTCCCTGCTATAGGAATCCCGCTCGGAATATCCTTTTTGGATTATCAGAAATAGATGCGATGGTTTTCTCTTCTATATTAGGAATGGCGATTGCATCCATTTTTATCATAAAAATATTAATGCCGGATATGAAGCAGAGTGAAATGCGAAATCGTCCAAGTTATGGCTATATGATTAAGTGGTCGATTTATGGTTTTTCTTAGCCTTTTTAGCTCAATACATTTCGTCCATCATTAATGTGACCGTATTTGATATTGAACAATCTTCAGAAAACACTGCATTAATCATGGATTACATCGACAATAACATTTGGTTTATCATTTTACCAATTCTATTTGCGCCATTATTAGAGGAAATTATCTTTAGAAAAATCATTTTTGGGCAATTGTATAAAAAGATGAACTTTTTCCTAGCTGCCGTGATTTCATCTTCACTATTTAGTGTGCTTCATTTAGATTTCACGTTTACATTAACTTATATCGCGATGGGTCTTGTTTTTGCTTATTTATATGTAAAGACAAAACGAATTCTCGTTCCTATTTTAGTTCATATGGCCATGAATACGACGGTCGTATTGTTACAACTAACTGTGGATCTTGAGGACTTAGAAAAGCAATTACAGGAATACCAGAATGCAGCTATGATTTTAATTGGAGGATAATACATGAGAGCTTCACCATATTTTCTAGCAACGATGTACTTTTTAATGGGACTTGCTTTTGTTTATTTAGCATTGCAATATGCTGATGATACGATTTGGAATTTTGCAACGATTATTTTTACGATTGTTGCGACTTTTGACATCGGTGTAGCGATTCGTATTCTAACGAGATATTTCATATATAAACGTCTAAATAAAAAGGAATAATCCCTATCCGGATTATTCCTTTTCTGTATGTTCAATTCCTTTCATCTTAAAGGCAAACGGGATACTTAATGCAACAATAATCGCAGCTAAAATAAATGCTTCATTGATAGCCTGAAGAGTTGCCTCCTGCATCGTTAGTTCATCAAACAACATGTACTGGCCTCGTCTGACTTCATAATAAACTGAGAAAATGACAATACCAAGTGATGATGATATTTGACGAATCAGATTGTTCATTGCTGAGCCTTGAGCAACTAAATGGTCTGGAATAGCATTCATCCCAGCCGTTGTAGCTGGCATATTACCAAACCCTAAACCGAGTCCATGAACGATATTAATCGCCAAAAGCATCCAATAAGATGTACTTAAATCAACAAAGCCAAACATCAAACTCGCAAACGTTAAAATTATTAACCCTGTTGGTACGACGAGTTTCGGACCTTTTTTATCTAAGATCCTACCGCCAATCGTCATAAATGCGCCGCTTGCTAAAGCACTTGGCAGAAAGATTAACCCCGTCTTTACCATACTCAATTCAAACGCTTCCTGAATCATATACGGAAGTAAAAATAAGTTTGAAAACAGTCCAATTGATGCAGCTGATGTTGCAATAATCGAGTACCGGTAAGTTTTCACTTTAAACACCGAAAGTTCTAATAATGGCGAATCAAGCTTTAATTCATACTTGATAAACACAATAATTAAAACGATGCCCAATACAAGAATGCCTAGATTCATCCAGTTTACGGCCTGCTCAAAGTTACGTCCTTGGCCTAATACGTATAAAACTGCTCCAACTCCGGCTGTGATAATCGCAAATCCTTTCCAGTCAAAAATACGTGAAGGATCTGGCATTGTCTTAATTAGATATTTAGCTGAAAAGAAAATTCCTAATGCCGCAAATGGTAAATTGAATAAAAATAAGAAATACCAATCAAAATTTTCAGATATAACACCACCAATAGTCGGTCCAATAGCTGGTGCGACCATAGCGGATACCCCGTAGATTCCAACTGCATACCCGCGCTGATTTCTCGGGAAGGCTTGGAAAATCAAAGCCATGGCGTTTGGCATCATAAGGCCTCCAGCGATTCCCTGGATGGCTCTTGCGATGATCACCATACTTAACCATTGTGAAATCGCTCCTAAAATAGAGCCAAATGCGAATAATGATAGTCCAATAATGTATATCTTCTTCTTCCCATACCGGTCGCCTAAAAATCCTGTTACTGGCATCGTCATACCCATTGCAATCATAAAAATAGTCAGGATCCAACTGACTCCAACTGCATCGGTATCAAATATTTTCATGAGTTCCGGAAGTACCGGATTAAGCATACTATTATTTAAAATAACGGTGAACGTCCCCGTAATAACGGATATGACGACTAACCATTTTTGATCAAGTTTCCCCATGTTGGCCTCCAACATTATTTCGTTATACGAATTATTTTACTTCTAAATAACAGAAAAAGAAAACCCTACTCAGAGCTTTGCTTTAAAAAGTAAACTAACGTTTGTAGTTCAATGGATAAATCAATGTGATGCACCCGGACATGGTCTGGCACGGTTAACCTTGAAGGTGTGAAGTTTAATATACCTTCAATCCCGCAGTCAACTAATCGGTCAGTCACTTGTTGAGAAACTCTTGCTGGTACCGTTAAAATAGCAACTTTAATACCTTTCCGTTTTATCTCTTTTTCAAGATCATCGACATGAAAGATTGGAACTTCACTGATTTCAGACCCTATTTTACTATGGTTCGTATCGAAAGCCATTTCAACGCGGGTATTGCCTTTTTTCATAAAATTGTAGTGAAGTAAGGCCGTGCCTAGGTTACCAACACCGACTAAGGCAACACTTGCCACCTCATCCTGGTCAAGTAGCTTTCTAAAAAACTGAAGTAAGTGCGCAATATCGTAACCATAACCTTTACGGCCAAGCTCTCCAAAATAAGAAAAGTCTTTTCGGATCGTAGCCGAATCGACTTTAATCAGTTCGCTTAGTTCACGCGATGAGATGCGTGTTTTCCCTTGGTTATGAAGTAAATTCAAATGTCTATAGTATAACGGCAAACGTTTAGCAGTTGCCTGTGGAATCTTTTCCTCGGACATGATTTCGTCTCCTTTAATATGGTTCATTGCGTATTAGTGATAAAATAGATACACTAGTGCACGTTGAGGTGAATAAACAATGATTGTCATGCAATTAAATAATATAAGTAAATATTTTGGTGCTGACCTTATTCTATCGAAAATTAAATTAGAAGTACATCATGATGACCGAATTGCGATTGTCGGGCGTAATGGGGCAGGCAAATCAACCTTACTTAAAATCATGTCGGAACAAACTCCTTATGATGAAGGGGAGATTTTCAAGCCGAAAGATGTAACAGTTGGTTACCTTGATCAACATACAGGGCTTGATTCAGACCGTTCTATTTGGGATGAGATGTTAGAAGTATATACTCCATTAATACAGCTTGAACAAGAGCTTCGTCGAATGGAAGCAAATATGGCAGACCCTGAGTTTCTACAAAACGAAAAGAAATACGAACAGCTTTTATCACAATATGATGCTAAACAAAATGACTTCGAACAACGAGGTGGTTTTCATTACGAAGCTGACATCGAATCCGTACTGCAAGGGTTAAACTTTGGTGGTTTTGATTTTAGTACGCCAATCCAAGAACTAAGCGGTGGACAAAAAACTCGGCTCGCCTTAGGTAAACTACTTTTATCTAAACCTGATGTGCTCATTTTAGATGAGCCTACCAACCATTTGGATATTGATACATTACGCTGGCTCGAGGGGTATCTGAAAAGTTACCCAGGGGCTGTCGTCATCGTCTCACACGACCGCTACTTTTTAGATGAGACAGTTAACACCGTTTATGACGTCGCTTTTCAGTCCGTTAAAAAGTATCACGGGAACTATTCCTATTTCTTGCAAAAGCGGGCTGAAGACTATGAGCTTGAAGTTAAGCGATTCGAGAAACAACAAGAGGAAATTAAAAAATTAGAAGTCTATATTCAGAAAAACATCGCACGTGATTCAACAAGTAAACAGGCCAAATCAAGACGTAAAAAGCTAGAGAAAATGGACAAGATGGATAAACCAACATTGGATGACCATTCAGCCAAATTCTCTTTTGATATAAAACGAAAAAGCGGTAATGATGTGCTGAAAGTCGAAAATCTATCGGCCAAATACGCTGCGCTCGATGATCCAGTATTTAGTGATGTGTCCTTTCGAGTTAATCGGGGTGACCGAATCGCAGTTGTCGGCCCGAACGGCATTGGTAAATCAACGTTATTAAAAGCTATTTTGGACCGTATTGACCATGTTGAAGGAAACATTCAACATGGAACCAATGTGGAGTTTGGCTATTATGATCAGGAACAATCCACATTAAATCCACATAAAACGGCTCTACAAGAATTATGGGATGAATATCCTTTAATGCCAGAAAAAGATATTCGAACAGTCTTGGGCAATTTCTTATTTACTGGAGACGATGTACTAAAAACAATCGGTATGTTAAGTGGTGGCGAGAAAGCGCGAGTGTTACTTGCAAAACTAATGATGCAAAAGGCAAATGTTCTCATTATGGACGAGCCAACTAACCATCTGGATTTAGATAGTAAAGAAGTGTTAGAAGCAGCGCTTAGTGACTTCCCTGGTACAATTATCTTTGTCTCACACGATCGTTATTTTATTAATCGTATTGCTAGTCAAATTCTCGAATTGTCAGATGAAGGTTCACGCATGTTTTTAGGAGATTATGATTATTATTTAGAGAAGTTAGATGAAGAAGCGCAGCTTGAGGCGATTAAACAGGCTGAAGCTACACAAAAACAACAAGAACAAATGCCTAATCAACCAACTAATAAGCAGCTTCAACGAGAACGACGCAAGATCGAACGGAGAATCAAATCCATCGAGGAACAAATTGTGGAGCATGAACAAGTGATTGAAGAGCATGAACCGAAGCTGTACGAACCAGATTACGTCAATGATTACACAAAGCTTCAAGAAATTAATCAAACAATTAAAGAAAACGAGGAAGCCATTGAAGCTTTAATGGAAGAATGGGGAGAATTACAGGAAGAATTGGAGTCACTGGATTAATCACAGGTTATCAACAGAAAAAAGTGGATGAATTCAGTTTTCAACAGGGTTATCCACTTTGTCCACAATAAAACAGTTGGTTATCCACAGATTTTACCCACAAATTAAACATCTGACACATTAATATTTGCATTAAAAAATCCACAGGCTCAGAATAAGTCTGTGGATTTAATATATTACCCTAGCATTAAACCAGGGTTAGCATTTAGTTTTGAATCTTTAAATTGGCCGTTATGGTATTCAATAGACGCAGCAGCTCCAATCATAGCCGCATTGTCTGTACATAAATATAGCGGTGGAATCATTAATTCAATGTCTTCATCTTGAAACTTTTGATTAATTGCTTCACGTAACCCTTTGTTCGCTGACACGCCACCAGCTACAATTAGTTGTTTTACTTCCAAATCTTTCGCAGCTTGATATGTTTTTTGAACCAGTACATCAATTACACTATTTTGGAATGAAGCTGCTAAATCCTCAGTTCGGTAGCTTTCCCCTTTTTGATTTAGCTGGTTTAGTTTATTAATAACGGACGTTTTTAAACCACTAAAGCTAAAATCATAAGAGTCTTTTTCAAGCCAAGCTCTTGGGAAGTTATAAACATCCTCCCCTTCCTGCGCTAATTGATCGATCACAGGTCCACCTGGATACGGAAGTTTTAAAGCTTTAGCGACCTTATCATATGCCTCACCTGCAGCATCATCACGCGTTTCTCCAATCACTTCATAGTGCCCGTGCTCCTTCATATAAATTAACTCAGTATGTCCACCTGAAACGACTAACGATAGTAATGGAAACTGAAACTCTTTTTCTAATCTATTAGCATAAATATGACCGGCAATATGATGCACACCAATGAGAGGTTTGTTGTGAGCAAAGGCTAGAGTCTTCGCTGCATTAACACCGATGAGGAGAGCTCCTACGAGACCAGGACCTTCAGTGACTGCAAATGCATCTACTTCATCCATTGAGACGTCTGCCTCATTTAACGCTTGCTCAATGACGAGTGTGATTTGTTCAATGTGGTGACGCGATGCAATCTCAGGTACGACCCCGCCAAACTGCTCATGGATTTCCATTTGTGTTGCGACGACGTTAGATAGAATTTCTGTTCCGCCTTTAATAACCGCTGCAGCTGTTTCATCACAACTTGTTTCTATAGCTAATATCATTTCATTTGTTTTCATAATTTCACCCACATAACCAAGGCATCCTCTCCATCATCTTGATAATACTTCTCACGCTTACCAACGACTTCTAAACCAAATTGCTGATACATGTTTTGCGCCACTTGGTTAGATTCTCTAACTTCAAGCGATAATTCTGATGCGCCATGTTCTTCTACAGTATTTAACACCTCATTAAAAAGCTTCTTCCCAAGCTGTAACCCTCTGTATTTTGGTGATACAGCAATGTTAGTGATTTGAGCAGCTTCAAGCACAATCCATACGCCACAGTATCCAACAACTCTACCTTCCACTTCTATAACCAAATAATGAGAGAAGGAGTTTTTTAATAAATCATGTAAAAAGTCTCGCTTCTTCCACGGTGTACGAAACGATTCATTTTCTATGACGATCACATCTGGTAGATCCTCAATCACCATGTTTCGAACTTTTATATCATGTTTAACCTCATTCATGATTTATGACCTTCTTCACTCTTTTTTGTAAGTTTGCTTCTGCCTCCGTGATTCTAAGATAATTAGGCTTCACAAGATGAATAGGTGTTTCTTTTTTACTTACTGCAAGCTGCCATAATAAACTAGCTTTTGGCAGGTTAAATGGTTGGGTAACCCAAACTCCACCACTTTGATTTATTTCATCCTTAAATGAACCACCATTGGACTTACAAATAACACCTTTTCATTATAGTGCGACACTTTTTCTAACCAGCTTGTCATTTCGATATTACAATCGTCTTCTACACGTTCTATATGCCCTTCTGCTACACGATACAGACCTGCGTAAACATTACCTCTTCTAGCATCAAAAAATGGAGAGACAAGTCCATTATGATATAATAATGAGCTTGCAACGAGTTCTAAACTAGATACCGTCTTGATCGGAATGTTTAATGACCATGCTAACGTTTTTGCCGTCGTCATGCCAATTCGAATACCCGTAAATGAACCTGGTCCCTCGGCAACAACGATTTGTTCTAGCTCATTAGGCTTTAAATTAACTTGGTTCATAAGGTGCTCAATATTAGGCATAAGCTGAACTGAATGATTGCGCTTAATGTTTATCGTCATTTCAGCAGCCATCACGTCATCTTTATATAATGCAATACTCATAGGTTGATTGGATGTATCGATACATAATCCACTCTTCATGCAAAAAGCTCCTTACACACGTGTTCAAATTTGTCACCTATAGGTTTTAACTGTAATTCTCGATGTTCTTCACTGACTTTATTAATCTCAATTTCCAAGCGTTCTTCTGGTAAAAATTCATCGATAAACTTAGACCATTCAACAACAGAAACACCTTCACCATTAAAATACTCATCAAATCCAATATCTTCTTCTTGATTCTCTAAACGGTATACATCCATATGGTATAAAGGCAAACGCCCCTTATATTCTTTTACAATGGTATAAGTAGGACTATTCACAGTACGTTCAACTCCTAAACCTTTAGCTATACCTTTCGTGAATGTTGTTTTGCCTGCTCCTAAGTCACCATTAAGTGTAATGACATCACCAGGTGTTAAATACTTAGCTAAATTCTCAGCAAAATGAACTGTTTCTTGTACGCTTTCCATTCTTACTCGATACATCTAATCACCTTTACACTTTCCATGTTGGTACCCTTGTGAATCTAAACGACTTTTAGTACCATTTTTATTTATGTAAACAGTTGGATCATGATTATTGTCCAGAACCTTACCAATCTTTGAAACCTTGATTCCAGCATGTTGACAGTTAATTTGAATTTGTTTCAAATCATTTTGGCTGCAGGTACCGACTAGTTGAAAATCTTCACCTGTTGATAACAATAATTTCTCTAACTCAAAACCTTCAAGATAAGTCATATCGGGGTGAACAGGAATGTCCTCCCAATTGATTAACATACTAACGTTTGATGCGTCGGCTATTTCATTTAACTCAGATGATAGCCCATCACTGACATCGTTAAGACATATTCGATCAATCGTAGCAGTTGTATTAACGAAATCAAGCCTTGGTCTAGGTCTGATATGCTGTTTTATAAAATGATTATGATGTTGATAGTCACCTAACTGAAGTAACTTAAATCCATAACCTGATTCACCTAGATAACCTGTTACAAACACGGAATCACCAGGTTTTGCCACACTTCTTAATCTCTTTTATTTTGATCTACCTGGCCAAAAACTGTAACGGTAACGACAAGTTGGTTAGAGGATGTTGTATCTCCTCCGATTAAATCCATTTTATATGAATCAGCTAATTCCTTCATACCATTCATGATTCGAACTAACTCTTGATTTGAGACCTGGTTAGAACTAGATATATTCACTATATAATATAACGGCTGACTTCCCATAGCTGCCAAATCACTTAAATTTGCAGCTAACACACGATAACCAACATCTTCAAAACTCATATACTCTAAGGAAAAGTGAATATTTTCAACCATCGTATCTGTCGCTATGACTAACTGCTGACTATAGTTTGGCTGAATAATCGCACCGTCATCCCCAATTCCTTTAACCACTGATGAATGTTTATAATATTTTGGTTTAATAGCCTTTATAAAATTAAATTCATCCATGTATAAGACCTACTTTTAATTAACTATTTCAAGCCTATCATAGCAAAAATTATAACTTATAGGAAATAGATTAGTTTCTACATAAAATTACCCCCTACGCCATCGTAGGGGTAAGGGGGATGAAAAATAATAGGTTAAAAAAACAAAACCTTGTGTATCACACAAGGCTAACACTTTTTAAACTAACATGGCGGTCCGGACGGGACTCGAACCCGCGACCTCCTGCGTGACAGGCAGGCATTCTAACCAGCTGAACTACCGGACCATATTGATGAATAAAACTAATCTATGTAATAAATGTAACTGTGATTTTGCAAAAAAAATACACGACTCATGGTCGATTTAATAAATTGGTTGCGGGGACAGGATTTGAACCTGCGACCTCCGGGTTATGAGCCCGACGAGCTACCAGACTGCTCCACCCCGCGATATTGTCAATTACTCTATTATTAGAGCCCTGACTATAAATGTTATTAACTTTTTAAATTGCTCGTCACGTTGCAAGCCAATTCGGCGATGCCTACGCTCCTCGCAAAACCTACGCAGAAGATGATTCAAGATGTTTACGGTCTTGCTCCACCCCGCGATGTTGTCAATCGCTCTAATTATTAGAGCCCTGACTAAAATATATAA
>NZ_BBCD01000006.1 GCF_001311865.1 Piscibacillus salipiscarius JCM 13188
AATTTGTTATTTCAAAACTGATAAATAAAGAGGTGCTCTAAAACACCTCTTTATACCACTTGGTAACTCCCATATTTACCACTAAAAAAGCTAAAGGACTACCATCTGTTAGTTTCAACTCTAGTACTTCCCCAATAAATAAAGTGTGATCACCAGCTTCGACACTTTTATCTACTTCACATATGACTGATGCTAATGAGTCTTGGATAATAGGAATCCCATATACCTCATCAAAGCTTACGACATCTGGATTGTCTTTTTGTCCTGCAAAATGCATCGAGACTTCTTTTGTTCGTCTTTTAAAATGCTAACAGCAAACTTCCCAGATTCTTTGATATAATCTAGCATTTTTGCATTATTGTCGATTGATATTGTAATGAGCTGAGGATCTAATGATACTGACATAAATGCATTTGCTGTCATCCCATGTGTTTGATCATTTACTTTAGTTGTAACGATCGTTACCCCCCGTTGCAAATTTTCCCATTGCATCTCGAAATGTACGGTTCTTCATCTGTTTGCCTCCTTCATATCAAACTTTTCGTTTATGGCTCTATAAAACTTAATTTCAGCATACTGTTCACAAAGTAACTTCTTACCAAACGTTTCTAAAAAATGGCCATCTGATGAATGACTTGTTTTCTTATAGATAGCTGGTATTTTATTTTTCCCTTGTATAATCATTACGTCGTAGTAGGTATCTTTTAGACAGTTTAAATAATCAGGTACCTCTAGCTTATAGACACCTTCTTTCTCTGTTGATTGAACAACTGGTTTAATAGAATATTGATTCCCTAAATAATACGGAATCATCTCAACCGCACCACTACTAATCAATTCTCTTATTCTAGTTGAACTTATTTTTTCATTATTAACTTTTTTCTTATCGATCACTGATAATTGATAGTCATACTGATCTTTTAATTCTCCTAGTAACTTGGCATTACCTGATGCTTTAAAACCGAATGTAAAATCAAATCCCACAACGACATGTTTAACAGTTAGTTTACATATATAGTTCTCTATAAAGTCCTGAGGTGAAAGAGAAGCGAAATCCATATTAAACGGTACTATATATAATCGTTCAACTCCGAGTGATTTCAACTTATCGATCTTTTCCTCAAGTGTCATAATATATTTGATGGAACCTCTACCTTTAATGACTTCATTTGGGTGAGGGGTAAAGGTCATCGCAGAAAATGTTAGATTGTTTCTCTTAGCTTGTTTATTCGCTTCATTTAAAAGCTCTTGATGGCCTAAATGAACACCATCGAAAAACCAATGGCCATTGACTGAGGTGACATCTCTAAAAAATCCTCTTTATACTGTAAATACACCATTTCCATCTTGGAATACCTCCAGTCGAACTAAACTTTTAGCTCTTGCTGTTCTGGGTTAAACCATGTGTTAGATGTCCAACCATTCAAATCATAGTCACTTAAAGCATCATCTACAAATTGTTTAAACAGGTTCATTTGACCATTAGATTCTGCGATCTTCAAGTTATCTAAACGTATCGCATCCTGATTACCAGCATAATTAATCTCATAAAGTTCATTTCTTCCACCAAATTCAGTTCCTATTGCATCCCAAACCATTTTTAGTAATTTCACTCTCTCTTCAGCTGAAATACCTCCAGACCCTTTATAATACTGGTCAAGATATGGGCGTAGTTCAGGGTTTAAAAAGTCTTTAGAACTTGATGGCAATTGTATTAAACCTCCTGCGACAACTTGTTCAAAAACTTCTTTAACTTTAGGCCAAACCATCGGGGCAAATGTACGATAAGCTGTAGCATACGTTTTATTAGGTAAGACGTAGCCTCCTGGGGCCTCTTCAGGATCAGTTGCCATTGCAGTTGAAATAGACCAGAACATATTTCTCCAGGCAATGACTTCACCAATTGCGGCCTGAACTCCTCTAAAGTTATTTGAGCCTGCAGATTCAGTCGCTTTCATTAACAATCCGACCATGAAATCCAGTTTTACTGCAAAACGTGTGCAGCCTTGGAAGGTATAGCGGTTTAACCAACCTGTTTGAGGTCTAAAACCATTTGTAATCTCAATATTTTTATAGGTTAAAACGTCTTCCCAAGGAATAAAAACATTGTCTAAAACGATAACTGCGTCATTTTCGTCAAATCGACTTGAAAGTGGATAATCAAAAGGTGATCCAGCTTTAACGGCAATTTCTTCATATGATTGCCTGCTGATGACTTTAAGACCTTGTGCATTCATTGGAACAAAGAATATTAAAGCGTGACTATCGTCACCTGGCATTAACGGCGCAAAATTAGCTACAAAGTTATAATGCGTTAATGCAGCTGATGTACCTACCATTTTGGCACCGCTTACAATTATGCCATCATCACGCTCCTCAACTGCACGAACAAACGTCTTTATTTTTTCAAGAGGTTCACTTCGATCCAATTGAGGATTCACAATGGTATGATTACAAAACGGAACTTCAATTTGGCCTTTCTTATACCAACGTCTTGCATTGTCCTCAAAACCTTCATAGAAATCTGCAAAAGGGCCGAGTGACCCTAAAAATGCGGCTTTATAATCAGGAGTTCTGCCCATAAAACCATAACTAAGCTTAGACCATTCTGCCATCGCGTCGCGTGCTTCCAATAATTCTTTTGAATTTCTTGCCGCTTTGAAAAATTTATGTGTTTTCGTACCATAGTCTGAATCTGTTGTTAAAATGTCTTTCTTATCAGGAGCATGTAAAGCATCATATAATAAAGAAACTGATTTAGCTGCATTTCGATAAGCAGGGTGCGTCGTTACATCTTCAACTTTTTCACCGTTTAAATATACTTCACGGCCGTCTTTAAGACTTTCTAGATATTCTTTACCTGTGTACATCCGATAACCTCCTAAATATTTAGAAAATTCTAATTAAAGGTTATCAAATAAACACCCTTCATTCTACGACATAAAATGTTCAAGTTAGGTCATTTAATCAAACAGAAATTGTCTAACCTATAATTCGAGTTCACCCTCACTTATTAAAAATTGCAAAGTGATGTAAAGTTGATGAGTGATTTCTGGGTTGCGTAAGTTATGTCCAGTAAGTTGTTCAATTCGTTTAACTCTATAACGAAGTCCACTCAGTGATAATGATAAGTCTCTCATGGTCTGCTCTAAGTTCCCTCCATTAGATAAGAACACATATAATGTTTTAAGGAGTTCACTTGAATGATGTTCTGCATGATATATAGGGTCTAGGAGTTGTTTAGCCTTAAATCTAACCGCATCTTTATTTGAAGAATCTAGTAACAGTCCAATGACACCTAGTTCGTCAAACTCTGTTACTTTGTTATGACCTTTTGTCATTTGCAAAGCCACCTTAGCTTCATGGTATAGATGGCTGGCTTGTTCAATTTGGTTATCTATTGTGCTAATTCCTATTGAATAACTTAATTCGGGTTCAGCTTGCTTTAAGTAACTAATAAGTGAGGAGAACTTTTCATAAGGTTCAGATTGAACCAGAACAATGATTTCACTTCCTTTTTGACCAATCAGTATATCTTTAGATTTTTTTAAAATAGTCTCTGACCCAACTAATTAAACGATCATTAATAGTAAATCGTGATCCTCAGCAGTCTGGATGTTTGAATATTTTAGAATGGCGATTTGAAATGGTTTGCTTAAGTCAATGCTTATAAAGGACCCACGTTTTAATATTTCTTGTTTAGTTAATGCTTGACCCGAAATAATCTGTTCTAAAAATTGACCTTTTACGCGTTCTGTTGCTTCAAACGCATTTTTCTCATTTAATAAATATAAAGAACAAACAGTTGCTACCCTTTCTAATATCATTTGGTCGGCCTTTGATAATTGCACTTGATCTTCCTGAATGAATGAACAGTAACCTAAAAGTTGTTCTTTTAAATAAATAGGAGTGACCATCCTGCAATGACTTCTTGTTTCTATGATCTCTGTTTGATCGTATTTTTCTACTATCTCATGTTCATAAATTTCTATAAGTCTGTCTTCCTGAATTCCTGAGTAAGCTATCGGATTAAAATGGACATCTTCTATTAATAATGGCACTTTCGTTTCATTATGTACGACACTCGCCATGTCTTGGAGGTCACTACCGTTAGCAAGTTCATCTGTTAGCAGTTTATGAATATGAAAACTACGAGATATAATGTTTTGTTCTTCAATTAGTTGTTTATACGTTTTTTTCTAACTCTTTTACGATAGCTTGATCTTGGTAGTATCTTAGCTCCTCCTTAATATCTTCCCCCCCACTCTTGCAGGGTTTTTCCTACATAAGAACAATGGGAGTCTCCCATTCCTTTACAGCTTACTTCTTTAAAGTAAACGGACTTTTGACAGATTTCAGAGTAATACCCACTTGCATAACCAACTAGTGTGTGACATACCGGAGAATTCGAGCAGCCAAACTGTTTAATGTATTCTTCAGCCTCATATGAATTTAGCCATTTACCTTCGACATGTATACATTGAACAGATTGATCTGAATTATAGTCAATACTAAAATGAGTTCTAACTACCTCTGTATAACCACGCATCATATGCAAAGTGGGGCCTTTTTTAAATGATTCTCTAGTGATAGCTTGTGATTTTTCTTCATTTTTTAGCGTCATTGACTCCTAAGTTCCATCCATATCGAATCATAAACCCTTTCATTCTCGACTCTGAAATGTTTTCTGATAAATCTTTAACCAAAGTTCCAAATACTGAAGGAGAAGTCAAGATCATACGTTCACCATCAACCATAATCTCTCCACGTTTATTAGATGTCATCTCAAGTTTATTATTACCCAAACTCAAACTCCCCCTATTCTTAATTGGCTGGCAAGAAATTGTGAACTTTCAACTTTATAAATAAAAATAAAATAATCGGTATTATAATTAAAAACAGTGATGATACTCCATACATCTCGGCAAAACCTAAGCTCTTTACGATAAAACCTAGCATCACTGAACCTATCGCCATCCCTAAATCCATGCCTGTTAAGAACATTACATTTGCAGTACCCCTCTTCTCTGCTGAAACTGTACTAACCGCGAACGCTTGCAGAGTAGGGTGCATAACTCCGTATGCGAATCCGTAAAATGCTCCCGCAACAACTAAAAACCAATCGAGTCTACGGACATTAATATAGCTAAGCCTAAAAACCCTGTTAGACTCGAGATGTAAATAAGTTTAATTCCATAACCACGATCGAATAATGAACCAGCGAAAAGCCTAGCTCCGATTATTAGTGCAACAAATGAAACAAAAAACCAAGTGATTTGGTCCTCTAAGTTTATTTCTCTACCTAAACCTTCTATAAAATTGAAAACACTACTAAACGTTATACATAACAAAACATAAGCGCGCAAGGCAGTATAGCCCGCTTATCAAACAACATTGTTAATTTATTATTTAAGGACTTTTGAGTTGCTGGGGTCTGAAAAGACTTTACGAAAATTAAGAACACAAGCATTAATACTACCAATATTGTAGTCACGATGATTACTGTATTGAACGAACTAGAATGGAATAACATTATGGCAAGCGCCGGACTTAAACTAGCACCTAAAGTCGTAGCTAATGCAAAATAGTTAAATCCCTTCCCTGTTTGTTTGGTTGGGATTATATATGAAACTTGTGTGGCTAAGATCGTGGAAATGATACCAAAATTGACTCCTTCGATGAATCTAATTAAGAGTAAAAAATAAATAGACTCCCGATCATAGCTCAACATAAGGCATATAAATAATAGAATGAGATTCAATATGATTGTTTTTCTAAAATTAATATTCAAAATATACAAGGATAAAACAAATCTAGTTACGATCGCGGCGGACATAAATGCAGTTAACATTAATCCTGCAATGGTAGGATTATTTGAAAAGCTCATGACATAAATAGGAAACACTGAATTAATAACATGTATCGAAAGAAAAAATAGAAGTGTGATAGAAATGATAACGATATATTGTGGTGTCCAGAGCTTACTGTTAGTCATGATCATAACCTACTCTCAAACATTCTTTATATGTATAAAAAGAAGCGGATTTTCATCCACTTCCCTATAACCCTAACGAAATATATTTCGTCTCCAAGTATTCTTCTATGCCGTAATACCCACCTTCACGACCTAATCCACTTTCTTTGAAGCCACCAAAGGAGCTTGTGGTGTCGATGGTGCACCATCATTTAATCCGACGATTCCAAAGTGTAGGGCTTCGCTAATTCGGAAAGCGCGGCTAATGTTTTCAGTAAATACATATGATGCTAAACCGAACGGAGTCTGATTCGCACGCTTGATCACTTCATCTTCAGCTTGAAAAGTAGTGACTGGTACTAGTGGCCCGAAGGTTTCATCATTCATGCACACCATGTCGTCATTTACATTTGATAGAACAGTTGGCTCAAAGTAGAACCCTTTGTTATCCTCGATTTTGGATCCACCTATTTCAAGTTTCGCACCTTGATTGACGGCATCCTGAACATGTTCATCTACTTTCTTCATTGCATCTTCATCAATTAATGGGCCAATGTCGGTTCCGTCGTCTAAGCCGTTGCCTACTTTTAGCTGTCTCACTTCTTCTTTTAATAGTTCTAAAAAGTCTTGTTCGACTGATTCATGTACATATACACGGTTAGCGCAAATACATGTCTGACCTGCATTTCTGAATTTCGACTGAATAACACCCTTAACGGCTTTCTTTAAATCAGCATCTTCCATGACAATTACTGGAGCGTGACCACCAAGTTCTAGCGACACTTTTTTCATCGTGTTAGCCGCATCACGCATAAGTAACTTCCCTACTTCCGTTGATCCTGTAAATGTCAGTTTGCGAACTCTGGAGTCATCTGACCAGGCTTTTCCGATTTGACTCGAACTACCTACAACTATATTGATGACGCCTTTAGGAATGCCTGCTTTTTCAGCAAGTTCTACTAGTTTTATAGCCGTTAGCGGTGTTTGAGTAGCTGGTTTAAACACAACGGTACAACCTGCTGCTAATGCTGGTGCCACTTTTCTTGTGATCATGGCAGCCGGAAAATTCCACGGTGTAATCGCAGACACCACGCCGACTGGCTGCTTTTGAACCAAGATTCTTTGTTTGGATGTGAGGCAGGGATAATGTCACCATAAATTCGCTTACCTTCTTCGGCATACCATTAATAAAACCATTCGCATACTTTACTTCACCGATGGCTTCTTTAAGAGGCTTACCTTGTTCTTCCGTCATGAGCTTACCTAACGTTTCCCTCTCATCGTCTATTAATTGATGCCAAGTTTCTAAGTATTGTCCTCGTTCTTCCGCTGTTAACTTTGACCAACTTTCTAAAGCCGCTTCTGCAGCATCAACAGCTTTAACGGCATCATCCTTTCCCGCTTTAGGTACCTGAGCAATCACTTCCTGGGTTGCAGGGCTCACGACATCTATTTTGTCTAGGTCCTGACCAAACCACTTTCCATCAACATAAAGCTCATATAACTTCGTCAATTCTCTCACCCTTTCTTTTTATAACGTTCATGAATATTATTTTTCTTATAGGTCGGAAACGTAAATTCATAGAGTTCTAGTGAAAAAGCTAAGTACCGTTCATCAAATAAATGACCGAGTTCTTTGGTAACAACATTATAAATCTCATCACAGAGTAATTTCTTCTCATCATCAGTTCGCCCCGTGCCGAGCTTAAGCGTACCGTGAATAAAGGCATCATTCTCTTCCCCATCTGCAACAACATAATGAGACAGTTCAATAGCTCTTGATCTTAGGCCTCCGATTGGAACGATATGGTCATGTTTAAGAAGTGCTTGATTGATTTTTAATAAAAGGCTTGATACGTCGATCTCTTCTTTTAGGTTATTCGTATATTCTAAAGTGAAATGCGGCATGGGATCACCCTCCTTCTGCCTTATTCGCCTACAATCGTATTGACCAGTCTTCCGATTCCTTCTACTTCCGTTACGACTTCGTCTCCTACTTTCGTGTCTACCGAACCTTTTGGTGTCCCTGTTAAAATTAGGTCACCTTCATTTAATGTCATAAAACTACTTAAGTATTCGATTAACTCGGCCACACCTAAAATCATGTCTTTTGTGGAGCCTTCTTGAGTTTTTTGACCATTCACAAACGTTCTAAGCTGCAGGTTCATAGGGTCGTCAATATCATCCTTCTCAACCATCCATGGACCAACCGGCGTGCAGCCATCACGGTTCTTCACTCTTAAGTTCGGGCGAAAATAGTTTTCTAGATAATCACGAATCGCATAGTCATTAGCGATGGTGTAACCTTTGACGTAGTCTAATGCATCTTCTTTGTTGACATTCTTAGCACTTTTCCCAATCACAACTGCGAGTTCACACTCGTAGTGCATAAACTCGACATCATTCGGTCTAACAGTTTTTCCAAGGTGACCGTTTACCGTATTTTTACCTTTAAAGAATACAAGCGGTTCTGGTAAGGGACTCGTAAATGAAAGTTCCTTGGCGTGATCAGCATAATTTAATCCAAGCGTAAAAATCGTTTGCGGTTCTACGGGTGCTAACCATTCGACTTCCTGTTCATCAAGTAATCTACCATCCCGTAATTGTACTTTCCCATCAACTTCAACGACATCGTGCACTCTTGATTCATACATTACCCTACCGTACTTCATCTGCACTCACCTCACGTGTATAAACATCGCTCTCTTTTACGACGTCATGTTCTAAAAAACCTACGTGTTCAACTTCAATTTTTACTCGGTCTCCTAGCCTCGCATACGGCTGATGTTCGGGAACCCCTACAAGCAGAACATCTCCTTCATATAACGTCATAAACTCAGTCACGTCTTCTAATAATTCAGGAATAGTTCGAATTAGATTATTTGTATTGTTTTCTTGTTTTAACTCACCGTTTACCCACACTTTAGTGGTTAATTGGTGCGGATCTTTTATTTCATCCCGTTTAACAATCCACGGCCCAATTGGGCAAAATCCATCTCTTGCTTTTTGCTTAATAGCTGGCCTGTAAACACTTGCAAAAGGCAAACTGACATCATTAACGACCGTGTAGCCCTCAATGTAATCAAGTGCGTCTTCAGCTTTAACCTTTGTCGCCGTTTGTCCAATGACTAACCCTAATGCAGCTCCAATTTGAACTTGCTCTTCTCCCTCAGGTAATGGAATGGGCTTCTGATGCGACGAAAATGTATTAACAGGTTTAATATAAAGAACCGGTGCCTCAGGCGGTTTTTGGTATGGCTTTTCATCCATTTCGGGTTTTAATAGCTCATATTCCCCTTTATAGTTGAGGACCGTTCCGTATAATGTACCTGATATGGGATTATCAAATGTTAATTGATTTATAGAATAGTTTTGGCCATTTAGTATCACTTGTGAGTTATCTAAATCTAATTTGCCTTCTTTTATTTGAGGAAAGCCTTGAAGCTTGAATTTTATGCGTGTCATTGAATGATCACCTCTTTCACATTATGTAAAAACATTTGAGGTAAGCAGGCTAACCTTAGCCAGCTTACCTAATAGTTTAAATTAATTTATAATCCTTTAGCGTCTGACGAATATCATCTTGAATACTTTCAGATGGTAGATCCATCGGCAATCTTAAGACAGGTTCAATTTTACCCATCATACCTAATGCCGCTTTAACTGGCGCAGGGTTGGTATCTTTAAATAACACGTCATTTAATCGCATCAATTCATAATGTAATTCTTGCGCTCTTTTTACGTCACCATTAAACCATGCATCGTGCATTTCGGCCACTTTCTTTGGCTCAACGTTCGCTGTTGCACTAATGGAACCTGCTCCGCCTATTGCTAGCATTGGATAACAAAGTAGCTCGATTCCAGAGAATAATAGAAAATCTCTTCCGCAATTCAGGAGCACTCGGTTAACATGTTCAAAGTCCTTATTCGATTCCTTAACACCTATAATATTTGGGCAATCCTTCGCAAGCTTAGCTAACGTTTCAACCTCTAAGTTTTTCGCGGTACGACCCGGTATGTTATAGACAATAATCGGAATGTCTACTGAATCCGCTACGGTTTTAAAATGCTTATAAAGCGCCTGTTGATTTGGCTTATTGTAATATGGAACGATTACCATCGCAGCATCTGCGCCCATTTCCTGCGCTTTCTTTGTTAAGTACATCGTCTCATCGTGGTTGGTTGACCCTGTGCCAGGCGCAAAAGGCACACGACCATTAATCGTTTTAGCTGCATTTTCCATAACTTGAACGCGCTCTTCAATCGTTAATGAACTTGGTTCCCCAGAGGTTCCTGTTACTGAAATAGCATGCGTCCCATTTTCTAACTGGTACTCGATCAGTTCTGATTGTTTTTCAAAATCAACTTCATAATTCGATTTAAAAGGGGTAATAACGGGCGTAATAGACCCTCTTAATTTCTGCTTAATCTCTTCATATTGCTTTGACATACTTAATCCTCCTAACTAGTGTTAAATCATAAATTGAGGTTTGGTCTTTTTAAGCTTCGGCTCACCTGTTTCAACCGGCTCTTCCGTGTGGACATCTAAAACAATCGACGCTTCATCAAACCAGCTATCAGGCGCTTCATGTCCCCAGAACGTTTGACGTAATGGGTCATTTAAGTCCCACTTAATTGGTTTAAAATCAGGATCACTGGTTAAATAATCTCCATTGTAGAGTTCAATGCGGTGACCATCAGGGTCTCTTAGGTATAAGAAAAAGGCATTTGATAAACCGTGCCTACCTGGTCCACGTTCAATGTTTTTCGCATAGCCCATTGAAGCTAAAACGTCGCAACCATCGATTAAACTCATTGGATCTTTCAACCAGAACCCAATGTGGTGTAAACGCGGGCCACTCCGTTCATAAACGCCACATCATGTACACTCGGCTTACGATGAAGCCATGCTGCCCAAATTTGTTCTTGATCATCAACGGTATATTCCGAACAAGCAAAACCTAAGTTATTAATGTAATAATCATAATTTTCTTGAACGTTTGTTACGGCACAGTTAAAGTGATCAATGCGTTGTACTTTGGCACCTTTATATAAGTCATAGCGTTGTAGTAGCCGATCAACTGAATCCATCTCAGCATAAAACTCTACAGGCAAACCTTGAGGGTCTTGAATGCGGAAAGAACGACCCAAAGCGTGCTGAGTTCCTTTTTCAAGCCATCTAACTTTTGTGCCTTCGTTTTCGAAGTAGTTTGCTAGTTTATCGAGATCCTCATCTGAATAAACCTTATAGCTCATGACTTCAAGCACAGGTTTTTCACGCTTTTTTAGGAGTAAACTATGGTGATTGTGTTCTTCAAGTCCTCTTAAAAAAACGCTTTCAGAATCAAGTTCAGTAACGATAAAGCCTAATGCTTCATAAAATTCTTTTGAACGCTCTAAGTCAGTTACGTGTAAAACGGCACGGCCACAACGAATAATATTTGAATTCATAACACTTTCTCCTTCCCTGTTTTATTTACCAAACTGCGGAATATGATGGTCTTTGACTGAAACATGAATAATCTGAGTCTCAGTATAAAATTCGAATGCGTAAAAGCCACCTTCACGGCCAATCCCACTATGTTTAGAGCCACCAAATGGCGTACGTAAGTCACGAACATTTTGTGAGTTCACCCACAACATCCCTGCATCAATGGCTTGAGCAACTCGGTGACCACGCTGAATATCTTTAGTCCAAACGTACCCTGCAAGACCATAACGGACATCGTTGGCTTTTTCGATGACTTCTTGTTCATCTTTAAACGTCATAACGGCAATGACAGGTCCAAAAATTTCCTCTTGGACAACTCGCATATTTTGATCAGCATTTAAAAGTAACGTTGGCGCAACGTAATTTCCTCTACTAAACTCTTCAGGGACCTTTCCACTATAAACCTCACAGCCTTCTTCTTTAGCAAGGTCAATGTAACCTTTAACATTATCGTAGTGATTACGATGCACTAATGGGCCAACTTGAGTGTCAGGGTCCATTGGGTCACCGACACGAATGTTATCAACACGTTGTTTAAGTTTATTAATGAAATCATCGGCAATATCTTCATGAAGATAAACTCTAGAGTTAGCCGTACAACGCTCACCATTAAAGGAGAATACTCCCCATGTACATGCGTCTAGTGCACGCTCTAAGTCAGCGTCATCAAAAATAACAATTGGCGACTTCCCGCCTAACTCCATCGAGAATTGTTTTAGTGCATCTGCACCATTTTTCATAATTTCTGAACCTGTCGTTGTTTCACCTGTGAATGAAATTAACGGAACATCTGGGTGTCTAACTAAAGCAGCACCCGCCGTTTCACCATATCCGTGAACGACGTTAAATACACCTTTTGGTAGACCTGCTTGATCAATCACTTCAGCAATGCGGTTGGCCGAAAGTGGCGACCACTCAGCTGGTTTTAATACGACTGTATTACCTGTTGCTAATGCCGGGGCGATTTTCCAAGTTTCAAGCATAAATGGCGCATTCCAAGGTGTAATAAGACCTGCCACACCAACGGGCTTGCGCACCGAGTAATTAATAAATTCATCATCAACTTGATAAGCTTCACCGTACAGGTGACTTTTGACCATATCCGCATAAAATCTAAAGTTTTTAGCTGAACGGGCTATCATTTTTCTCGTCTGACTAATTGGTAAACCTGTATCATACGACTCTAGCATCGCGATCTCTTCACTATGTTGTTCAATTAAATCACCGATTTTGTAAACGTAATCCAAACGCTCATCTAGTTTAAGCTGGCCCCACTCACCGTGAAAGGCATCATTAGCAGCAGCTACAGCTCGGTCGATATCCGATGCATCCCCTGATGCTACTAAATTAATTTTTTCATTTGTGTAAGGACTTAAGTTTTCGAAAGTTTCCTTGCTGCTAGCTTCGACAAACTCACCGTTAATGTACACCGAAATATCGTCGAGTTTCTGTTGTGCTGGTGCTTGATATTGAGTCACACGATCCTCTCCTTTTAATTGTTTGACAATTCTAACTATTATTTAAGTGTATTATATATGAAATTATATATGATTTCAACTTTTGTTTAGTTATTAAGTAGTGCGAATAAGTTGGGCATAAGAGTTGAGCGCAGGTGACGACTCCAGGTCGGCTAAAAGCAGCCACCGAAAGCGAATTACAATATATGCAAGGAAAACTAATTAACATAAAGAAATGCCCAGCTCAAGCGGGTGTTTAGATTAGAATCCCGCTTAATGCTAGAGCATTTCCTTTTCACTTAAACAGGTTGATAACTCCCATACTTACCTTCAAAAAGGCTAATGGGTTCCCGTCTGTTAATTTAATTTCTAACACTTGACCGATAAATAACGTGTGGTCACCAACTTCAAATGATTCTGCGACATTACACACAACGGCTGCAAGGGCATCGCGAATAACAGGAATCCCACTAATATAATCAAATTCAACAACACTTGGGTCATCTTTTTGCCCAGCAAAATGCATGGAAACTTCCTTCTGTTCATCCGTTAAGATGCTAACAGCGAACTGACCTGACGCCTTAATTCGCTCATACATTCTGGCGTTATGATCAATTGAAATAGTAACTAGCTTTGGATCTAATGATACGGACATAAACGCATTAGCGGTCATGCCATGAGTATCATCACCGACTTGTGTTGTTACAATCGTGACACCTGTTGCAAAACGTCCCATCGCATTACGAAATGTACGATCATCCATTGTCATCCTCCTCAGTCAGTTTTTATACGTTCAGTTTATTGCCAATGGCACTTGGTCTTGCGATATCTTCACGCTTCAAGAAATCTTTAACCATGTCTTTGTATTTTTCTTTATCATACTGATCAAAATAAGCCATCCCCATTTTGACCGGATCTCCGAAGAAGTAATATTCGTAATGAGTTTGGCGGCTACCAAAGGCACTCATTGTTAAATCCCAAGCTAAGCGGAAAATTTGAACGCGTTCAAAGCCTTCCACATTTTTACCTTGCATAGCGCGGTGTAAAATCGGTCCAATTTCTTCTGAGTTGAAGTCATCGTAGCTTGGAATACCCATCATGCCTGAAGCACCAAGGATTCTTAAAATTTCAGCTAATCGAGGGTACACTCTTGGGTACCAGTTACGAGCTGCATTTAACGCTTCAAAGTCTGGAGTCATCACACCCCACTGGTCCAGTTTAGCGTTGTGTTCAGCACGGAATAAATGGGATTTCATGTTCTCTAACGTCAGCATAATTTCAGTACCCTTGTCTTTGACATGCTGGAATCCATCAATTCCAATCGAGTCCATTAATGTTAATACAACACCTAATAAGAACTCTGTTTTAGCAATGTCTTTTGCTACTACCTGATGCGTCATGTGTACAACTGCATTTGTTTCAGCAAAAGCCCTGTTACAAATGGTTGAATCTTCTAATATAAAAATACGATCCCAAGGGACTAGCACATTGTCAAAGGCAACAATCGTATCTCCTTCTTCAAATTTAGAGCCTAACGGGTGATCATAGCTGTTTTTACCATAATCAAACGTCTCACGACTTAAGAATTTTAAGCCTGGCGTATTATTTGGAATCGCAAAAGCTAATGAATATGGATCATCTTTTTCTCCAGCTTTTTTTACTGTTGAAGGAAACACCATAATTTCATCCGTAATACCACCTTGAGTTGCAAGTAGTCTAATGCCATCCACAACTACGCCGTCATCGTTTTTCTCAACAACATGTAAGGCGACATTGGCATCTTTTGTTCAGCCTGAATTTTTGCCCGGTTAACCTGCGGGTGGATTAATGTATGCGTTAAGCTTATGTCATTCTCTCTTGCGTACTCTGCATACTTTCTAGCATTTTCAGCGAATAGTGGATTACTTTGACCGTAAAATTCATAGGCTGCTTCCATCGTCATGACTTCTGCATTTAAGTAGTCTGGAGATCGTCCCATGACACCTTTTGTGAAGTCTTGCCACTCCATAATCGCTTCCCTTCGTTCGATTAAGTCGTCAATCGTTTTTGGAAGCATAAACGTTTACTGACTAAATCGCCTGTCGTCGGGGATTTATACAACATTTTTTTCTGGTTTTTCGTGTTGAATATCGTAAAGTTTAGCCATTGATTGGACAACGTTTTTGAAGGCAGGATGTTCCGTCACGTCCTCTACACGTTCTCCTCCGATATAAACATTGTTTTTAGCTTTTTTAAGTCGTTCGATATACTCTTTACCCGTTTTTGCTGGCATAAGATCTCCTCCTCAAAACTTTGTAAGCGCTTTTAATACTTTATATTTTGAATATTAGCACGACTTTTGGTATATTAAAAATATCAATTATGTTATATATCTATATAAAAATATATGGGAGCTGAGTTAATCGATGGATTTCAAACGTTTAAAGTACTTCCATACGATTGCAATAGAGGGTCAAATTACGAAAGCCGCAAAAAACTTCACATTCAACAACCTCCCCTAAGCAAAAGCCTCAAAGACCTTGAAAACGAACTAGGAGTGACTTTGTTTGACCGTCAATCTCGCAAACTTGTTTTAACTGAAGCAGGTGAAGTTTTATTTAGAAAAGTAGAAGCAATTTTTTCGCATATGGATGATGCTGTAACAGAAGTTCGGGATGTAGGAGAAGGTTATGCTGGCCAGCTTGCGGTCGGCTGTGTTAAAACTTGCTTTTCTTATATTCCAGACAAACTTAATTTATTTAGGTCACAATTCCCAAACATTTCGTTCAGGTTAAAAGAGGGCGATTCTTATACTCTAGCTGAACATCTATTGAATCATGAACTTGACTTCGCCATCATAAGACTCCCATTAGACCTTGAACCTTTTGACTACCTGCACTTACCCGATGAAAATTACGTAGCTGTTTTACCAGAGGAATGGAATGAGCTCCATGATGCGTCTATAACGATGCAGCAATTATCAGAACATCCATTGATGTTATTGCACCGCATTAAAGGGGTAGGCCAATACGAAGTGATTTTAGATAAATTTAAAAGGCGAGGACTAAATCCTAACATTATATTGGATTGTCCAGATGTGGATATGATTCTAGATTTGGTTCGCTCAGGAGTTGGTGGAACCATAATTCCAGAATCGACTTATCACCATAAAAATGTTAGCGGGATTAACATGTTAAAAATTGAAGATGAGGAAATCCCGTCTAAATCAGCAATTATTTGGTCAAAGGATCGTTATTTAACGAAAAGTGCAAGGCGTTTTATTGATATGTTTGAAATGGATACAGCTCAAATAAAAATATAACCACACACAAGGGATTCGTTCACCCTTGGGCGCGGCTTAAACTTGACGTAAAATCATTAAAACTTGACGATTATTTTGAAAAACTTGACGTAAATCTCTAAAAAGTTGCCGATACAATTAAAAAACTTAACGATAACTTGCGAAAAGTTGACGTAAATTCTGCAAAAGTTGACGTAAACCTACCAACCAATCTTATCTAAATCTACAAAAGTAGGAATTAAAGAGTCATCATAAACGTCTCTAATATGGTTCGCTACTTCTTCTGTTTGATAAATGTCTACGATTTTCTGGTACGTTTCATTGTCCGCTTCACTCGACTGCGCGGCAATGATATTAATGTAAGGTGTCGCTGTGTCGTCCTCGACAAAGATTGAATCGTTAACAGGGTTGAATCCCGCTTCAACAGCTACCCCATTATTAATGACAGAGATTGCAACATCCGGTAATACTCTTGGTGTTTGAGCTGCCACGACAGGTTCAAACTTGAGATTTTTCGGGTTTTCTTGAATTTTATCTATGGATCCATTCCCGTCAAAACCTTCTGGAAGTCCGATCAAACCAGCCTTTTCTAGTAATAGCAAGGCGCGTCCCATATTCGTCGCTTCTTTTGGAAGGGCTACGGATGCTCCTTCTGGAATCTCTTCAACACTTTTGTATTTTTCAGAGTATATCCCCATTGGCGCAATGAGCGTTGCCGCAATCGGCTCTAAGTCTAAATTACGCTCTTCAATAAATGCATCAAAGTAAGAAACCGTTTGGAAAGCGTTAAGGTCAATATCTCCGTCAGCTAATGCTAGATTTGGTCTAACATAATCCGCAAATTCTACTAACTCTATTTCTATGCCTTCTTCAGCAGCTAGTTCTTTTACTTTTTCCCATATAGGAACACCAGAACCGTTTAACCCTACTTTAACTGTATCATCTGAATCAGACCCTGAACCGCACCCTGCTAAAACAATTGCCGATATTATTAATGCTAGTGTGATGTTAATTAATTTTTTCATGAATGTTTCCCCCTAAAGTTATAATCTTCGTAGTTTTTTTGATAAAAAGTTTCCAATCATTTGAACGAATTGCACAAGGACAACGAGTAGTACGACCGTCACAATCATAATATCTGTTTCAAACCTCTGATAACCGTATGCAATCGCTAAGTCACCGAGGCCACCGCCTCCAACGAAGCCAGCCATAGCTGAAGCCCCAACTAGTCCGATTGTTGCAATCGTTAAATTTAAAGTAATTGAGCTTAATGCTTCAGGTATTAGAACTCGATAAATAATTTGCCAGTTGGTCGCACCCATCGCTTGAGCCGCTTCAACCACACCTGTATTCACCTCAAGCAAACTACTTTCAACTAGTCTTGCGACGAATGGTGCTGAGAAAAACACAAGCGGAACGACAGCCGCCGCAGTCCCAATAGATGTTCCTACTATGAATCTAGTAACTGGCAAAATGGCAACGAGTAAGATAATGAATGGGACTGACCGAAATATGTTTACAATGACATTGAGTACATTAAAAACAGGTCCATTTTCTATAAGCCCACCCTCTCGAGTAACGACTAACGCAATGCCGAGTGGTATTCCAATTAAACATGCTAGAGCTAGAGATATAAACACCATTAGTAACGTTTCATTTGTTGCTTCAGCAATTCTTGGCCACATTTCAATAATATTAACGTCCATCTGACTTCACCTCCTGGATGATCACTTGTTGTTTGATATATTCTAATGCTCTTTGGATCTCATCATCATCACCTTGGAATTCGACGATTAAATTCCCGAACGGTGAGTCCTGAAGTTCCGTAATTTGGCCGTAAAGCACGTTCACTTCTAAGTCAAATTGTTTCGCTACATTGGATAAAACCGGCTGACTTGCTGATCCGTCCGTGAACGTCACACGGTAGATATAGCGTGTTTCAACTTGGTCTAAAATAGATTTTGGTATTTCGTCATTCATCACTGTCTGAACAAATTTTTGTGTTGTCGGATGTTTTGGTTGTGAAAATAGGTTAAAAATCGATCCCGCTTCAACCACTTTTCCATCCTCCATCACGGCTACTCGGTCACAAATTTCCTTAATAACATTCATCTCATGCGTAATTATTAAAATAGTTATGTTGTATTCATCACGAACTTTTTTTAATAAATTAAGAATGGATTTTGTTGTTTCAGGATCAAGAGCAGATGTTGCTTCATCACAAAGTAAAATACTTGGCGATGTCGCTAAAGCTCTAGCAATTCCGACGCGCTGCTTTTGCCCGCCAGATAACTGGTCAGGATAATGATTCGCGCGGTCGCTTAAACCAACGAATTCGAGTATTTCATTGACCCTTTCTTTGACTTTTCTTTTCGGTGCCCCAGCAAGCGTAAGTGGAAATGCGACATTGTGAAACACCGTTTTCGTCTCGAGTAAATTAAAATGTTGAAAAATCATTCCGATTCCGCGCCTAATGCTACGAAGTTTTCCTGATGATACTTGAGACATATCTTGGCCATCAATTAAGACTTTTCCAGAACTCGGTCGTTCTAATTGGTTCACAAGCCTAACTAACGTACTTTTACCTGCACCACTGAAGCCAATCACGCCAAAGATTTCACCTTTTTGAACCTCTAAATCTACCTGATTAACCGCCTTAAATGATGTTCCTTCGTGGTCAAATGACTTGGTGACTTGATCAAATCGAATCATCTATGTACCTCCTAAACAGTAAAAAACCCTCTCCCCTTATCCAATAGGAATAAGAAGAGAGGGTTGCCATCGTGTATGTAGCCCAGCTCTTCTTATCTTTCAAGCATTCACGACATACTTGCTGGAATTGGCACAGTGTCTGATCGTCATCAGACCCGCTGCCGAGGTTTCAAAGGGCCAGTCCCTCCACCTCTCAGGATAAGAAGAATATATATTTCGGTTTTCGTTATTTAATTTGTGATGTTATCCATCATAATCTGAATTTTAATCACTGTCAATATTTTTTTTAAAAATTATGTCGAAGCTATTCCGTTTGGGGTATACCAACAACAAGGATATCTACCCCGTTTTTCAGTTGATCTACCCCATTTAAAAATATATCTACCGTGAAATTTGTCGACGGAGTAAAAAACGCTTTTTAATCCACCCTATATAGCGAGATACTAACCGAAAGATAAAAAACTCCGCTCAGTGCGAAGTTTTTTTCTAGTATTTATTTACTCTTAGAGAGATAATCTACAATTCCCATGGCGCATACTTGAAGATCTAAGCTTAAATACTTATAAACCGTATGGCTGCTTGGTATGTTGTGTTCAACTAGATGCGTTGTGACAATATTGCTTAAACCATCTTCTACAAGTTTAGTTTTTTCTTCAAAAGAAGCATTAGGATGATCTTCAAAAACCTTTTCCCCAACCCCAACAAACGCGGTAACCAAAAACGGATTTGTTCATACACATGTTTCGGGTCTCGAGACCTACCGAAGTGACCGAAATATATTTGATCCACATTTAGGTTTTCAATTTTCTTAAGTGATTTTAGCATAGCGTCAGGGTCGAATTGATTTGGTGATGTCGATGGTAAAACAAAGTTTAGCCCTTCTGCTTGAGGATAGTGAACCCCTATCGTATCACCAGTAAAATGCCGTTACTTAATGAATCATGGATACTTAAGTGATGCTTAGCATGACCAGGAGAGTCGTAGAACGTAAGCACTCTTCCTCCTATATCTAGTGTGTCACCCTCACCCTTCTCCACTAAACGTTCTTCAGGAACAGGTACGATTGGATCAAACAGTTCATCAAACTGATCACCATAGACTGCCTTAGCCCCTGCAATTAATTTCGCCGGGTCTGCTAGGTGCCTTTTACCTTTTGGGTGAACGTAAACTGTCGCATTTGGACAATGTTCTAAAAAGAGCCCTACACCGCCCGCATGATCTAAATGAATGTGAGTTACAATAATGTGCTTTACATCTTTAGGGTCAAGATTTAAATCTTCAAGCCCTTTTAACAAGTGAGGAACAGACGGGCTCGCACTCGTCTCTACAACCGTCAGTTCATCTGCGTGTAAGACGTAAGCCCCCGTACGTTCTGGCATACTTAAATCATATAAATCTATCAACGTCATATCATTACCTAAATCAATTGGATGTGTCATAATAACCTCCTGTTTGTTTAGTTCTCTATTAAACCTACTTCGATTTATAATAGAAAAACCTTCTTTTTTAATTTCAGATAGTAGTATAATAACGATAAAAAGGACTGAAAAATATGGAATTTATTAAAGATCATGTATTCTCAGAGGAGCGATCAATCTCATACACGCTATTAAAACAAAAAGCCACAAACTTGCTATTGTATTGCCTGGCGCTGGGTATACAAGTCAGGCCCCATTACTTTATTATTCTACTGGTTTGTTTGTGAGTAAGGGGTTTGACGTTCTTCATGTGAATTATTCATACTCGGAAAATCAGCTTAAACAAATAGGTGCTGAAGGGTTGGGCCAAGATGTCAAACGAGTCATTAATCAAGTTGTTCAATTTTACGATGAAGTGATGGTTTGCTCTAAATCATTAGGAACTCTAGCTTTATCTCAAATTGTAGATGATTATAAACCCCAACTGTGCATCTGGCTTACCCCACTTCTGCAAAGGGACGATGTTTTCCATTGTCTTAAAATTAGTGAATTTGCAGGCCTTGTTGTTATTGGAGACCAAGACCCTTGTTATATAAAAGAACGCTATTCTGAATTAGAGCATAACCCTAACTTAAATATGACTCTAGTGAGTGGGGCTAATCATAGTTTGGAACTACAAGACAAGCACCCCACTGAGTCTATCAACATCTTAAAAAAATACCTTGCTCAATTAGAAGGAATACTAAATGCCTAATTATTTGACCTGTTTGGTTTAAAAACTTAAACTAAAATAATAGTAATTTGGTAAAAGGAGTGATCGTATGGCTACAGAACGCCAACAATTCTTCGAAAAATTTAATGAAGCGTTCATGACGGGTGATCTTGAGTTTATTTTAAACAGTGTAACAGATGATGTACGATGGGAAATGGTCGGCGATGACATGATCGTAGGTAAAGAAGCACTTAAAGAGGCTTTAGGTGGTATGAACACGAATGACACGTTTAAATTAAACATTCATCATACGATCACTCATGGAACAGCTGCCTCTGTGAATGGTGTGATCACCTTCACTACCAATGAAGGCGAAGATAAAAAGTACGGCTTTTGTGACGTTTATCAGCTCAACAGCTTTAAATCCGGGAAAATTAAAGAGCTTACATCCTATGTAGTTGAAATGGATTAACAAAAAGGCTTTTGCGAGGTTTCGCGAAAGCCCTTTTTATTGAAACTGGAATTGTGACACAAAATCTATAAATTCTGCTTCTAACGTATGATCGTATTTCGTGATAGCATATGTACTTACAATTGGTAATTTTAATTCAGGAAGATCTACTTGCACAATCCTGCCCTCCAGCACTTCCCTTCTAATGGTTGACTTCGGTAAAAAAGACACCCCAAGTCCACTAACAATGAATCGTTTCGTAATATGGTTCTGCGATACTTTCATTGTTTTGGTGCGTGGGAAAAGCGTCTGAATATCAGAAAGTAATGACTCCCAATAAACGGGATGATTGTGCGTTAGAAGGTAATAATCCTGTAGAACGTGCTCTGCCATTAGCCCAGGCGCCACCTCAGCATCGAACCCATCATGTGGTACGCAAAGAACAACTGGATCATCGTAGAGCTTATGTTGATGCAGCTGATCATCTTTAGTTTTTTGTAAAGTAAATCCGATATCAACCTATTCACTCATTACAGCATCATCAATTTGATTAGACTCCATAATTTCCACAGAAATTTCAACTTCAGAGTGATTCTCTAAATACTTCTTCAAAACAAAAGGCATGATCGTGTCAGCTATGAGTGGCGAGATGGCAAGTTTTAGACTTTTTCTATAGCCTTGCGCATACGACTGAATCTTCTTCAGCCCTTCTTGGTGTAATTCGAGTAATTGACGTGCTTGTTTTAAATAGATTCTTCCTTCTTCTGTTAACCGAACAAATCGTTTCCCACGTTCTAAAAGCGACACACCGAGTTCTTTTTCAAGAGACTTGATATGAACGGTCACTGTTGGCTGGGAGACATATAAAGCTTCAGATGCTTTTCGAAAATTCCCTAATTCCGCTACCGTGACAAACGTCTTCATCCATGATAGTTCCATATTTCGCACCTACCATTAATATTTTTAATTAAATTAATTAAATATATTTAATTTTATTAATTAATATTACATCATATACTAAAAGTAGACAATGTAAGGAGGTATGAAGATGATCTATAAAGGACTAAAGGGAGTTGTGTGCACAGAAACGAAACTTAGTAAAATTGATGGAGAGCGCGGGAAACTCATCTATGCTGGTTACTCAGCTAAAGACCTTGCCATATCTCGTTCATTCGAAGAAGTTGCATACTTATTTTGGTACGGTCAGTTACCAAATGAGAAAGAATTTAAATGGATTCAGGATCAATTTAAGGACAATCGAGAATTACCGTTTCATTTAAAAAACATCATCAAAAGCTTGCCACCATCACTAGAGATGCTTGATGTACTAAGAACTGCCATTTCAGCTGTAGAAGTAACATCTAATGAGAGGCCTTCTATTGACGATTCGATTAAGCTTACTTCTCTTATTCCAAGTATAATCGCTTATCGTTTGCACGCATTAGGAGTTAGATCATTTCCAAGTATACAACGTGATTTAAATCATGTGGCTCACTACTATTACATGGTGACAGGAAGGGAACCTAAGCAAGAATATATTAAACCACTTGAAACGTATATGATTTTGACCATGGAACACGGGTTAAACGCATCAACCTTTTCAGCCAGAGTCACAACTTCAACCGAATCTGATTTAGCATCTAGTATCGCATCAGCTATTGGCACAATGAAAGGTCCGTTACATGGCGGTGCACCGAGCGGGGTTATAGAATTCTTGAATGAGGCTTCTCAATCTGACGATATTTCAGATTTAATTCGGCATAAAGTTAAAAGTGGGGAAAAGCTCATGGGCTTTGGTCACAGGGTCTATCAAACATTGGATCCACGCGCTATGGCTTTAAAACAAATCGTTCATGAAAATCAGAAAGCTGACAAGTGGTTTGAGTTAGCGTTGAAAGTAGAACAAGTTGCGATTGATGTACTAGCTGAACTAAAACCCGGAAGAAACCTTTATACGAATGTAGAATATTATGCAGCCGCCGTCATGAAAGCTCTAGACATTGATTCATCGTTGTTCACTGCTACTTTTACAGCTAGCCGAATAGTTGGTTGGACTGCCCACGTAATAGAGCAACGGCAAGATAACACCATTTTTTAGACCAAAAGCTAAGTACGTAGGACCAACATTATAGAAAGCTTACCTGCAGGTTCACATGTTTTTCCTGCAGGTTTTTTGAGTTTACCTGCAAGTTTTAATCTTTCTTTTAAAACAATTTGAATCTAATTTCAGACGATTATTAAACTTTTAGATAATTATACATATTTTTCTGTTACAATTGTGTTAAATTGGGAAAAAGGATAATATAGGATTAAGGAAACTAAAACTGAGGTGGTTCCATGTCCATTAAGCTTGATTTAACAGACTTAGAACGTCGTAAACTAAGAAGTGCCAAGATTAAGATTGCGGATCTTCATTTGCTCCGTCCTGATGAATTAGCTAAAGCCATTCAGTGCACTGCTGAAAGGGCTAGGTTTTTGACTGTCTAGCGACGTTCCAGCAAATCCCTTCCATTGGTTACCGAATGGCTTATAACTTAGTTTACTATTTATACATCTACACTCTACACGAAATTAAAGATCATGATCCCCAAGAATTGTTTGATTGCCTGGAGCAACGAGCAGACGAGAAAATTGATCCATGCGTTGAGGATCAGATTCGTTGCGTTGTTTACTACGCCAACCACCCAGATAGCACCAAACAATGGTATGATTTCACCGAGCAACGTAAAGCTGACCGGCTAGCTTAATTAAAGAATTTTACTTAAGAATGATTGAGTACGTGGGTTTTGTGGGTTATCAAAGATTTGATTCGGATCGCCTTCTTCCATGATGACACCTTCGTCCATAAAGAATACGCGATCGCCAACTTCTTTCGCGAAGCCCATTTCGTGTGTTACAACAACCATTGTCATACCTTCATTAGCTAAATCTTTCATAACTTCTAGCACATCACCAACTAACTCCGGGTCTAATGCAGAAGTAGGCTCATCAAATAACATGACTTTTGGGTCCATCGCGAGTGATCTCGCAATCGCGACACGTTGCTTTTGCCCACCTGATAAGCTTTCTGGATAAGCCTCGGCTTTATCACCAAGACCCACTTTTCCTAATAACTTAGCTCCGTATTGTTTAGCTTCCGCTTCAGGCATGCCTTTAACTTTAACAGGTCCAAGCGTCACGTTTTCTAAAACCGTTTTATGTGGGAATAAATTAAAGTGCTGGAACACCATTCCGACTTGTGAACGCACTTTATTGATATCCACTTTGGGATCCGTTAATACATCTCCGTCAATTTCAACTTCTCCAGAAGTCACATCTTCTAATAAATTTAAACAACGTAAAAACGTACTTTTACCTGAGCCAGAAGGTCCAATAACGCATAATACTTCTTGAGATTTTATTTCCGCATCGATCCCCTTTAGTACTTCATTGTCACCAAACGATTTGTGTAAGTCTTTAACGGTAATCATTTATACATCAAGCTTCCTTTCTACATTACGTAAAATAATTGATGTTGGAATGGTAATAATTAAGTAAAAAATACAAACCATGATTAATGTTTCAAAAATTTCAAAGGTTGAATTATAATACTGTTTTGCCATATAAAGTACTTCACCAACAGCAATTACCGAGAATAATGATGTATCTTTTAAACTGATAATGAACTGGTTTCCTAAAGGTGGAATCATACGTTTAAAAGCTTGTGGCCAAACGATATAACGCATTGTCTGTTTCTCTGTTAACCCAATGGCACGGCCTGCTTCGTGTTGTCCCTTGTCTATTGAGTGAACGGCACCACGCACAATTTCTGCAATATAAGCACCGGCATTTAACGTAATGGCGATAATCGCAGATGTTAATGCGCCAATATTAACAGCTGTTAACCCATAGTAAATGAATAACACCTGAGCTAAGATCGGAGTACCTCTAATTACCTCTACATAAACGGTACTGATCCATCTAAAAAATATTGATTTTAGAAAGTCTTCCAAGCCCTGCAATGGAGCCCAAAATAAAACCAAGGAAAACACCCACTACGGTGATATATAAGGTTAATTGAATACCTTCCCATAAGTAGGGAAGTGATCTATAATAAGCTGAATCTAAAAAGCTTTCTATCATTGTTGTTAGATCTCTCCCTTTTTATAAACTATGTCTAACAAATTTTTCTTCTTAAATAGGAAAAATAGCGTAACAAGGTAAAACTTGTTACGCCTTGATTTCTGTTAGTCTAAGTGGTTATTCTTTTGGCGGTGCTTCACCAAACCATTTTTCGTAAATTTCTGCATAAGTTCCGTTTTCTTTCACATTAGCTAAGCCTTTGTTAATAGACTCAAGTAATTCAGGGTTTGAATCCTTTGGCATAGCAATACCATAAGGTTGACCTTCTAATACATCGCCAACAGTTTTCAGGCTGTCTGAAGCTTGTTCTTTAATATAAAACTGAACGTTAGGTAAGTCATATAACACCGCGTCTAAAACGACCACGCTCAAGATTCATATAAGCTGTTACGATTTCAGGATAAGCTGTAATCTCTGCATCAGTGTTGTCTTGTAGATAACTCTCACTTGTTGACCCTTGACGAGCCCCAACGTTTTTACCTGATACATCTTCAATTGATTCAATATCTGAATCTTGTGGAACAGCTAAAATTAAACCAGAATCATAGTAAGAGTCTGAGAAATCAATGAATTCCTTACGTTCTTCTGTGATTGAGATTCCAGCAATACCTATGTCGTGTTTACCTGATCTCATTGAAGCTAGAAGTCCATCAAATTGCATTGTTTGGAATTCAACTTTAAACCCTTGATCTTCCGCAATAGCTCTCAATAATTCAATATCGAACCCTACCATTTCACCTGTATCTGGGTTCTTATACTCAAATGGTTTGAAGTTAGCATCAGTTGCGACTGTGTATGTAGGCGTTTCTTCGCCACTACCACCGTCACCACTATTACCACTATCTCCATTACTTCCTTCACTTTCTGATGTACCGCATGCGGCTAATACACTAATCATAAAAGCCGCTATTAATAACAACATAAACTTTTTCATGTCCAAAATTACCCCCTGAAGTTTTTAATCTTACTATTAATATATTTTCTCATGTTCACAAATAATTCGAAATTCAGATAATTCATGAAAAAATTGAGTTATTTAACATCTAGGCGAGTTTATTCCACTAGAACTCTTTCATTTATACAATATCTAATAAATAAGTCCTAAAACTTAAAATCCTTCCAGATTTAGTCCCTCTAGTTAGCGATAATGGTTTATTTAAAACTCTTAGAAACTATAGGAGTATATTTTTTATTAGATAAATAGTATTGGTTCAATATAATTAAAATTTAATCATACGAAAAATCACTATTCAATTTCGCACAATGTTTGTTAACCTATAATTAAATAGAGGTTAACAATAGGAGGAGATCTTATGAATTATCAGAGTAAAAATCTAAAAATTTTTATCAATTGTGTAGTTTTTGCAGTCATAACTGCTGTTTTAGCCCAAGTTGAAGTTCCTCTACCGTTAGTCCCGATTAGCGGACAAACACTTGCCGTCGGGTTAACAGCAACTATACTAGGAAGCAGCCAAGGTGCATTAGCTATGATTTGTTATGCTACACTTGGTGCTATTGGTTTGCCAGTATTTGCAGGGTTTAATGCAGGAGCAGAGGTTCTAACTGGACCAACGGGAGGATACATTATAGGTTTCATAGTTGCAGCCTTCTTAATGGGGTACATACTTGAGCGCACATCATTCCGGCTAACGATGGCAATGGTGGCTAACACCGTTGGAATGGTGGTCATTTTACTGTTCGGTATGATTCAACTGAAATATGTTACTGGTTTAGGCTGGGGTGAAGCTCTTGATGCCGGAGTCTACCCGTTCATTGTGGTAGGTCTGATTAAAGCCTTCCTCGCAAGCTGGATTGGTATAGCTGTAAGAAAAAGGCTAGTTCAATCCCGATTGATCAATCCTTCTGAAAAAGCTGCAGCATAAAACAAAAGGCCTGAGTTTATAATAATTAGTTTTAACTTCATTTAATAAATTCTATAACTCTAATATTTAAAGTCCTTCCAGATTCAAATCTGGAAGGACTCTTTTTATTAATCTATTACGGATTTTACAAATTTAAGTTTTTGATCTGCGTACGACTTAACATCATTCACGTATTGCTCCGCTAAATTCACTTTCAACCGTTCATATTCTTTAGCTAATTGTGGGTTGTCATTTAACCGGTCTCTGAACTGTAAATGCTCGTGCCACCACTTACCGTCATACTCTACAACATGCAAGAAGTGCGTTTTTATATAATTCTCCTCTTCAATCTTAGGAAATTTGGCAAAGACTACTTTATCTTTCACCTCTTGCTTTTTTAACCTGAAATATTGACCTTCTTGCATTGTTCTCATCTCTAAATCCTTTGCGTTGTCTAATGGTTTAAGACTGACCATGATGTCTACATCGGTTTTGCCTTAATTCCATAAATCGCTGTACTTCCAATGTGCTCAATACCATCTATGTGTTTACCAACTAGCGACTCTAATAGCGCTTTTTCTAGCTGAAAGTTTTGCTTCCATTCTGGGTTGTGTGGAACTAACTTCACTTCATCTTTTTGTAAACCTAACACAAAATCCCTCCCCATATGGTATCTCTCTATGGTAAAGGGGTACAGGCAAAATAGTAGTCTAAATTTTCTTTAAAATTTATGGTATAATAGAATTGTAAAATGATTCATGTTCTCTTGTAATGACCTTCGCTGTTTAAGGGTCATTTTTTCCTCTTCCTATCGGCTGATCCCTCTTTTCCCAAACGCTTTCGCTTCTTTTATGGCTTCACTTATAAAAAACTTATGAATCAATTCGTTCATATTAATCCAGACACCCATTTTCCACGATTTGCTAATCTATGGTTAACAATATACAATGTTAATCATTATCTGAAAATAACATACCATTGTCTTATACATATCTTGGAGGGATTAAATTGAATAAAGCATTATTTTATGGCTTAGTTATGTCACTAATTGCTATAGTTGCTGGACTGGTGACAACTAGTTTAGATTTGACGTTTTTAGTTAGTGGAGTATGCGGAGTTGGGGCTTTATTATTTTCTGGTATGCTAACGGGTGCATTTGTGAGTGGCGACCGAAACCGGGCCAATTATCATGCATCGACCAATGAAAGCAAGCAAGATCGTCATAACTTGATGGTCAATGCCTTATGGTTTTCCTTACCTAATATTGTGACTGCTGCTGCAACCCTCGGTATATACTTAAGTTTCAATTAAGGAGAAAATATGAACATTAGACCCGTTACACAACAAGAATACGAATTTATTAATGAATTGTGTGAATTAAGTTACCATAAACCTTCGCAATGGATTGGATATCCGAGGGTTGAGAGCGTGGATGTTTTAAAGGCTGAGGTTAGCGAATATAACAACACGGTTGATAACTGCGTTAAGGTAATTGAACATCAATTGAAACCTATTGGGTTTACAGGTTATTTACATGAAGTTGGTGATGACGAAGCTTATATCATCGGACCCGTATTTCTAGAAACTTACCATACTATTAAAAAACGTCAAAGAAATACTAACAAAACTTCAGATGGAGTCGCCTTTTAATCTATTAAGAATAACAACACCTTCAAATAATACCGTAACTAATGCTGCTATTGATGGGCTATGTTGGAAGCAAACTAGTCAGCAACTAGAAATGGTCTATGAATTAAACCAATATGAAAGTTCAGACCACCATCTAGATGTAAAACCCATAGAAGACCAACTGATTCCTGATGTGGCAACACTTTTTGAAAACGTATTTAATTGGCACGAATCCCAAAATCAATTGAAGCATTATTTGAATGAGTTTGGAATGGATGCGGCTTGCATTTTCGAAGGAGAGAAGCTTAAAGGCGCGATCCTTTGGGATGCTGTTGAAGAGACTAACTTTGTTAGATTAGAAGATGTAGCCGTTGTGCCTGAAGCTAGACGACAAGGTATTGCGACAAAATTGATTGAACACGTCATACAAGACGCATCTTCTCAATCAAAAGAGGATATATTTTTAGCCGTTGATTTAGATCACGTAAATGCAATTAAACTTTATGAAAAAATTGGATTCAAACGTAATATGATTAATGTTTCATATGAAATAAAGTCCTAGACCACCAAACACGTTCTAGGACTTTTTTCTATTAATAAACTTTCTTTCGAGTTAAGGCTTGATTTAATGTACTATACGATTCCATCTTTTCAAATCGAACACCTAGATTGACCATTGTTTGAGCAACCTCAGGACGAATTCCGACTAATACGGCGTGCGTTCCGACTAGCTCCATCGATTCAACTATTTTAAAAATGTGACTGGCTACCATTGTGTCAATAACTGGTACCGCTGATAAATCAATGAAAAGCTGAGATAAATCCTGGCGGTTCGCTTCTGAAAGGGCAGTATTAAGTAAGATCTCTGCTCGCTCAGTGTCCACATTACCAACAACGGGTAACACTGCGGTTCCATTTCCTAATGGAACGACAGGTGCTGATAAGACTAAGAAATTGTCATGAGCTTCTTGAATTTTTGATTTATAAGAATCAATAAAAGCTGAAGTAAATGAGCGAATGCCTTCATCCATAAGCGGATCTAACCTATGTATTAAAGCAAAGACTGTTGATGCAGAGAAGTTTTGCTCTATGACAAAAGATTCGACTTCGTTCCAAATAGTTAATCTTAAGAAAGCAACTCTATCTAACACACTGGATAATTCAGCTCCATTTTCAATAGCCCAGTGACCTGTATTTTGTCCCCACCTAGTCATTTCGTTAAGGCTATCATCATAAGCATGACAAGCTTTAGCAAAAAACCAACTAACTCGGCCCGAAGCTCTAGTGCTTCTGCTGTATCCTCTTCTTCAGATTTCATATTTCTGGCAATATTATACTTATTCTCCTCTAACATGTCTCCAACTTGGAGGACCTCTTGTTTAACCGATTGAGTCATTCTTGTACCACCTTTAACTATGATTACTTAATTATAAACGAAATTTCCACAATAGAAAATAGACGACCCATTCATGAGTCGTCTATTTTATTCTCCAGATGAATCGTGGCCACCTGAGTCACCACTACCAGATGAAGAATCACCCTCTACGTCTAGCTCTATATTAACATTTTCGCTTTCCTGCTGGTCATCACTTGATGTGTTAAACATCGGAAATACATAATAAATTAAGAAAAATAGAATTAGTACGGTGATGATTAGAATTGATATCCATTTTATAGCTGTCGCTCCTGTACGATGCGGTTCTTCATGCCTTATACGTTGTTCTTCTCTTCTTTCATCAACCATGTTAACCCTCCTTTTTGAGTGTTGTTAAACAGTTCCCCATTAATATTTTTTCTAAACATTTCGTAAAAGGAGTAAAGCACATTAGCCCAACTTTTTGAATACTTTAGCTATGAGGAATAAAGGAGGATTAGTAATATGAATTATCAAAAAACCCTAAAAACATTCTTACTATAAGAATGAGAGCTTTTTAGACCAACCAAAGATGAATTACCCCTATATAAACACTAACTCTAAACTTATGTCCCAGCAATTAGACCACCATAAGAAAAACATGTTCGATCTATGTCAAAAACATCATTTATATCTCGTACAAGTAGAAACAGTTGATGGTCAAACCTTTGAAGGGATTGTTGATGAGTTTGACGAAGATGGCGTGACTTTGCTCGTACCTTCTGGGGAAAATGAACGCGGAGATGGCTTTGATGATGTTGGATTTGGGCCTGGTCCAGGATATGGTATGGGGTATGGTTATGGACCTGGGTTTGGTTCACCTTATGGGTACGGATACCCTAGGAGATTCCGCAGGTTCAGACGTTACCGCTATCCATTTTTTAACTTAAACCGAATTTTCTTTCCATTCTTTTTCTAAACACATGGTAACAACCCATGCAAGCCCGCTGCTTCTATCATTTAATGATAAGAGGCAGCTTTTTATTTAACAAGAGAAATCCCCATTCCAAAATTGGGCAAGCACTAGGTTGTCTGCCTATATTGATCCCTTAAGGAGGGAGATTATGAATGATTTTATTGTATATAAAGCAATTGGCGATTCACTAACAGTTGGAATTGGTAATTACTTCTCAAAAGGCTTCGTCAATCGCTATGCCCAAAGAGCTGTTGAAACACTACAAGTTCCAGTTCGTACAGAGGTTTTTGCTAAAATAAAATAACAAGCGGAGACTTATTATATAGAATACAAGACGAAAAAGTTCAATCACGACTCATGACGGCAAACATCATAACTATTACTGCAGGAGGAAACGATTTACTTCAGGCTAACAGAACATTTATGTATACCTATGACCCAAGCGTTTTTGATGAAGTAACAGTAGAGTTTTACCAAAACATGGCATCGATCCTATCAGAAATACATTACTTAAAATCACTGCATCCTACTCCTTATATGATACGACTAATCGGTCTTTATAATCCCTTTCCACACCTTTCATATAGTGATTTCTGGGTGCAACGGTTTAATAACATTTTGTTATCTTTCAGAGATGAACGCACGCAATTTGTTGATATTTATTCTTACTTCATATATGGCGGGGAGCACTTATTTAATTTTGGCAGGCTTCACCCGAACAAGTACGGGTATGAAGTTATCGCAGAAGCAACGGCCTCGTGTGGGTTTGAACCACTTAAACAGGAAATCGAATCTAATCAAAATGAAAACTCCACGGCCGAACTAAGCCGAGGAGTTTTCTTACGATTGACAAGAACCATCGTCACAGTATTCAGTTTTAGCTTGGTTATTGAGAACTTGAATTTTTGGCTGTTTTTTCTCTTCTTCGTGTACTTTTGATAATACATCTAAAAATACGTCAGTCGGCTGCGCCCCAGATACTGCGTATTTTTCATTGAATACGAAGAAAGGAACTCCTTGAACTCCAATTTGAGATGCGTCATGCTGATCTGCTTGAACCTTTCGTTTATACTTAGCTGATTCTGCAATTTCAAGCGCCTCTACTCGGTTTAAACGACCTCTTCGGCTAAATCCACTAGCACCTGATGATCTCCTACATCTTTACCTTCTGTAAAATAAGCACGCATTAAGCGTTCCATCATGTCATACATTTTACCTTGCTGATTAGCAAAATGGCTTAATCGATGAGCATCTTCAGTGTTAGTAGGAATAACCTGATCAAAGTTAAAGTCCAAACCTACTGTTTTCGCTTGTTCAGCCATTTGATCATTCATCCGTTTTCCTTCTTCATATGGCACACCATACTTAGTTGCTAACATTTCATGAATATCTGAATGACCACCTTTTTCAGCATTAGGGTCTAATTGATAACTTCTAAAATGAATTTGAATATTTTCCTGTCCAAATTGTTTCATGGCTTCTTCAAGACGTCTTTTGCCGATATAACAAAACGGGCATACAACGTCTGACCAAATTTCAATCTTCATATGACGACCTCCAACATTTTGCATCAGGGTCATTATTATATATTTCAATCTGAATTTCAATCAATGTGCTTTATTTCGAATTAATATGTCTCGAATCGTTCTCCTTAAGGTTTAATGCTTTTTTCCGATGAACAAACAATCGATTAAGCCCCTTATATAATAAGAATGCGGCTGCCATAAGTACCATTAAGGTTACAACATACATCATCATTTCCACCGCAAATCACCTCTTTTTGTACCTTATTCATAATATTGTACGTATGTAATCTTATAATTGCAAAACTATTGACTCGGGAGGATAAGCCCCTTTTTTGAAATCATAGATGATTTGCCAGGACTCTTGGTAGAAAATAAAAAACCTGACCCTTCATTAAGGATCAGGTTAAGACTCAGATTGTAGTTCTTTATTTTCTTCTTCTGTAAATGCTCTTGAACGGGTAAGGAACCGTTTACCTTCAACACCTTCTAATGAAAACATGCCGCCTCTACCATCAACCACATCTATTATGAGCTGCGTATGCTTCCAATATTCAAACTGGTTTCGGTGAATGTAAAATGGTGCTCCACCTATTTCACCCAAATAAACATCTTGATCACCAACAATGAGGTCGCCATCAGGGTAGCACATGGGTGAGCTGCCATCACAGCATCCGCCAGACTGGTGAAACATGATCGGGCCATGTTTTCCTTTCAATTTTCTATTAGTTCTAAGGCAGCATCCGTTGCGGTTACTCGTTGAACCATTTTATCCCGCCTTTCTTTTGAAAAAAGGAAGCCCATTCAAGAGGCTTCCCCTTTACTATTATATTCGTTCAGCCTTAGAAAAATCCTAATTTCTGAGGGCTGTAGCTAACCAGTAAGTTCTTCGTTTGCTGATAATGACTTAACATCATCTTATGGTTTTCACGGCCAACACCTGACATCTTGTAACCACCAAATGCTGCGTGTGCTGGATAGTCATGGTAGCAGTTTGTCCAAACACGGCCAGCCTGAATACCACGGCCAAAACGATAAGCTTTATTAATGTCACGTGTCCATACGCCAGCGCCTAAACCATAAAGTGTGTCATTGGCGATTTCCATAGCCTCGGCATCGTCTTTAAACGTTGTGACAGACAATACTGGACCAAAGATTTCTTCCTGGAAAATTCGCATTTTATTATGTCCTTTAAATACTGTTGGCTTAACGTAGTAACCATCTTTCATGTCACCTTCTTGTATGTTTTGCTCACCACCGATTAAACACTCAGCACCTTCTTGCTTACCGATATCTAAGTAAGATAAGATTTTCTCTAATTGTTCGCTTGATGCTTGAGCTCCCATCATCGTATTAGGATCTAACGGGTTTCCTGTATTAATTTCTGCAACACGCTTTAATGCACGCTCCATAAATTCATCGTAAATATCCTCATGGACTAGTGCACGAGACGGACACGTACAAACCTCACCTTGGTTAAGCGCAAACATAACCAGGCCTTCTATCGCTTTATCTAAGAAATCATCATCCTGATCCATCACATCTTTAAAGAAAATGTTTGGTGATTTTCCACCTAATTCAAGTGTTACTGGGATTAAGTTTTGTGACGCATACTGCATAATTAAACGTCCTGTGGTCGTTTCACCTGTAAAGGCAACTTTATCAACCCGAGGATTTTGGGCTAGAGGTTTACCCGTTTCTAGGCCAAAACCATTGACGATATTAAGGACACCTGCAGGAACTAAGTCTTCTATTAATTCCATTAAGACTAAAATAGATGAAGGTGTTTGTTCAGCTGGCTTTAATACGACACAGTTGCCAGTGGCCAACGCTGGAGCTAATTTCCACGTTGCCATAAGTAACGGGAAGTTCCATGGAATAATTTGTCCTACTACTCCTATTGGCTCATGAAAGTGGTATGCCACTGTATCATTATTAATCTCACCAAGAGACCCTTCTTGTGCTCGAATAGCGCCAGCAAAATATCTGAAGTGGTCCACTGCAAGAGGCAAGTCTGCATTGAGAGTTTCACGAACTGATTTCCCGTTCTCCCATGTTTCTGCAACCGCAAGCATTTCTAAATTCTCTTCGATACGATCAGCAATTTTATTTAGCATATTCGCACGTTCTGCAACAGATGTCTTGCTCCATTCTTCCTTAGCTGCATGTGCTGCATCTAATGCTAGCTCAACGTCCTCTTTTGTCGAACGAGGAATTTCAGTAAAAGTCTTACCTGTTACAGGCGTTACATTTTCAAAGTACTGACCATTAACAGGTGGTGTCCACTTCCCACCAATATAGTTTTCATAACGGTCCTTAAAATTTACAACAGCTCCATCTGTGTTTGGAAAAGCATACGTCATCATTATTCCTCCCTTTTTAGTATCAAAGACTAACCCTCAACACAAATGTATGCGCTTTCAATATTTATGTATTTTATGACAGAGTTAGACTTCTTTCTCACTATTTTAACAAAACTTAACTAAAAATTCAAAATTTTTAGTTTAATAATAGAACAAGCTTGTCCTACTAATTATACTTATGCTTCAACTCTTGAACTATGACTTTTTATCGGTAAGTCTACTAGATTAGTAATAAATTGTTTTAGGGCATTTCCTCCTATTAATGGGCCTTAGTTTCTCATGTTTGGTCCTTTAATTGAATGCAATGGTCCCTTTTTAGAAAAGTATGGTCTTTAAAGGTAGTTTTTTAGGCCTAGAATTTAGAATAATAGTCCTTTGTAATAAAAAAAGCTGACCTCACGTCAGCTTTTGATTACGTTCAATATTTTACTTATCTTTGCATGTTTTTCCGGGGATTCATCTAGATGTTTCCACAACAAATCTCCGTTCTCATCAAAAATAAGAGTTGCTCCTTGAATGTAGACATCTTGACTGGTCATAGATTTCTTCACAAACTTAGCCTGTTTTTCATCTTTAGGAATGATGTTTTTAAGCCTCCGAGTAATCACGCCTAAGGCTACTTTTGATAGTAATATAATCTTTGCTGGTCTTTTCGCTTTAATCGCTTTAAATGCTTGTCGGTCGGGATCGCCTACAATTTCAAATGGATACGGACCAAATGCATCTAGGAACTGTTTAATAAACGATGCCTTTGATGGTGCAACGGCGACAATCTGATAACCTTCACTTTCAATTTCTTCATACTGCTCACGCAACTGCGCGAGTAATTGGCGGCAAATTGGTCAACCAAGGTGACGTGTGAATACTAAGATAGTCTTTTCGTTTCGGATTAACTCGTTAAGTGTCGTTGTTCCGTTTTGAGTTTGAACCTCATAGTTAAGCTCCAATAACATGCCCCTCCCTTGTTTTCACTAATAATATATAACTTAGCACAATTAACAGCTGACTGACGAGGATGATCGTTGCTAGTGGTAAAATCGTGCTTGTTCCAAATACACCTACAATTGGTGCGACAGTGGCTCCGAACACGAACTGGAATAAGCCAAGTAGAGCCGATGCACTTCCTGCGTTCCGATCTTGCGTCTGCATCGCTAAAGATAAGCTCGTTGGGTTCATCATACCTGTACTTGATGTAATGAAAAATAAACCGATAATTACAAATATAAGTCCCCCGTCAAAAATGCGGCCGAAACGAGTGTCGTACCACCTGTTAATGCCACTAAAAACCCAATAACTAAAAGCTTTTCTTCATGCACTCGGTCTGATAGCCTACCAACAACTTGACTCATGGTGATAAACCCTAGTGCATTTAATCCAAAAATCATAGAGTAAGCTTGCGGGGACAACGCAAAAATGTCCTGCAAAATAAATGATGACCCTGAAATGTAAGAGAACATGGCTGCAGCCGCAAAGCCTTGTATAAACGCAAAACCCATGTAACGGCGATGCTTCATTAACTTCACAAAAACCTCAACGGTACTCCTAAGGCCGCCTTCAGAACGTTCCTTTACAGGCAATGATTCCTTTAATTTTATGATTGCGAGTGCCGTTAATATGATCCCAGCAACTGATAGAATAGCAAATAAGCCTCTCCAACTAGTAAATAATAAAATTTGTCCACCAATCATGGGTGCTAAGATAGGCGCCAAACCCATTACTAAAACTAATAAAGAAAACATTTTTCGTTAATTCAGATCCCGAATATAAATCACGAATAATCGAACGAGATATAACAATCCCACCAGCACCTGAGAATCCTTGAACAAACCTGGCCGCAACAAGCACCCAAATGTTAGGTGCAATCGCACAAACAACTGATGCTATGACATATATTCCTATGGCAATGATGAGCGGCTTTTTCCTTCCAAAAATGTCACTAAGTGCCCCAATGACAAGCTGTCCGAATGCAATTCCAAGCAAGCTTGTGGTTAAACTTAACTGAACTAATGACGGTTCAGTTTTTAACCCTTCTGCTAATTTAGGAAAAGCAGGTAAATATAAATCTATCGTTAACGGAACAAGCGCCGTAAATGCACCTAATAACAGAATTAGTCTCAAGTGAGAAGATCTTGATGCCATGAATTACACCTCTCTTTTATTGTCATAACGCTTATCCTATAACATTTTAAAATAAATTTAAAGTTTACTGTTTACTTTTAAAAACGAGGTGTATATACTGTGTATATAGATATAAACAGTATAACAGCCTGAGGATGTGAAAGAAATTATGTGGCAAAAGGCGCTAGATTTAGCATTATTTGAATGGAAAATCAAATTGACCAACAGGTTATTAATACAATTTATTACATTAATCACGCTTTTCGTTTATATGATAACCGTATTTAATGATGCACACTTTGAAGAACCAATACTAATATTCGAAATGTTGTTCATAGCATTTCTACTTTTGGGATACGGTTGGTCTACACCGATGGAATTTCAACTCCAAAGAATTAACGAAAATCATTATGCCTCTCCGGTGTTATTTATGTTACAGAATTTACCGATCAATAAAAGTACATTAATTAGAAGCCGCTTCTTATTATTTTATTTAAACTTAGCACCATTACTTATATTATTGTTCATACTATTTTATATTTCACCTGCGATTAGAAACGTTATGACACCTTATTCTTATTTTGTATTTTCCTTATTTTGGATTAGTTTTTCACTAAGTTTCGGCTCTTTTTTACCTGCGAGTGATATAAGAACTCGGCAGATGACCCAAGGAAAACTTCTATTCTATATCTTTAGTTTTATAGTATTCATTTCATTGATTACTCAACTTGGAGATTTCGTTTATGGAGGAAGTTTTATAAACTTAATTATCTATTTATCCAATCATGATCCATTTTGGTTAGCCTTATTTTCAATCACACTTATTCCATTAACTTTAGTTTTTGGGTTAAATATCTTCAAAAGAAAATATCAAAAGAAGACTATGACTTATCTTAATAAGGAGGATTAAATATGTGGAAGGAAGCTATTAATCTCGCTTTGTTCGAGTGGAAAATTGACTGGTTTAATCGAATCTTACACCAAATTTTATTACTAGCCGCATTACTTGTTTTCAGTTATGCCACTTATGAATCCATAATAGATGATGGTGGCTGGGGGTTAGATGTCATTTACTTTGCTTTTTTCGTTTGGGGATTTGGTTGGTTGACTCCAAAGGATTTCCAGTATCAAAAGGTTAGCTCTCACACTTATGCATCACCAGTGTTTTTTATGTTACACAAATTACCGATTCAAAACAGTACGTTAATTAAGAGTAGATTTATCATTTTCTATATCAACGCTTTACCGATTTTGGTTTATTTTTTATAGGTTTATACTTTTTACCTATTCTTAAGAATGTCTTTACAATTGAAGGGTACTTAGCTTTTGCACTTATGTGGGCTAGTTTAGGATTAAGCCTTAGCGCCATCTACCCTGCAAGTGATTTAGGGGATCGCAATGTCACAAACAGTAAATTGATTTTATTTTCATAGGTATATGGATTACATTATCCATTTTGATAATACCGACTTATATTTTTACGATGATGGGTTAATTAATCTAACAATTGATATAGCCAATCAGTGGCCACTAGTTGTATCAATTATCTCAGTACTAATCATACCGGTTTCGAATTGGGCTTGGATTAGATATGCCAATTCTAAATTGAAATTAGAAGACTTTGAATTATAGGAAGGAGTGGGCGACTTGGAATTACCTATTAAATTATCCGAGCAATCTAGAGAACCAATCTATCACCAGATTGAACATCAAATTAAAGCCTTGATTGCTAGTGGACAATTAGAAGCTGGCACGTCACTCCCTTCCATTCGCGCTTTATCAAAAGACTTGGAGGTGAGTGTCATTACAACGCGGAGAGCTTATCAAAATCTAGAATATGAAGGCTTTATTAAGACTTTACAAGGAAAAGGCACGTTTGTTGCTGATATTAATGTTTCGTTAAAAAAGGAAATTAAAGAGGACACGGTTGCTAATGCACTGCGTAAAGCTATTGGGACCGCATACCAGCATAACTACTCTAAAAAGAAGTTAAACGTTTATTTAATCAATTACTAGACGAAAGTGAGGGAGAATCGTGAGTTATTCAATTGAAGTTAAGGATCTTCAAAAAACAAGAGATGATTTTGAGTTAGGGCCATTTAATTTAAATATAGAACCTGGTTTAGTAACGGCTTTAGTTGGTAGTAATGGTGCTGGAAAAAGTACACTTCTTAAAACAATCATGAACTTAGTGAAACCTACCTCTGGAGATATTCGTATATTAGGAAGTTATGTTAATCATACTGAGTCTTGGAAACAAGACATTGCCTATTTACCACAAAACAAGTTAGGGCATGACCCTTTTAATGGAATGCAGTTAAAAGAATTAGTGTCATCACTTTACCCTAATTGGGATGAAGCACTTTTTAAACGAATAGTTAAAGATCTCGATGTCAATCTTAAGAAAAATTTTAAGAATTTATCACCAGGTGGACAGCAAAAGCTTGCACTAGCCTTGACCATTCCAAGAAATGCGCCAATCATAATTTTAGACGAACCGACTTCACACATCGACATTGTATCTAAAACCATTCTTTTAGATTTGTTAGCAGAGTGGATGGAGGACGGTGAACGCACCCTCATTTTAGCGACTCACCAAGTTGAGGATATCCGAAAGCTTGCCGATATGGTTGCGATCATGAAAGACGGTAATCTTTTAGCTTATAAAGATAAGGAAGCCCTCATCGAAACATATACTCAATATTGGATGGTAGACCCACTTCCAACCGAAAGTCTACCAGGTGAAGTAAGACGAAAAGGAAGCAAAACGGTTATTACGAATGATGAAACTGAGTTAGAAGATTATTTAAGTCAACATCAATTGAAGTGGTTAAACAAAGAAACACTTAATCTAGAAAATACGATCTCATTGATGTTAACAAAATAAATAAGAATAAGGGGAGAGAGAGAGTTGGAAAAAGCCTTAAGCGTTAAGAACATACAAAAGTCATTTAAAAGCACAAAGGTTTTAAAAGGAATTTCATTCGATGTGCATAAAGGTGAAATTATGGCTATTCTTGGTCCTAATGGTGCGGGTAAATCCACAACCATTCGGAACATTATGGGAATTATGTATCCTGATGAAGGAAACGTTACTTTCCACGGACATAATGGAAGTGACATCCCGCGTCATAAAATCGGTTATTTACCGGAAGAACGTGGCCTCTATAAAAATGTAAAAGTGATGGATGTACTTCTTTATTTTGCGAGTTTAAAAGATTATCCAAAAGAAAAAGCTAAAAAACGTGCCCTCTATTATTTAGAGAGACTTGGATTAAAAGGTAAAGAAAATGTCTCGGTTGAAGAACTGTCTAAAGGGATGGGGCAAAAAGTTCAATTTATCGGGTCGATTATACATGAACCAGAGCTTTTAATATTAGATGAACCGTTCTCTGGATTAGATCCTGTGAGTCAGGATGTTTTCAAACATGAAATTAAAGAGCTTGCCAATAATGGAACGGCCATTTTACTAAGTTCTCACCAAATGAATCTTGTTGAAGAAATGTGCGATCGCTTATTTATGATTAATAAAGGTGAAAAAGTCATATACGGCTCAATGGACGATGTCAAAAGAGAATACGCTAACTTTAAATGTACGATTCGTGGCAGAAATGAAGTGGCAACACTTGAAGGGCTTCCAGAAGTCACACGAGTTGAACAAAGTGGTGATATTTCAGTATTGTATTTAACTCACGATGTTCAAGCGACAAACTGGTTAAAACAGCTCCCAGAGTCACTTGACGTACAAGAGTTATCCGTTGACCGCGTGTCCTTACATGAAATTTTCGTAGATATTGCAACAGACCAATCATTAGCTGAGGAAGTAGGTGCTACCCATGCGTAATAGTATTAAAGTTGCTAAGTGGGAATTTAAGCGTAACGCAAGGAACAAATCGTTTATCATTTCATTATTTTTAACACCTTTACTATTTGTGATTTTTGCAACAGCACCAACCTTTTTAAGTAACTTAGGTGATGAAGAAGAAAAGGCTACCACGGTTTACTTTAATGATCAAGTTGGGGTGTATGAAGCAATCCAACCTGTCATTTCTGAAGGTGATTTTGTTTCATGGGAAGTTATCGAAACGGATAATGGGCCTGAGCAAATGAAGAAAAACGCTTAGTGAAGAAGAAGACGCTGCGTACATTCAAATTAGCGAAGACACGTTAAATACCGGTACTGTCAGGTATATGGTTGGAGATGACGTCGATCAATCGTTTAAAAATGAGATGAATGTTTTACAGCAGCCAATTAAGCAAGCACAGCTACAAATGGCTGGATTATCGACTGAACAAATGCAATTAGTTCAGCAGCCAGTAAATTACGAGGAAGCAAGTGTTAAGGAAGAGACTGAAACTATTCCAATGGAAGAGGCTGGTGGATTCCCGTATGAGCAGGCTATTCCTAGCATTTTGCAGGGCTTGTCTTATTCTCAATTGTGATCTCAGGTATGATGATCTTCCAAAGCGCTTCACAAGAAAAGAAAGATAAAGTCGCCGAAATTATATTGTCGTCAGTAACAGCTGTTGAACTAATGCAAGGTAAGATCTTGGGGTATTTCAGTCTCGGGCTTCTACAAGTAGGTGTGTGGATTGCACTTGTTACACCCTTTGCACTTTGGAAACTTGATGACATTCCAGTCCTTGAATATTTATTTGTACCAGAGACATTGTTGTTACTAGTGATTGCGATATTAGGGTACTTGTTATTTGCGGCACTATTTGTAGGACTTGGAGCAACTATAGAAGATGCTTCTACTAGCGGTAACTTCCAAGGGTTAGTGATGATGTTACCATTCATTCCATTCTTCTTAGTCGCACCTATTTTCAGCAATCCGAGTGGAATAATAGCACAGATTGCTACGTATATACCGTTTACGTCACCAGCTGTCATGCTCATGCGATTAGCTGTATTAGATGAGTGGCCTTGGGTTGAAATTTTAATTGGTCTTGCGATTCTAATCGTGAGTATTTGGATCTTCATGAAGCTAGCGGGTAAGATCTTCCAAGTGGGAATTTTAATTTATGGTAAAAATGCTACACCACAAGAGATATGGAAATGGTTAAGAGCATAGAGTAGAATATGTAATAAAAAACGCTTACAAAAGCAACTGCATGTGTTAATTAATAGTATATTAGGAGGTGAAATAATGAATACATGTGAAAGTTGTCAAAGTTCGTTGTCTGGTAGCGACTTAACTCTTCCTTGGGAAGACGGAGATAATGCTTATGCATACGTAACATGCCGACACTGTGGACATGAGAATATTAAAGAAGGTTTTGGTGAAGATGATTAAAATTCTACATTGTCTATAACTCTAAACTGTTAAAATGTTTTTATTAACGAAGCGTTTCCAATGAATTATGTTTATCAAGAAATAAGTTTCTTAAAATATTATCCATACAAAAAGTACCATAGAACAGTAGTCTATGGTACAGATTTTATACTTCTTAATCTTTTAAAAAGAAATGCCCTCCCTTTCCGCAGGCGACAGCTGGAGTTTGAGGCGTTTCTTTTTTTATTTATTCTATAAAACTCTTATCAACTAAATTTGTTAAATCTGGTTTTTCGTCTAAGAATCCTAAGTCATGTGAAGAGTTTGCGAAATCTTGAAGTACTTCTCCATTGACTTCATACGTGAATGTGATACGCTCCCATGCACGGTCAATGACCTCACGAGATAACTCTTGGTCTGTAATTTCTTTGATCTTATCTATTGCAATCGTTTTTGATTCATCTGGATTGTTTTGAATAAACTCTGTCGCTTTCTTGTGTGCATCTACAATGCTTTGAACTAGTTCAGGATCATTTTCTATTAACTCATTAGATGTTACGAAAACAGCTGCTGGTAAGGTTTCACCATATGCAACATCAGGTGTATCAATTAACACTTCACCCGTTCCCTGTTCCTCAATAAATGATGCCCAAGGTTCTGGAACAGTAGCCGCATCGACATTCCCCGTTTTAAACATGCTAGAATAAGTAGCTGGTTTACCTGTTACGTGCTTCATCTCACCACCAACACGGTCAGATGTCATTCCATATTCACCTTTCATTAATGCTTCAAACTGAACATCATGTGTACAACCAACACGTGGTGAAATAAATGTTTTTCCTGCTAAGTCTTCCGGAGATTCAATCCCAGCATCTGGGCGTGCCATGATGACAGTACCACCTGTTGATCCAGCGGCAACGACACTTACTTTAGCCCCGCTTGTAAAATGATTCATTGCAGGTCCTGGCCCTACAAGTCCTGCCTCAATATCTCCCGTTTCAAGAGCTGTCATAAACGCTGATCCGTCAGGAAAATATTGATATTTCACTTCAGTACCATCAGGTAACGTCTCTGAATATAAATTCTTCTCTTCAGCCACCATGCCGGCTACGTGGTTAATGTTTGGAAAATAGCCAATAGTGACGGTATCATTCGAACCATTTTCAGCACTGGAACTACCGCATGCAGCTAATACCACACCCACTAGTAATACCATGCCTAACGTTAATATTTTTTTCATTTATAAAAACTCCTTTTTATGATTTTAAAAGTCCCCAACGTTTAGGACATTTTTCTCTAATTTAGAAAAGACTAATTGATCCACTAATGCACCGATGACACCAATAATGATAATAATTCCAATGACTTGATCCATTTTGGCAAAATCAGATGCGAATTGTAACGAGTAACCAAGTCCTGGCCCATTACTTAATAATTCCCCTGCCATCAGAGCTCTCCAGCTGAATGCCCAAGCGAGTCTGATTCCAGTCATGTAATACGGGATACTTGCTGGGACTTCAACTCGGTAGAATAATTCTGGTCCTTTTGTTCCCATAGTTCTTGCAGCCCTTACTAGCTGCGGTGGTACGTTATGAATAGCAGACCTGACGTTTAGGGCCATCACAAATGTTCCGCCGAGCACAACAACGAAAATAACCGCAAATTCAGTAAAACCAAATAACATTAAGGATAACGGGACCCATACGATACTCGGAATACTTTGAAGGGCGATTAAATACATTCCCGCTGTTTCATCAGCTTGACGTGATTTCCCAAGCAATACCCCAAGCAAAGTCCCTATGATTAGTGCGAGTGACATCCCTATGATTAAGTGTTTAAAACTTGCTCCTAATGCGACTAGTAAACTCCCATCCATAAATCCATCATAAAGTGATTGAAAGACTTTAAAAGGTCCAGGTAAAACAACTTCTGGAAATACCTTTAAGGATACAATAGCTTGCCAGATACCAACGACGACAACTAAAAATGATATACGTTTAATGGCTAATTTCATGATCTAACTCTTCCTTCAACACTTTGTTAATTTCATCTTTAAGCAGTTCCATTACCTGGTTTTCAAGCTCAATCACTTGGGCATCATCACGCTTTCTTGGCCTTGGGAGATCGACTTTAAAATCTGCGATTACTCTGCCAGGGCGCGTACCCATAACGACCACTCGGTCTGATAGCTTAATAGCTTCCTGAATACTATGAGTGACAAACAAAATGGTCTTTTTCGTTTCAAGCCAAATTTTGGTCAGCTCATCATGCATAATGTGGCGCGTTTGTTCATCAAGTGCCCCAAATGGTTCATCCATAAGTAAAACTTTGGGATCCATCGCTAGCGCTCTTGCGATAGCAACACGCTGCTGCATTCCACCAGAAAGTTCATACGTATAATGGTTTTTAAACTTACTTAAATGCACCATTTAAGGAAATGATTCACGCGCTCCTCTGCTTCTTTTTTGACAAAAGTTTTTTAATCGGATACATCACATTCTCTTTAACATTTAACCATGGAAACAAGGAAGGCTCCTGAAAGACCATTCCACGGTCTGGGCCTGGCCTTTTGATCTCACTACCTTCTAGAATGATCGCACCTTCAGATATATCTTCTAGACCTGCGATCATCGATAATAGGGTTGATTTACCACAACCGGAAGGGCCCAAAATGGATACGAACTGATTTTCTTCAATAGATAATTTTATATTGGAAAACACTTCGAAACTTCCTTGTTCTTGATCTTTAAATGTTTTACCAACTTGATCTATGTTTAAGAACATCTTTTCACCTAATTTCTAATAATTCCTATAAAATTACTTGGTTTTAGTTACAGTATTAAATTATACAACCGAGACAAGAAATGTGTCAACTTTTTGATTAGTTTGGGCAGTCAGCAAATAAAAAAGCCTAGCGTTGAGCTAGACTTTTTTGTCACTTTAAATTGGACTTGAGTTTCGATATTATATTTTTGTTCATTGTAATTAAAGTCAGCATAACCGTATACTTCATAGAACCCTTTTGGAAAGTCGCCATCCATAACCTCTTGGATGAATTCCTTAAATGCACTGGAATCCTGACCAGAAAAACCACCAGAACCATTATATTCCTCTCGTAGTGGCTCTCCCTTTTTCAAAACAGTTGATAACAACGGTTCATTCATTCCATAACCAATTTCATATTCTCTCGTTAGTTCTTTCATTGGGAAGAAAAACGGTGAAGCCGCATGGGTGATTTTAACTTGTGCTTGATCGCCAACATACTCAAGCTCCGCATAAATCTTCACTTCTGAACCGTCTTCATACGCTGCTTTTTCAGTTACTAAACGGTAGATGAAATCGTCTTCTTGAACTTCGCTCTCAGTTCCTATTACCTCGCGCTCGTTCAATTTTCCATCTGAAGGGTCTGTTGATGCCCCGCAGGCTGTGAGCATCACTGCAATCCCAAGTAAAACTAATAACTTTTTCATCCCATCACCTCTATAAACTTAGACGATAACTTAAAAAATTGTTACAAATGATGCACTTTTTGGGTGAATACCTATATCTTGTAATATACGACTATGAAGATGAGGTGTTTTAAAATGGGAAACCCAATTGTAACTGGGACCAGCACGAATAATACGGTTTCGGTTAATATTGATTTGTTTCGCTACCCTGTCCGTTACATTAAAGTTTACTTAGGGGGAGATTTGGTCGGCACATTCCACCCTATTTCTGATTTCCATTTAAGAAATCCTGATCATAAACCCGTTAAAGTTGCGCTTATTTTTGCGGATGGTGATAAACATGAAACAGTTATTTTGGGAGGTAAAAAAAGGCAACAAATTCATCGACAAAACTTTCTGCCGGGAGATATCCTGATAGCATCTGACAACTTTGGTGACTTCCCTCCACCTGGGTACATGGGACACTCTGCTCTAGTTCTTAATAATCGAGAAATTATAGAAGCAACAACGTCGATGCCGCAAATTAGGCAATCTACCATTCGTGAATTCGTTGATATTCACCCGAAGTATATGCACTTACGTTGTCTTGACCAAAATGTCGCCAATGAGGCTGTGGCTTTTGCTTATGAATACTTACAAATGTACCATAACAATTTACAAAAAGGCACGGATGTCCCAACGTTTTCATTAACTCCACTTGTTCCACTTGATGACCCATATAATTCGATTTATTGTTCAAAACTTGTATGGCTATGTTATTACTACGGAGCTGGTGTTGACTTAAATAATGATTACTTCCTTTTCTCCCCGGAAGACTTATCGACGTTAGAAAACAGTGAGTACTTTAATGTTATTTTTAAGCATCCGGAGTTTGAGTTTAAACTCAATTCATAATTAGACTTCCCCGGACACAGGGGGATTTTCATGTATTAAAAAGGGCTCTGCCACTATTGGCGAGCCCTTTGATCGTATTAACGATGACTTACTTCTACTTCCATGTCTAATCCATTTGTTGCTTCATCTATAGTTTGAAGGGTTGATTTCTTTCTCTTGAAGAACGAAATAACCTTATCTGCTGCGTATAGTACTAGGAAGGTTAGGAAGACTGTTAAAGATACTAAGATAAGAGATGTTTCCATTACCCTCATCCCCCTCACTCAAATTTTGTTGTTTATTATGATTTACATGTATATAATACCAAATTTTTCGGTAATTGCAACCTTAACGATTAATTTCTTTAATAAATTTGTGTATTCTCCCATATAGATTCAAATACTCCATATTTAAAATCACTTTAAAGTTATAAAGGATTGAATTTTCTAAAAGTTTTAAAACTGGTTCTCCAGGGGATTGCTAGATTATTTACCTTGTCATTTCCCGGGAAATTTTGTCGAATGATTAAATGATTGAATTACATTATTCTTTGCATTGGAGGCAGAAGAGTTTTTAGGACATTAGAAACCATTTATGGGACATTGGTGATTAATGTGAGGAATCGAACTTTGTCGAATAGGGGTATTCGTCCTTGATTATAAGACATTTAAGACGTATTATAGGACATTTCAGTTAAAATATGAGACATTCGGACATAAAAAACCAGCCCCTATTAAGGAGCTGGGTCGTTTTATACGTATTGTTCAAAAAATTCGAGCACTCGTTCATAGACTTTAATTTCATTTTCCTTTTTCGAAAACCGTGTCCTTCATCATCTAATACAAGGTATTCAACCTTGGTGCCTTGTTTTTGTAATGCTTCAACAATTTGATCTGACTCAGCCTTCACAACACGCGGATCTTTAGCGCCTTGTATGACCAGCATTGGCTTAGTCATGGAGTCTAAATAAGTAATCGGCGAGTCTTCAGTGAACTTCTCTTTATCTTTTTCAGGGTCTCCTACCCATTGCTTCATCATTGGCTTCCAGTGTTCTGGAACCGTCTCAACGAAACTAAATAAGTTACTGACGCCGAATATATCAACAACTGCTTTAAAGTATTCAGCGTGCCTACCATGAAGAAGGAGTGCCATATAACCGCCATAGCTTCCTCCCATAAGAAGAATTTTATCTCGATCAGCATAGCCTTTCTTAATTAACCATTCTAAACCTTCAACATTATCAAGGCGTGGTCCGTAACCCCAGTCTCCTTCAATGACTTTCGTAAATTTAAGACCGTAACCGGTTGAGCCCCTGAAGTTTGGTGTAAAGATGCTATAGCCCTGGTAAATTAAGAACTGAAATAACGCTCTAAATGTCTGTCGTTCAGCTGCTTGTGGTCCTCCGTGAGGCCAAAGAATCACATGACCATTATCGTTTTCAGGTTTTGCCTTGAAGAACATCGCTTCAATTTCTGTTCCATCAAATGATGGATACGTGACGACTTCTGGTTCCACCATTTCTTCCTTCGCAACTCCAGGAACACCATAGTTCGTTAAGTTTTCCCACTTTCCATTCGTAAACTTATAGATGTTGGTAGGAACCGTAGCTGATACACCCATGAGATACAAGTTGCCAGATTCAGCAATCTTCATCTGCATGACAACACTGACTGGGAGGATGAGTTCTTCCAATGTGCCGTTACCTAAATCAAAGCGATATAACGTATCTTTGACACCTTTTGAACCACCAATATATAGTGAATTAGTCGACTCATCATATTTAACATCTGTTAGTGAAATGCCATCAAGTTCTTTAACTTTTGAAAACTCTTTGTTTCAAGGTCGAATTTTGCGAGATACGAAAAATCAGCATTATAAGTTGTGGTGAAGTAAATTTCTGATTCAGATGCATAGGCGAGCCCACTAAATGTATGCTGTTCATCTGTTTCTGGAGTTAAACGCATATGCTCCCCATCTTTGTATACAAAAGCTAACTGGGAAGTATTCGCAAACATTTTCATGTAAGTAAAACTCGTCTCTTCAGGGCTTAACTTAGCGAAATATGTTGGCGCTCCGTCACCTTCTAACACCACTTCTTCTGTATCATTTTCTATATCATACTTATACGTCTTTAAAAATGTCTGGTCTTCTTTGTTAGAGGTATAGTAAATCGTTTTCCCGTCATTAGATAATGACGGCATCATATGACGGTTGCCTTCAGATATCCTAACAGGCTTTAATTCTCCGCCCTTGGTTGGGATGGCGTAAAGCTGAGTATTTTCATCACCATCTTGGTCAGATTCTATCAAAATAAAACGACCTTCTGAATCATATTGAATGGACCCTGTGCTCTGGTTATGAAACGTTAATGGATATGGAAATGTGTTAGGTAGATCCATTGCCCATAAATTATATTTTCCATTTAAGTTTGTAGATAAAACAAGCTGTGATTCATCTGGACTTACACTAAATGACTGAATGCCATACGTTTGAAAAAATTGTTTTACATCTGGTTTGTTAAATTTCATATTATTGAAACCTCCCTTTTAGTCTCTTCTTAAACTTATTCGACATAGAGTCTCAAAATCCTACGGCAATCGAAATGTTTTCGCAGGTGTTTTTATTAGGAAAAATAAGGTAAAATATGGACTAAGAATGGAGGTCTTTGAGTTGAAGAAAATCGTAGGCTTTAGTTTAATGTTAGTTATAATTATCGGTTGTACAACCGACACCTCAGAGGAGCCACTAGAGACCACTAATGAACCTGAAACAGAACATTCGCTTGAGGAAAAAGAAAGCATTGAGCTTGAAGAAAATGTGACGACACTTGCTGAAAAGCTGACAATCCCTTGGTCGATTGCAAAATATGAAGACTCGTTTTATGTGACTGAACGAGGCGGAAAGCTTTTGAGAATTAGTGAGAACGGCCAAATCACCAATCAGGAGCTTAATTTAGAGAGAGAGATTCTACATTATGGTGAGGGCGGACTACTTGGGCTTTTATTACATCCTAATTTTGCCGAGAATAATCATGCTTACATTTATCACACCTATCAGGAAGGGGACCAAATTTTTAATCGAGTCGTTTTGATAGAGAATGACGGTGAAAGCTGGCAAGAAGTAGAAGTGTTAATCGACCAGATTCCGGGAGCACGTTTTCATAATGGCGGGAGAATTGAGTTAGGTCCTGACCGTAAGCTATATATCACAACCGGTGATGCAACGGAGCGCAAGCTTGCTCAAGACCAATCAAGTCTTGCAGGTAAAATATTGCGAATGGATCTTGATGGAACAATCCCTGAAGACAATCCATTTAATGATTCGTATGTTTATTCGTATGGTCATCGTAACCCCCAAGGCATCACATGGGGTGATGATGGCACGATGTATAGTACTGAACACGGTAATAGTGCTCATGATGAGATCAATATCATTGAGCCTGGCAAAAACTACGGATGGCCAGTAATTGAAGGCGATCAAAAACGCTGATGATATGAGTCCTCCCCTTTATCATACGGGTAACACAACCTGGGCACCATCTGGAATTGCATACCACAATGGAAAAGTGTATATCGCGGCACTACGGGGATCTCAGATTATTGCCTTCGATACCGAAACGAAGAAACCTACTACCTTTTATGAAAATAGCGGTCGTATGCGAGATATTTGGATCGAGGATGGTTACCTTTATACCATTACAAGTAATCGAGATGGGCGTGGGAACCCAGATCAGACAGATGATCAACTGATTAGAATTAAATTAGAATAGTAAAGTACTCGTGAATAAGCGAGTACTTTTTTGTTTTTGTTTTGTCAGATAATTATAAATTTTTGTTATAATATAGGTAAGTATACATAGAGAGGGGAATGACATCATGCGTGAAGTTGTAATTGTTGAAGCCGTCCGGACACCAGTCGGACGAAGGAACGGAGTATTAAGTGGAGTCAGACCAGATGATTTAGCTGCTCTTACGCTCAAAGAGTTGGTCGATCGAGCGGGAGTTGACCCTGCGATGATTGAAGATGTCATCATGGGCTGTGTTTCACAAGTTGGTGAGCAGGCTTTTGATATCGGGAGAATGGCAGCGTTAATCGCAGGTTACCCAATTGAAGTTCCAGGAACGACGATTGATCGTCAGTGCGGATCTAGTCAGCAAGCCGTTCACTTTGCGTCCCAAGCTATTTTAAGTGGTGACATGGACGTTGTGGTCGCAGCCGGTGTTGAAAATATGTCTCGTGTTCCGATGTTTTCTAATATGCAAGGTACAGACCTTAGCCCTAAGCTAACTGAAAAATATGAAATGATTAACCAAGGATTATCAGCAGAGCGCATTGCTGAAAAGTGGGGTTTTTCTCGTGAACAGTTAGATGAGTTTTCACATGAGAGTCATCAGAAAGCAATAAAGGCTCAGCGTGAAGGTCGGTTTGACCAAGAAGTCTTTCCAGTAGAAGTCACAGTGGAAAACGGAGTTACGCACACGGTTACACTCGATGAAGGGCCAAGACCGGAGACAACACCTGAGAAGTTAGGTGAGCTTAAGACCGTCTTTAAAGAAGATGGGGTCATCACGGCAGGTAATGCGAGTCAGATTAGTGATGGATCTGCAGCATTGTTACTGATGACTCGAGAAAAAGCAGATGAACTTGGGCTTAAGCCTCGTTTTAGAGTTTTAGCTCGTTCTGTGGTTGGCTCGGATCCATCGATGATGTTAACAGGTCCTATACCAGCTACTGAAAAAGTTTTAAAAAAGGCTGGCCTTAAAATTGACGATATTGATTTATTCGAAGTCAATGAAGCTTTTGCTTCTGTGCCATTAGCATGGTTAAAAGAAACAGGCGCTGATCAATCAAAGTTAAACGTAAACGGCGGAGCAATTGCTCTAGGTCATCCGCTTGGCGCTAGCGGTGCAAAGTTAATGACCACACTCGTTCATGAGCTCGAACGTACAGGTGATCGTTATGGCTTACAAACCATGTGCGAAGGTCACGGTATGGCCAATGCAACCATCATCGAGCGCTTGGATTAGGAGGATATTTTATGGAACTGAAAGATCAAGTCGCTTTGGTTACTGGTGGTGCCTCTGGTTTGGGGGAAGCAACTGTACGACAGTTAGTCACTAAAGGTGCCAAAGTTGTGGTCGCGGACCTTCAAAAGGATAAAGAAAACATGTTATCAGAGGAGCTAGGGGAAGAACTAGTTAAGTTTGTCAAAACCGATGTGACTGATGAGTCAAGTGTCAAAGAGGCTTTAGAGGTTGCGAAGGGAATGGGAAATCTCCGAGTTGTTGTCAATTGCGCTGGAATTGGCGCTGCTATGAAAACGGTAGGCAGTAAAGGCATTCATGACCTAGCTACTTTCCAGAAGGTCATTCAAGTTAATCTTGTTGGAACGTTTAATGTAATTAGACTCGCTGCAAATGTTATGAAACATTTGGATGCCAACGATGGCGATGAGCGCGGTATTATTGTAAACACCGCTTCAGTTGCGGCCTATGAAGGTCAGATTGGGCAAGCGGCTTATAGCGCATCCAAAGGTGGGATTGTGGGAATGACGCTACCAATAGCGCGTGATTTATCACCATACGGTATTCGGGTCATGACCATCGCACCGGGATTATTTGATACACCTCTTTTCGAATCGCTTCCGGATAAAGCTAGAGAAGCACTTGGAGCTATGATACCTTTCCCGTCTCGGTTAGGTTACCCTTCTGAGTATGGAAAGCTTGCGATTAGCATTATCGAAAACCCAATGCTTAATGGTGAAGTTATTCGACTTGACGGGGCGATTCGAATGCAGCCGAAGTAATAAATGAAGGGAACTCGCTTATTGCGAGTTCCCTCTTTTGAATCTTAACCACTTGTCTATGGGCGTTAATCCGAATGCTATGGGTGTTAGTCATTTTTTATAAACGGAAACCCTCATTTTATGAACGGGTCTTTCGTTTTTATGAACGGTTATTCGATTTTTATAAACGTAACTTACCATATTATGAACGGCTCTTTAACTACCGCTCACCTCTACACCAAATGCTCTTGAAGTTTCTCACGTAATGCATTCTTCTGGAACTTGCCAACCGATGTTTTTGGTAGTTCCTCCATAAAGATGATATCATCCGGAATCCACCATTTCGCAAACTGTGGTTTCAAGAACTCCATAAGCTCTGCCTTATCGACTACCGCACCTGGCTTAAGAACAACGGCTGCAACAGGACGCTCCTGCCACTCTGGATGAGGTACACCGACAACAGCCGCTTCAAAGACAGCATCGTGTGCCATAAGGGCATTTTCTAAATCAATGGTTGAAATCCATTCTCCCCCGCTCTTTACCAGATCTTTCGTACGGTCTGTAATCTTAATCGTTCCTTCTTCATCGATGGTGACAATGTCACCTGTATGAAGCCAACCATCTTTAAAAGCCTCATCAGTCCGATCATCTTTATAATACTCATCTGCAATCCAAGGTCCACGAACGAGAAGTTCACCCATATCTTGACCATTCCATTCAATATCACCATCGTCGTTTACTGCCTTAATTTCAAGACCTGGCACGACACATCCTTGTTTAGCCCGTATCTGAAGTTTTTTCTTCTGTCGGTAAGTCTTCCTGATAACTTTTAAGTCGCGACAACGTCACCAGTGGTGTTGTTTCAGTCATTCCATAAGCATGGACAAATGGAATGTTATGTTTCTCTTCAAATGCCCTGATCATACCCATTGGCGCAGCTGATCCTCCGCAAAGGACGGCACGCAGCGAGCTCATATCATATCGCTCTGCATTCGCATCTAATTCTTTAAGTAAACCAAGCCAAATAGTTGGGACGCCAGCTGTAATCGTAACATTTTCAGAGGTGATGAGTTCTGCTAATAGTTCTGGTGTGAATGATGGTCCTGGCATCACTTGAGTTGTTCCAAACCAAGTTGAGGCAAAAGGTAATCCCCATGCATTAACGTGGAACATCGGGACGACAGCCATACACACATCCGCCTCTGATAAACCACCAGAATCCGCTAACCCCATCGCTAAACTGTGAAGTGTAATCCCGCGGTGAGAGTACACGACACCTTTTGGTTTACCAGTTGTAGCTGACGTAAAACACATCCCTGCAGGTGTGTTTTCATCTATGTCTTTTACAAACTCAAAATGCGGGCTAGCTTCAAGTAATAAATCTTCATATGAATAAATCGGGCTTAAGGGCGTGTCAGGTAGCTCTTCATCTGTCATGATGATAAAAGCCTTTACAGTTGGAATGTGATCTTTAATGGCTTCTAAGAGGGGTAGAAACATCGGGTCAACTAATAATACTTTATCTTCAGCATGATTGATAATGTGTGTGATATGTTCTGCTGATAATCGGATGTTGATCGTGTGTAAGACGGCACCCATCCCAGGAATGGCGAAGTAAGCTTCTAAGTGGCGATGGTCATTCCAAGCAAGTGTGGCGACTTTATCGCCTCGTTCTACTCCTAAGTTTTCTAGTGCACTAGCTAAACGTCTTGTCCGTTCTCCGATTTCTTTGTACGTCAATCTGTGAATTCCAGAATGAGTGCGTGAGATCACCTCTTTTTTAGGGAAAAGCTTCTCAGCCCTCTCCATCATTTGACTAATGAGTAATTTACCTTCCATCATATGGACCCTCTCCTTTAATAGTTTATATCACTCGCCGGTATTGACGAGGTTGTTCACACTTTTGGGTCTTGACTTAAGAGGTCAGCATGCTCATTTAATTTCGCTATACGATTACTTTTAGTTAAACTATGGTGACTTGTTTGAACAAATGATTGCCCATCAAGTATATGGACTAAATCACGATCATTAACATAATCATCTTTTAAGACTTCACTAATCTCTAATACAGGAAACAGACAACAGTCATATTGCTTACCGATTTTAATCCAGTCTTGAAAGTCTCTAGCACGAAACAGCCTCTCAATATCTGCATGAATTTCTGGTCGTTTTAATTGATTCGGAAAATCATTTAACCACTGCTTTTCACCTACAGCTTGGCAAACGCTCCAAAACTTATACTCTAAAGCTCCAAGGACCATAAAACGCCCATCTTTTGTTTCATAAATCCTGTAATTAGCATACGAGCCATTTAGCACTGGTATTCCAGACTCAACTCCGGCTATGGATGATAACATCGCATGATTACCCATCATAGAAAAATGGCGTCAGTCATGGCAAGATCAATATAACTTCCTTCTCCTGTTCGTTCTCTTTTGAAAAGAGCAGACAAAATCGCTTCACTTGCTACCATTCCTCCAATTAAGTCGGCTACAGTCTGAGTCGGCATAACAGGACGCCCACTTTCATCTTTAAATTGACTTAGAAAACCGCTCATCGCAACATAATTTAAATCGTGACTACCTTGGTGAGAGTATGGACTGTTTTGGCCAAACCAGTAAGCGACAGGTAGATGATATCAGGGTTGATGTCTTTCACCTCTTCGTAACCTAGACCTAATCTGTCCATTACACCTGGTCTGAAGCTTTCCACTACGACATCGGTGTCTTTTAACAGATTATAAACCTTAGAACGACCTTCATCACTTTTAAGATCAATGGCTATACTTTTCTTCCCACGGTTATTCGCAGCAAATAAGGCACCGTCAGCCATTTGCCTGGCTGGGTCGCCATTGGGTGCTTCTACTTTTATTACTTCTGCACCTCGATCCACTAATCTTAATGTCGCAAAAGGTCCTGGTAAATACTGCGAAAAGTCTAATACTCGAATTCCTTCTAGCATGTTATAACCCCATATTCTTAGCGATAATATTTTTCATAATGTCATTGGTACCTGCATAGATCGATGATACTGGTATGTCTCTATAACGCCTTGCGATTTCGTATTCCTCCATATAACCATAGCCACCATGAAGCTGCATGCATGTTGTGGCTACTCTTCTTGCCATGTCTGTAATCCACCATTTCGCCATAGATACCTCAGTGACAACGCTTTCATTTTTCATATGCCTTTCGATCACATCATCTAAAAATGAACGGCCTACACTAATTTCTGTCGCCATTTCGGCCACTTTATGCTGAACCGTTTGGATCTTAGAAATCGGTTTTCCAAACGCTTTTCGTTCTGTCACGTAATCCTTCGTCACCTCAAGCATCTCTTCAGCTGAGACTTGGGCGCTAATGGCGACCGTTAAGCGTTCTTGCTGAAGTTGGTCCATTAAATAATAAAACCGCTTCCATCATCACCTAGTAAGTTCTCTTTAGGCACTTTCACATCTTCAAAAAATAATTCAGCTGTATCTTGTGAATGAAGTCCAACTTTATCTAACTTACGCCCTCTAGAAAATCCGGGCATGTCTTTTTCAACTACAAATAGACTAATGCCTTTATGCGCAGGTTCTGCCTTAAGGTCAGTTTTAGCTACAACAATAATTAAATCGGCATGTATCCCATTTGTGATAAACGTTTTCTGACCATTTAGCACATAATGATCTCCTTGCTTCATAGCAGTAGTTTTAATCCCTGCTAAATCAGAACCGGCATCAGGTTCCGTCATGGCAATCGCTGTCACATATTCCCCCGTTACGCATTTGGGGATCCAGCGGTTTTTCTGTTTGTCCGATCCATACGTCTCAAAGTATGGTACGACGATATCATTATGTAATCCAAAGCCGACCATTCCCGAGCCGACACGTTCGATCTCTTCGTTAAAAACTACTGAGTAGCCAAAATCTGCATTTAGCCCTCCATAAGCCTCATCGACCCAAGGACATAAAAAGCCATTCTCACCCATTTTAGTCCATAAGTCACGTGGAATTAACCGATTCTCTTCCCACTTATCGAAATATGGACGTACCTCTTGATCTAGAAATTTTTCAGTGAATCTCGATATAACCTATGATCTTGGTTTAAATACCTTGCTGTCATCCTTTTACTCCTTTATTATTTTAAATTTCTTAATATTAAGATATCATAGTGCGAATGACTGGTAAAGAGGGAGGAATGTCGAAAAAAAGAAAAGCAATGGATCGAATAAAATCCATTGCTTTTCTTATTAAATTCTTAACGAACCGCGAAATCCTCTACTCTTATAATATGACTCTGCTCCATTATGATATGTGAATACTCTTCCGTATCTGCGGTCACCAAATAGAGCCCCGCCAAGCTGCCTGACATCAGAAGGTGTATCAATCCAACTAGACGTTTTTAAATCAAACTCATCAAGTTCTTGCAGGTAGCGATACTCCTCTTCACTTAGTAACTTGATTCCCATTTCTTCTGCTAGTTCACATGCACTGTGATCGGGTTTATGCTTCTTCCTAGACTCAAGTGCAGCTTGATCATAGCAAACACTTCTGCGTCCTTTTGGGCTTTCTTTTGAACAATCTGCAAAAATGTACTCATCTGACTGATCATCGTACCTAATCACATCAGGTTCACCATCCGTTTGTTCCATTTGTTTTAAGGAATGTAGATGATCAGGGTTGTCCCTAAGTTTTTCTTCAATTTCCTTCCACTTGAGATTTTTATGACGATGCATGTTGGCTTCAAAGCGTTCTTTTAAAATTTCTAAAAGATTTTCATACTCTTCACTTGGCAATTTAAATCTCTCCCTTATTAGGTTTTGCTTTATTTTAACATAAGAATTAGCAAGGCTTTACCAAGTATATTTTCATTCAGTAAGACAAAATATAAGTACGAAACCATTCATTTATAATACGTTACCTTGGAGGTTTCATATGGACATTCAACTATTACAACAACTCGTTGATTCACCATCATTAGTCACCATTAAGTATCATGGAATACCAGTGTATATAGATAGCATTGATGAAGAAAAAGGTACTGCACAAGTTTTCCCATTAGATGACATGGACCATGTTCAAGAGGTTGATATCGATGGGTTATATGAAGATGATCCGGTTCACTTATTCTTTTAAAAACTTCGTTAATGAGCGTCTAATAACGCTTTTCATATAAACCTAAACGAAGGAGGTTTGAAATGGACCGTCTGCGTGCTGAAGAAATCGCAAGCTCCCCAAAGGTTTGTAATGTGCAATACAATGGTAAGCGAGTTTTATCCAACATGTTGAAGAAGCTCATGATGTTGCACGTGTTTATTATCTCGATGATCCGACAAATGAATTCGAGGTACAGTTAACTAACATTCGCGAAAAAAGATAAACCCGATTGCGCGACTTGGCGCAACCGGGTTTATCCCTTTTATGAGACATTTAATTCGCATATTCGGACTCGAAATTTGTCGAAAGTGGGCATTCGACAAATTTTATGAGACATTAAGAGACGTTTTTGAGACATTAAGCTCAAAATATGAGACATTTATTCGTCTTCTTTCTTCTTTGTGACCATAAATGTCATCGGGTGTTCCTTGCCGTTCATAAGGTGCTGGATATAGTTCGATGTCATATGGTATTGATCTTCAATCTTCTCTGCCAAATGGTGACTGCGTTCATAAATGATTGATCTAAAATTCGTTAATTGTTGATGCATTTTCTCAATTAAAGCTTCCTGGTTTTCAATTTTCTTTGCCATTTCCTGCTGTTTAAGTTCATGGTTTGAAATCTGCTCAGAGATTTTATGCTGAACGTCCATCATCTCATTAAGCTGTAATAACAATTCATCACTTGTATCATCTTGTTTGGTTAATTCATCAATAATATTTTGATTGGATTTATGAATACTTTTAAGCTCTTTTATCAACTGTTCTTTCGCAAATTCTTCTTGTTTCATCCAATCCTCCACTTTCGTTTGTTTTTGATCATACGATGACAAACGCATCAAAGTTTGATGTCTGAACTGATCGTGTGATTGGTGGCGGTTTTCTAAGCTTTTTATCTGATTCAAAATATATTCCTGAGTGTTTTGCTGTCTGTTGTAAAGTTGATTTAATGCATTGTAAGATCGGGTTAAATGTCGATTAACTTTTTGCTGCTCTTTAACAAATTCACTGATACGATCCACCACAACTTGTTCTTGGTTAGGAGCTTGAACAGGCTGCTTTGACCTATAGATATTTGAATCATTATTCATAAAAATCGTCAAGTGATCACTTCCTTTAACTCCTGCTTCTATAACATATGCAAACGCACAAAAAAAGAGTGCCTGTCTTAAGGGCAATTGCCTCAGACAAGCACTCTAATTATTTATGATGCACTAACTTTCTTCTTCTTTTTCGCTTTTTCAATTTGTTTACTTCTAAGTTGTCCGCAAGCAGCATCAATGTCACTACCTTGTTCCACGCGTACACCACAGTTAATATTGTTCTCAAGTAGTGTTTCATAGAACTTCAATATATTTTGCTTACGACTCCGTTCATATGGGTGGTCCGCAACTGGATTATACGGAATTAAGTTGACGTAAGATAAGTGACGTTTATCTTTTAATAATTCGACAAGCTGTTTCGCTTCCTCGACATGATCATTGACGTCATCTAATAAAATATATTCAAACGTAATTCTGCGATTCGTTTTCTCTAAATAATAATCAATTGCCGGCATCAGTTTCTCAAGCGGATACGCTCGATTGATTTTCATAATGCGTGTACGCAGCTCATTATTTGGTGCGTGAATGGATAGAGCTAAGTTGACTTGCATGTTCTCATCTGCAAATTGATATATCTTATCAGCTAAGCCACTTGTTGAAACCGTGATGTGGCGTGCACCGATCGATAAGCCTTTCTGATCATTGACAATACGTAAGAAATCCAGCGTATTATCGTAGTTATCAAAAGGCTCACCAATACCCATAACAACAATGTGGCTCACACGCTCATCCTTACCTTGTGCATCTAAATGATGTTGGACATTCATAATCTGCTCAACGATTTCACCACTTGTTAAATCACGATTTTACGTAAAATCCCACTTGCACAGAATGAACAACCAATATTACAACCTACCTGAGTGGTCACACAAACTGACAGACCATAATCAAAGCGCATTAACACGGTCTCGATATAGTTGCCATCTTGTAGTTCGAATAGAAACTTAATCGTTCCGTCTTTCGATTCTTGTTTAACCGCTTCATCTAGCGTTTGAACAACATAATGGTCTTCTAAAAGCTGTATGGTATCTTTATTAACATTTTTCATATCTGAAAATGATTTCACACGTTTACGGTAAAGCCAATCCCACACTTGGTCTGCGCGGAAACGCTTTTGACCATTTTCAACGAGCCAATCTTTCAATTGATCATAAGTTAATCCATAAATGGATTCTTTACGCATTGAAAAAAACCTTCCTTTGAATAAGACAAAGATCTTATTAATTTTACCCTCTACCTATACTACTCAATGTTATACGTTCTGACAAGTTGAAAGGTCTTCCAATCACGAGGTTTTCTAAAAAATTAATCATAAAGTCATGCTTGTCTTATTTTTCATATAAATGAACTAAGTACGTTTGCAGACAAGCTATGCTCTGCATTCGCAAACCGAGTTAAGGAGGGATCTAAATGGTAAAAATAACGACTACACAACTTGTACGTTACTTAGTCGGCTTTGTATTTATCGTTTCCAGTTTAATGAAAGTGGTGGGCAGTGGTTTAGGCGCCTATTTTACGAACCTAGGTTTTCCATCACCAATCACATTCATGTACATCGTAGCTGCGACTGAGATTGTGTTTGGTTTATTAATCATCTTAAACCGTTATGTTAAGCTTTCGACCATACCACTTATGGTTGTTGTTATTGGTGCGCTTGTTGTCACTAAGCTGCCGATGTTACATGAGGGACTGATCAACACGTTATTCCACGCACGTTTAGATATCGTAATGCTTGGCCTTTTATTTTTACTTTATCATCAGTATGACGGTAAGTTATTTAGGCCATAGCCTACCCTACCATACGTCATAAACATAACCTTGTTTGGTCTTCTTACCAACCTTTTTTCTGTAACTTGTTGGGTGCTTGGATTATATTGATACTTCAACCACCCAACATACCATCCATTTTTAGCGGCTTGTTGCTCTTCCCATAAATTAACGCCGCTCATCCATTCACCAGTTTGATCACCGGGAGGGTTTCCTTGTTTCGGGAAACTTGACCCGTTAGCTGCAATGATGGTACTTCTCGTTAACTTCGCTAACTCTTCAGGAAACTCACTGGATGCAACTCTGCAGCCTGTAAAAATTATCGTACTACCTTCGCAAAACTTCACTTGACCTGTTTGAATCAGCTTTGCTAAGTCACTTAGATATCTCGCATCTTGATGGTCGTATAAACGTTGGTTTAGGTAAAACCCATTAATGTCAGGACCACCAATTTTACGCCACCTCGGTTTCCATTAGGATCAAACGGCCAAGCATGTGAAAAGATAATGAGTTTTTCGATGCAATCTTGCCCATGATTCGAAAACTCAACTAAATGTTCCAACAGATTCTTACCTGAATTCCACTGCCTTGCATTTTCCCTTCCCACTGAGTTAATCGCCCACGACTGAAACGCTACCTCATCTCTACCTGTTGCAGCTAACGCTAATTTCCTTCGCGCCATTACATTCACCTACTTTTAATTGTGTTATTACTTATATATGCGAATGATGTTGGGCTGTTGAATTAGAGCCTAGCTATGTACTAGCAAGTTTTTGAAATTTACCCAAGTTTCTCTCAACCAATAAAAAAGAGCAGCCTAGACGGCTACTCTCGAGTGATGTTTATAAATTTTCCAAGAAAACTCGAATGCGTCCGCCCCACCGATAAACGTACCGACTGAGCTTCCGATATTCGCCATGACGACAATTAATAAAATTCGTGTTACTTTATTGCGCCAAAATCCTTTAACGGTATGAACATCTTCTGATAATTTTTCAAAATCCGCTACGCTCGGCTTTCTAACCATGGCTTGCGCAAAGCCTGCAAACCAACCCGCTGCGAGCAAGGGATTTAGTGAACTAATCGGAGCTACGACAAAGGCGGTTAAGATCGCAATTGGATGCCCCATCGCGATAGCTACACCAATCGCTGATAAAGAGCCGTTCCACAGCACCCAGGAAATCGCTTGGTACGTTCCTGCTGAAGGATTAGTGATAAACGTGTAGACAATCACAGACAAAATCAGCAGCGGTATTGCCCAGCCGATAATTTTTGGCGTTTTCGATTTTGGTGGTACTTTCGTAAGCTTTTTCAAATCATGCTCACGATAAATTTCCTTCGTAACTCCCGGAACATGAGCGGCACCTAGTACTGCTACGACTTTGTCACCTTTTGCGCTACGGATCTTCTGTGCCAAATATTGGTCGCGTTCGTCAATTAATGGCGTTTTCAATTGTGGAAATGACTCGCTAAACTCTTGTAACACCGAATCTAACATATCTTGAGACTTCATACGTTCTAGATCTTCTTCAGATAAGTCGTCATCACTAAAAATACCGTAGACAATACTCATTAGAAGCTTTAATTTACCCATGAAGCCTAGGTTGCGCCAAATACGCGAGAAAGTAATTTGGATATTTCGGTCGGCTAAGACTAAGTTAGCTCCATGCTCTTCAGCAGAGTCAATCCCTTGAATCATTTCTTGCCCAGGGTTAATCCCAAACTGTTTAGCCATCCTGCTTTGGAATGATGAGATCATCATATTCATCAAAAGCATTGTTGCTTTCTTTTCCTTAATAACCTTAAATATGTCCATATTTTTCCACTTGTTGCCTTCTTTAATGGATTGATAACGTTGTGCATCTAACTCCACGCATATGGAGTCTGGCTGCTCTGCATCAATCACTTCTTTTACTTGCTCAGCGCTTTGTTTTGATACGTGCGCTGTTCCAATTAATATAATTTCTTTACCATCTAATTCAAGACGTGTAATGTTTTCTTCTGACATAAAATAGACCCTCTTAACCTAGAATTTATATCCATATAAAGTTAGTTTATCATTAATTCGGGGTGAACAACTCATTTTTATTAACTTTTTAATGACATCCTTATATATTATGCAAAATTCAAATAGGATCCTTCTTATTTATGATAAAATAACGTCAAAAGGAGGAATTCAATGTCGGATTGGTGGAAAATGGCTTGTGTCTATCAAATCTATCCAAGGAGCTTCATGGACTCCGATGGTGATGGGATTGGTGACATTCAAGGGATTATACAAAAATTAGATTACCTGAAAACCTTAGGCATTGACATCATTTGGCTGAGCCCAATTTATGATTCTCCAAATGATGATAATGGATATGATATACGAAATTACTACAAAATCATGCAAGAGTTTGGAACGATGGAAGACTTTAATTATCTGTTAAATGAAATACATAAAAGAGGCCTCAAACTTATGATGGACCTCGTTGTTAATCATACTTCTGACGAACATGAGTGGTTCCAGAAATATGAAGACTTTTATTATTGGCGCGAAAAACCAAATAACTGGAAGTCTGTTTTTAGTGGCCCTGCCTGGGAATATGATGAAGAACGCAGGCAGTATTACTTACATATCTTTTCTAAAAAACAACCTGATTTAAACTGGGAAAACCCGAAATTACGTCAGAGTGTATACGAGATGATGCGCTGGTGGTTAGATAAAGGCGTCGATGGATTTCGGATGGATGTGATTAACTTTATTTCAAAAGACCCTGCCTTACCAGATGGACCGGACGGTGATGGAAGTCCTTACTTTATGAACGGACCTAGAATTCATGAGTTTTTACGTGAGATGAATCAAGAAGTGCTATCAAACTATGATTGTATCACGGTTGGCGAGATGCCTGGTGCATCCCCAGAAGACGCGAAAACTTACACAAACCCTGAGAATCGTGAATTAAATATGATTTTCACCTTTGAACATATGGATTTAGATGGTGGTCCGAACGGTAAATGGGATTTAAAGAAGCTTAACCTAGTTGACCTTAAGGAGAACCTAGAAAAGTGGCAGCATGCGCTACACCAAGTCGGTTGGAACAGTTTATATTGGAATAATCACGATCAACCTAGAATCGTCTCTCGTTTTGGTGATGATGGGGACTACCGAGTTGAATCAGCTAAAATGCTAGCCACTTGCCTACATATGATGCAGGGTACGCCTTATATTTATCAAGGTGAAGAGATTGGTATGACAAACGTTGCCTTTAAGTCGCTTGAAAAATATCAAGATATCGAAACACTTAATATGTACAAAGAAAAGATCGCTGAAGGCTGGAGCCATGATCAAATTATGAAAGCCATTCACACCAAAGGCAGGGACAATGCCAGAACACCTATGCAATGGTCTAATGAGGAGAATGGCGGGTTTACAACGGGAGATCCGTGGATTGATGTGAATCCTAATTATGAGAAGATTAATGCTAACGAGGCTTTACAGGATTCTAATTCTATTTTCTATTATTATCAATCACTTATTGACTTACGAAAACGTTACAACATCATCACAAAGGGCGACTTCAAGCTCATTCATCGCGAGCATCCTGATGTATTCGCATATGAACGTTCGAGTGAAGGTGAGAAACTCGTTGTTTACTGTAACTTCAGTGAAAATGTGCATACGTTTGCATTACCTGATGGTGAGATTTTAATTCATAATTACGACCAGCTTGAAAGTTGCGAACAACTTAACTTGAGACCATGGGAAGCAGTTGTTTTTATCAAACATAAGGAGGAACAGTGATGAAAGTAATTGGTGTGGATATAGGCGGCACTAAAAATTCGTATGGGTGTGTTAGATAGCGATATGACCATTTATAAAGACTACAAAGTGCCGACAAGCTTTCCACTTTATGATTTACTAGAAAAAGAGATTTTATCCATTATAGAAGAATTTCCAGATGTTGAAGCAATCGGCATAGGAACGCATGGTTTTGTCGATTCGAATAAAGGTAGAATCGTCTTTGCGTCAGATCTCCTTCCAGGATGGACAGGCACTGAGGTGAAAGCGCAACTTGAAAAGGCAACAAATAGACGCGTTGAAATTGATAATGACGCGAACGTTGCGGCGTTAGCTGAGGCAAAGATTGGTGCTGCAAAAAATATAATCGTACTGTTTGCTTAACACTTGGTACAGGTCTTGGTGGCGGAGTAATTATCGATGACTTTGTATTATCGGGAGGTCCTAATGGCGGGGCTGCCGAGTTAGGACATATGACCCTTTTTCCTGGCGGGGCTCCATGTCCATGCGGGCGCAAAGGATGTTTTGAACAATATGTTTCTGGCACAGCCTTACGCAGGCGTATAGAAGAAGCAGGCCTTCCGTACAAGCCAGAGGAACTTTTTACAGCTGAGGACCCAAAAGCCAAACAAGTTATTAAAGAGTTCACCTATGATTTAGCTGTTGTCATCAGCTCTCTGCAAGCTGCTTTTGATATGGAAGTTGTTGTTATTGGAGGGGGCGTCTCCGAGGCGGCTGATTATTGGTTCGACGATCTTCAGGAGCAGCTAAAGCCTATGCTATTAAACCCTATAGATGTCAAAGTTGCTGAGCTAAAAAACGAAGCAGGCATGTACGGCGCGGCGCAGTTAGTATTATAAAAAATAAGTCCTACGACATGTAGGACTTATTTTTTGCACTTATTCTAATACCCTGGCTTTTTTAATAACTTAAAAATGGCCGTTTTGTAGTCTTCTACTCCCGGCTGGTTAAACGGGTTAATGCCTAATAAGTAGGCACTATACGCGCAGGATAGCATGTAGAAATATAATAAATAGCCTAAGTGGTATTCATCCACTTTTTTTCACATGCACACCGATTTGTGGAACGCCACCTGATAAGTGCGCTTCTGAAACACCTTTATAAGCCGTTAAGTTAAATTCATGTAGAGACAAGCCTGCCAAGTAATTTAACTGATCAGCATTGTTCTCTTTCTCAAACACCTCAAGGTCTTCCTCAGCTTCATCAACCACAATAAACGATTCAAATAAATTACGCTTACCGTCCTGGATGTATTGTCCAAGCGAATGTAAATCCGTTGTATAGACTACCGAAATAGGGAAAATACCTGTTTGATCCTTCCCTTCACTTTCACCAAACAATTGCTTCCACCATTCTTGTACGAAATTCAGCTTTGGTTCAAATGTAGCAAGCACCTCATTGGTGTAGCCTTGTTCAAACAGTTGATGACGGATCGCTCCATAACGAATCGCTGGATTTTGATCAAGGTCAAATGAGCTAAGCTCATTTTCGGCATCTTTAGCACCTTGAATCAACTGTTCAACATCAAAGCCAGCCGCTGCTATCGGTAAAAGTCCAACCGCAGTAAAAACAGAATAGCGTCCCCCAACATCATCCGGTACAACAAAACGCTTATAGCCTTTTTCTTCAGCTAATGTTCGAAGTGCGCCTTTCTCTGCATCAGTTGTAACATAAATACGCGAATCCGCTTCTTTACCATAGCGATCCTCCATGTACTGCTGAAGGAAACGAAATGCTAAGGCAGGCTCAGTTGTGGTACCTGACTTTGAAATGACATTCAACGCAACCTCTTTGTCCTCCACATAAGCCATCAGCTGCTTTAAATAAGCCCCACTTACCTGATGGCCAGCAAATAACACTTCAAAGTTTGGATTTTTCTCGAAATATGGTTGTAATGCTTCAATGACTGCTTTTGCTCCTAAGTATGAACCACCAATTCCAATCACGATTAATACGTCAGATTTAGAACGGATCTCATCTGCTGTTTGTTTAATATCATTTAAGAAGGGTTCACTTAACCCAGACGGCCAGTCCAACCAACCTAGGAAATCATTACCCTCGCCGTTTTTCGCATATAACCCTTCATGAATGCTTTTTAATGTTTCTTTTTTATCATCTGTTAAAAATGTCTTGGACATTACCTGAATATGTAACGTTAATCATAATTACACTGTCTCCTTTCCCTTATGATTATAAAGAAAAAAAGGTGAACTCGCCACCTTATTCCTGTACGCGTTCAACTTCAAAGCCTTGCTTTTCTAATATCGAACCAATATGAGGTTCTAGCGTTAAATGAAGTGCCCCTACAATGACAAAATAAGTTTGTTCCTCACCTGATTCAAGAAATTCCTGAATTTGTTCTGCCATATTATAATTACGATCATCATTGAGTGCGGTCATGTAAGCCTCGGCATCCGGGTTACTCTCTTCTTCCTCTACCATGAGCAAGTCTAGCAGCCCTTTCTTATCCCCTTGGGTGTATAACTCTAACATTTGATCAAGCTCTTCTTTATATTGATCTTGACTCACATCTAACGTTTCTTTTAACATTTCTACCTGATAGTCGTCAGATATTCCGGCAAAAATTCCTAGTTGGTCCTCAACGGTTTCTAACGCTATGATCTCTTTTTGGTCTTCATCTGCTTTATCTAAGAAGTATTGGTCCACTCCATCTGTATATCCAATCTTTTCAACTTTCATTTGCTCAACCAATGTCATGACAAACCATGGTTTAAACTGATTAATCATCTCTATTCCCATACCAACGTTCCGCTAAACTCATTTTCTATTTGTTTATATACGTCAGTTGAAACATGGTCCTGCAGCGTTGAACCGTCTTGATAACGTGCAAGTTCAGTCGTTACCTGCATCATATTAGTCATGTTGATGTTGTTCATATCAATTTCAGGCACGATGACATCTGTTTGTTGATAAGCCTCCTCAACGTGTTTAGCCATTGGAAAAAAGTCATCCGGCGTTACATGAATGGTTCCTAGCAAATACACCGTTGTCGGACCATTAGATACTTCCCACAGGAACCCTTCTGGCCTCTCTGAACCCTGGGGCTCATCCCCTACCTTCTCTTCCTCAGGTTGCTGCTCATCAGCTTGGGCATTTACTTCTTCTGTTTCAACCTGCACATTCTCTTGTTCAGCGACTTCTGGCCCTGCTTCTTCCGTACAGCCAGAAATAACTAAACATATAACTAAACTTAGAGTCCACAGCACTTTCTTCATAACAGTATATAACTTCCCTTCCAAATCATAGAAATATATATTTACATCTTAACCATTTAGATCATTTTTTTCCATCTATATTTTAATTTAAAGATATCTATTTCATGGTATGTTAATATACTTGTATTAATAATCTATTAAACTGAAAGAGTGGTTTAGCGATGAGCATAGAAAATAAGCCAGGCCAGTTTACCAAGTCACTGCTGCTGACACCAATTCGCCTTTTTATTGAATCGCGATCAGACATCGTGATTGAACGGAATGACACGATAGGACTAAAACCGCCTTATGTCATTATTTCTAATCACGTTAATAACTGGGACCCTCTCTTCCTAAACTGTTATATTGACGAACCTATTTGTTATATCGCTGGAGAGCCGTTATTTAGACACCCCTTACTCAAACACGTCCTTAATTACGCTGGAGCCATTCGTAAGACGAAGTTCACCAATGATACAAGCACCATACGCAATGTATTGAAAGCAAAAAAACATAACAGAGTTATCGGTATATTTCCCGAAGGTAACCGCAATTGGGATGGGGTAAATGAACCCATTATTTATTCCACCGCCAAACTTATTAAACTGTTAAATCTTCCGGTGGTCGTGGCTAAAATTAAAGGAGGTTATCTCAGTCACCCAAGATGGGGAGATGGTCATCGCAAGGGTAAAATAATAATATCGTTTGAGAAGAAATGGGATTATGGTGATTTTAACGACTTAAACATCGATGACATTCACCAGCAGTTAACCGAAGCGATGCATCACGATGAAATGGCTTGGCAAAGCGAGCAACACCTTACATATGAAGCTAGACACCCTGCTCATTACTTAGAACGATTACTATTCATTTGTCCTCACTGTCATACACCAGGTGACCTACATTCTAGCGGAGATCAATTTAAGTGCTTCACTTGCAACTATCAAGTTAAATACACACCATTTGGCACTTTTGAGTCGTCGATTCAGAAAGTTTATTTTAATACACCTCATAAATGGAAAGTATGGCAGGAGTCAGTTATTGAACAACATTTTCGTGATTTTTCATGGAAAAGCGCTTGGGAGACCTGCTTGAAAGATCCTGTAAGGTTATATCGGTCTAACGATAAGAATCCTTTTAAACTGATTGGAGAAGGGACGATCACTTGGCAGGAGCAGCAGTTTATTTTTCAATCGGATCAAAAGGTTATTAATTTCGATTTTACTCAAGCTGAAGGTGTGAATATTCAATTCCACCATAAGCTCGACTTTTTATATGATGGTGATTTTTATCGAATGGTCTTTTATCAACCTAGAAGCTCTGCATACAAGTGGCTACAATTTGCTAAACAAATACAAAAACAAAAGGCGTTAGGAGTTATGGAACATGGATAATACGTGGTTATGGGTGATGGACTTCATCTTTTTATCAGCCTTATGGTACTAGCAGCCGTCCTTAAAGCACGAATCCCTGCCTTGAGACGTCTCATCATTCCAACGTCCATGATTGCAGGATTTCTTGGTCTTATATTTGGGCCAGAATTAATTGGGCTGTTACCTCTAAATGCCGATTTCCTTGGCACCATGGTTTATCATTTAATGGCAATTGGCTTTATCGCTTTATCATTAAAAGAACGAAGTGTCTCTAGCAATCCAGCTATTCTTAATTCAGGGATGTTAATTGTCTCTACCTATCTCGTACAAGGGATTGTTGGCTTTGGTATTTTCCTATTATTAGTTGAGTGGTTTTATCCAGACTTCTTCCCAGGAATAGGTTTACTACTGCCATTAGGCTTTGGACAAGGGCCTGGCCAAGCATACTCCATAGGTACTCAGTGGGAGGAACTCGGCGTTATTGGCGGTGGCAACTTAGGACTTACAATTGCAGGGATTGGATTTCTATGGGCAACTGTTATTGGCATTATTGTCATGAATATTTTAATTAAACAAAGAAAATTTACAAGAGGAAATTCTAGCGAGGAAAGAATGCCAGTTGTTGAGACGTCAGCACCCGATGAGATTCCACTAAGCGATGCAATTGATAAACTAACCTATCAAATTGCATTAATCGGTCTCATTTATTTGATTACATACTTAACGATTTATGGGTTAGATGTCATCTTAACCCCGCTTGGAACCTTTGGGGCAACGTTAGCACAGTTACTTGTCGGCTTCCATTTCTTAATTGGAAGTTTATACGCTGTATTGTTTAGGGTAGTCTTAAATAAAGTTCAAAGGGCAGGACTAAAACTTGAACATAGCCCGAACAATTTCCTTCTTCAGCGTATCGCTGGTTTTTCGTTTGACTACATGATTACAGCTTCGATTGCAGCCATTTCAATTTATGCGTTACGAGATTATATTGTCCCGGTTTTACTGATCACAACCATTGGTGGCCTGTTAACTATATTATATCTTGTTTGGATTGTTCCACGAATGTTTCCTAAAGATGCGCTTCCAAATACGCTAGGATTTTTTGGAATGCAGACAGGGACGATTTCAACAGGAATGGCGCTAGTCAAAGCAGTCGACCCTTACTTTAAGACGAATACAGCTGATAACTTAGTCATGGGGAGTGGAACCGCTCTTTTATTCGGCTTTCCGCTACTCATCTTACTTAATGTGCCTGTTGTCGGGTACATTCAAGGAAATTCGATAATGTATCTTTACACATTAGGTGGACTCATTTTGTATTTTATATTACTAGCTGGAGCTCTTCTGTTTAGAACTCGAACATAAGTAGTGCCCGGGACTGTTAAGGTGCCCGGGCACTTTTTTATAACGCTTTAACCATACCACCATCTACAATTAATGCTTGGCCAGTTAAATAAGTGTTTGCCTCTGACCCCAAGAATACCGCTACTCTTGCAAACTCTTCTGGTGTACCATATCTACCCATTGGAATAGACGATTTTGCCTTATTTTGAACTTCTTCTAAGGGAATCCCCATAGCTTGTGAATTTGCCTGATCTAACTCTGATAATCGATCAGTCCCAATACGTCCAGGGCCAAGTGTGTTAATGAGTATATTGTGGCGTCCAAATTCTTGTGACAAACTTTTTACCATGCCAGCAATCCCCGCTCGAAACGTGTTAGATAATAATAAGTTATCAATCGTTTGTTTAATGGATGAAGACGCAAAGTTGACAATGCGGCCTGATGGTTGTTTTTTCATATATGGCAAAGCTTCTCGAATTGTACGGATAAAACTAAGTAAATTCAGTTCGAACGCCTTCTGCCAGTCTTGATCGTCAAACTTCTCAAACGTCCCTGCTGGAGGTCCACCTGCATTGTTAATGAGCACATCTATTCTACCAGTTTCATCAACTACTTTCTTGAACAACGCTTTAATATCCCCAGGTCTGGTAATATCACATACTTGATAAAACACTTGGTCTTGTCCACTTTTTGAATGAATTTCATCAACCGCTGTTATCAGCTCACTTTCATTACGACTAGAGATGAACACCGTCGCTCCTTCTTTTGCATATTCTAAAGCTGTAGCTTTTCCCAACCCTTTACTTGCCGCCATGACGACAACCGTTTTCCCTTTTAGTCCTAAATCCATCGTAATCCCTCCTTATTGACACTATGGTTCACATTCGACTGTTGTGAAAATAATCCTGCTTACGAGATTGTCTAGTATTCAAGAAAATCTTCTAGTAAATTTTTAAAATTGGCTAGTATTTTCGCGATTTTGTCTAGTAAACCTTGAATTTTGTCTAGTAAAATTTAAAATTTGTCTAGTATTTAAATAAATTTTCTACATAAAAAAACTCGCCAACTAAAATTGGCGAGCCCTTAATCATGTTAAAATATCAAATTTCCCTATGAGTGGTAAGCGCTTCTTTTCACCCTTGGCAGCATTTAAAATCCCTAAAATCCACAAAACAAAAACAAACAGGTTGCCAAGAGGCAGCACGAATAACCAACCGATAATTGGGACCACTGTACCTACCGTATTTATAATAATAGCTGTTAATAAAAGCAATAGACCCTGATTAGCATGATACATTGCGAACTTAGAATCTTTCGCAGCTAATAGTGGAATAAAAAGATAAAATAAGCAACAATCCCCATCCCTTTGTTGTCTTCCGCATCTTGATCTACTTCAGGTGTCTCTTTAATGTCTTTCACTTCTTCTTCACTCATCAAAATCATCCTCTCCCAGTTAGGTCGTTTATTCAACCGTATGCTAAGAAAAAGATGTTTATGTGAGAAAAGTCCTAAAAATAAAGGTGCTCCTATACAGGAAACACCTTATCAATTCTTTTGATCAGTTTTCATTGTCTGAGGGGGTTCTTCCATCCAGCCATGGTTGATCATAATTTTTGCTCCTTTATGAGCATAAGCAAATATATCCTGCATGGTTTTAGTTATATCTTTCACCAAATCATTCCGCTGACTAAAGGCTGTACCGAGCGAACTACCACCAATGGCAAAACTACAAAATAATGAGACACAATACATCATGATCTTATCTGAGAATGGTGATGAGGCAGAGCTAGTGACATTTCCTCCAGCTGTTTGCGGGACATGTATATTGCTTTCGAGTAAAATATTTGAAACTGTTTTGATAATCTGTTTGGAAATACCTACTCCTTCTTCAAAATACCGTTTTGTATCTTTTGTATTCGCCACTTGTGAAAACCCTAAAATCATTGTCATTCCAGCTACATTTGATTCTGCTGTATGATATAAGTGAGCAGCCTCCACTGTGTTTAATGGACGTTTTCTTTAAATGGATTAAATCCACTTAAATAACTGACATCTTGAACAAACTCAACGGATTTAGGGATTTGTGTGTATGGTGAGCGCGTTAGCAGACCTTTTTGAATTAGGTATGTTGTACACTTTTCATAAGTCACTTGAGTAATGGCAGTTAATTCCTTATACATTTGCATGACGTCTTGCCGATAAGTCATATTTAGGTTTAGAGTATGCATTCCCATGCTGATTTCTTTAATAAGTCTTAAAAACATGATGTCAAACCCATTATCATATAGCTTTGGCGCACCAGGGTGAACATCATCTTCTGTAAAACCAACTGGAACAGCCGCACCTTCTTGAGTAAATAAATCTTTAATTTTCTGTTCATATGGTGAAACCTGTTCATAACAATCAACCATGATCTTTTTTGATTGTTCATCATCTGCATGTTCAATGAAATATTCTAACATACGTAGAATCATGGTTTTCTGTTGGAATGTCATCCATAAGACGCCTATTTCAGAAGAAGATAGTTTTGCTTTATCTGGCATATTCAATACCCCCGTTCTAATCCATAGTTTTTCAATTGAGTAGGCAATTATACCAAATTAAATAAAAAATAGCTCTGCTAAACGCAGAGCCATTCGTTTATTCATCATCTACTGGATAAACACCATTTTCATCGTGAACTTCCTTGCCAGAGATCGGTGGGTTAAACACGCATACCACACGCATGTCTTCGCTTCCACCGCGAAGTAAAATGTTCGTCATGCTCGTCTAAAGCATATAATGTACCAGGTGTGATTTTATGAATCTTACCATCTTTTAGTGTTTCTACTTCACCGTCACCCTCAATGCAATAAACGGCTTCTAAATGGTTTTGGTACCAGATATGAGTTTCTGTCCCAGCTTTAATAACTGTATCATGAACTGAGTATCCCATGTTATCTTTTTAAGGATTAATCTGCGACTAACCCAGTTTCCGTTTTCAGCATGAACATCTTTTTCAGTTCCGATAATATCTTCTAGTTTTACGACCTTCATTAAGTTTCTCCCCTTTGTCTTAGTTGGTTACTGGTTCTTTTACGGCGGCTTTTACACTCTCTTCAATAATCTCTAATCCTTTTCTTAATGCGTCTTCATCAATGTTAACAGCTGGGAATAACTTAAAGACTTCTCCATCCATACCTGCTGTTTCCATTACAAGACCGCGATTGAACGCTTCAGACGTCACGCGTCCTGCAATCTCTCCATTTTCACATTCGATACCGACCATTAATCCGCGACCTTTAACTTTTCCGTTAAGTTCAGGATTTTCTTCAACAATCTTATTTAAGTAATCTAATGTAATCTTAGATTTTTCTTGAATCGACTCTTCAAAGCTTGAGTCTTTCCAATAATCTAAAGCGGCAGTAGCCGTTACAAACGCGTGGTTATTACCACGGAATGTACCGTTATGTTCACCAGGGTTCCACACATCAAGCTCTGGGCGGAATAATGCAATGGCAAAAGGTACACCATAACCACTTAAAGATTTGGATAAGCAAACGATATCCGGCTTAATACCAGCTTTTTCAAAGCTAAAGAATGTTCCTGTACGGCCAATACCAGCCTGTATATCATCGACAATTAGAAGAATGTCATGTTTCTTACAAATCTCTTCTACTTTCTTAAGCCAATCAAAGCGAGCGGCATTAATACCACCTTCACCTTGAACGGTTTCAACGATCATAGCAGCTGGTAAGTCAACACCACTACCATCGTCTTCTAAATATTGTTCTAAATATTTAATCGAATCAGTCTCATCAACAAACTGATCATATGGCATTGTAACCGTGTGGTTTAACGGAACACCAGCCCCTTTACGTTTAGAAGCATTTCCTGTAACAGATAATGAACCAATTGTCATTCCATGGAAGCCTCTTGTAAAGCTTATAATGTCCGTACGTCCCGTTACTTTACGTGCAAGCTTTAAAGCACTTTCCACTGCGTTTGTTCCTGTAGGACCAGGAAACATCATTTATAATTAAGGTCACGAGGTTTTAAAATCACTTCATTAAATTTCTCGATAAACTCTGCCTTTGCAGTCGTTGCTTTATCTAATGAGTGAGTAATGCCATCGTCCATAATATACTCAATTAATTTTTCTTTCATTTTTGAATCATTATGTCCATAGTTTAGGGCTCCAGCACCAGAGAAAAAATCGATATACTCTCTCCCGTTTTCATCAAATAACTTGTGCCCTTTTGCTTTAGCAAATACCGTTGGGAAATCACGGCAATAACTGCGTACCTCTGATTCTAATGTTTCAAAGATATCCATATTTGTCTTAGACATTCTTTTCCTCCTTAATATTTATATCCTACCATCATCTTAAGCACGATTATTTTTCAACTGGTCCAATTCTGAAGCGAAGTTCTTCTTCATGCTCATCAGATGGAAATAGATCTTGAGAAAATAGCTCGGATACATCACATTTCGTATTGTTTTTCTTGGCAAAGCCTTTAAATAACGACTCGGAAGCTTTATTTGAAGGTGTCACAGTAGCTTCTAAAAAATTAACGTCTTTACAAACGTCACGGTTGAAAATTTCTTGAAGCATACGTGATGCAATGCCTTTGCCTCGCTGCGATGCATCAACCCCCACTTGCCAGATGAATAAGACGTCTTGTTTTTCTGGAGGTATAAACGCTGTTACGAACCCAACGACTTTGTCATCTTCTTTCGCTACAACACATGTTTCAGAAAAATATTCACACATCATAATGTATTTATAAACCGAATTCTGATCTAACGTTGAGTTACTTACTAAGTTCCACATTCCAGCTCCGTCTTCTGGAGTTGGTTCTTCTAATGTAACAGTATCTAAAGGTTTTAATGTTGCTGCTCCATTTTGATTACTGATAGGTAAGTTCTCCTTTCACGAACGTTTTTTTTAAACTTACATTTATTTATAATAAGGGGGGGCTCGGTTTTTCTCAATTCAGTTAAATGTTGATAAATCATGATTGATTTGAATTAACCATGGAAAAATAAGGCTTAGTGTAAGGGTCCTTAAAAATCCTTGTTTATTATTAGGTTTTCTTTAAAATATTAAGGATTTAATTATTTTGTAATAAAATTACATTTATGTGAAGTTACCTTCGACAAAAAATCTCAAAAAAAGAGCAAACCACCCTTCTTCTGATAGGTGAATTGCCCTTTAAGCCTTTTATTAACGACTAGATCACTAAATTTAAGTCTTTATACCTGCAATAGTTATTGAGTTGTGACTTTTTACTTATACCTCAACGACCAATGATTTATACCAACACTTGTTTCTGCAAATTCCAATGAGGTTCTATAAGGTACAAAATTAACATGATGATTCACTGCATATAACTGGTCAGGACTAACTAAAAATAACCCTAAAGCTTCATTGTAGATATAACGATCAATAGCTTTCGCGTACTCAATAACTTTTGAGAATTCGTTTCTCTTTCAAACAAATTGTACAAATTATTAAACTCTGGAATCTCAGGTCCAATACGATACGCCCCATCTGCTCCGAAAACTTCTCTGTGGTAAAAAGCAGGCGTTCCTTCTAAAAACAATGTGTTAAGGTCAACAATAAATAAATCAAAATAAGGGTCTAGTTTCTTTTCTGCTAATATATGTCGCCATTTTAATCGTTCCTCATTTGCTATAACCTCTAATTTTACGTTTATTCCTAATATTATGTGCAATTGTCTTGCTACAAGATTACCAATATCATGCAAATCTTCAAATACTGCAATTTTATAAGTATTTGACTCCTCCCAATTCGATTGTCTTAAATGCTTTAATGCTAACGAAGGATTTTGTTCATATGGCATGAGTCCTTCAGGGAAGTCTACAGCCCATGGAGGCGTTAGAGCAGGAATCTTTCTGCCGTAACCATTTAATCCTTCTTTAATTAACTTTTCTCGATTAATGGCATAATTAATAGCCAAACGAAAATGATGATCATGGTGAATTGAATGATATCGGTTAAAAATACCCGTAATCAATTTACGCCCTTTATCCTTAACGAGCTTAGCATACTTAGAGCGCTGGATGTCACTAGCTTTATTTGGTGAAACCTCAGTAACTAAATCAACCTCTCCTTCCGTATGCATGCATAGATGTAAGGCTTGGTCTTGTGTTAGATCATTACGAAACAAAACCTCTTTTAGTAATGGTTTACGGTCTTTATTCCAATAATGAGAATTAGATAATAAAGAAACGATCGGTGTTCGATCTTCTTTAGTCGTTAACCAGGTTAATTGGTCCATATAATCCCCAATCCAGGCCACCTCATTATAGATTGATGAGTAGCCGTCATTTAGTTTAAATGGTCCAGTACCCCACGGGCCTGGTGCATCAAGTACTCACCAATGACCTTCTCCTGAACCTAATTTACGATAACCGAACCCTAAGTATTTCCAAAACAGTAAATTCGCTTGATGTAAAGCTCTAAACTTACCTAATGCCAAGCCCTCAGGTCGTGTAAAATGAAAAATAATATTGTGCTCATTTATGATCTCAACTTCAGAACCATCCGGAAAATTTAGCCATGTACCTGGTGGATGCGGAGCAAACCACCTCTTCTCCTCAATAAAATTCAACTTCGCAATATCTGAATCATACTTCGTCCCATCTTGAAAATAAACATCGGGGTGTAATTGAATGTCCAGAGTGTAAGGATCCTTCCAGTTAAATTTTGTCGCTAGGTTTGAAATAATTGCTCCACCTGTTGATGCCCTCACAAATTCTTCCATCGTATTAAACAGTACACTTAGCCAGTTTAAAGCTGACCAGTCTACCACTTTAATGATGCCACCATGTTGGTTCATAAGCATTCCTCCTTTCTGTAAAAGGTATGTCGGTCTAAGTTTGATTAAGAATAAAATTTAAAATATTAATCAAACTATTTAGATATAAGGAGGAAATCTAATCGTGGAACGTTATAGTCATGATGCACACCTAACTTCAAGTGAAATAGCGAATTTATGGAGTCAATATATGAACGATAGTATGTCGATTTGTGTAATCAAACATTACTTACAGCATGTCAAGGACCAAGAAATTCGTGACATACTTGAATACGCTCTAGAATTAGCCACTGGTCATATTAGTCAGATTACACGGTTCCTTAATGAAGAGAATTTTCCAATTCCATTAGGTTTTACTGAAGAAGATGTAAATTTAGATGCTCCTCCCATTTTCAGTGATAAGTTAGTTATACATTATATGTACATTATGACAGTACACGGTCTCTCCGGTTATGCAGGTTCTTTTAAATACATCTATTAGAGATGACCAAGTTCAGTACTTCATATCTTGTAATCAAGAAGCAATGGAACTGTATAGAAGAATCACGAAAACGATGAGAGAAAAAGGCATGATAAATCGACCGCCTGATCTTAATCCACCAGAGGAAGTGACGATGATTCAAAAACAAAACTACTTAAGTGGTGGATGGTTTGGCCCAAAAAGACCGTTAAATGCAGTAGAAGTTTCGGGGATTTACTTTAATATGAAAAAAGATGTCGTCAAAATTTGTATGGAAATAGCATCAAAACAAATGACGTCAAGTAAGGAACTTAGGAATTATTTTGAACGAGGCAAAAAATATGTGATAAGCAGTACAATGAATTTAGCAAGTTGCTTACTGAAAGTGACCTTCCATCTGCTGTTAAACTAGATGATCAGGTAACAAATACAACGATTCCAGCTTTCTCTGACAAACTCATGCTGTTTCACATCTTAAACCTATTATCAACAGCTGCTGGTTATTATGGGGCTGCACTTGCATTGTCACAACGAAGAGACTTAGGAACGACTTATTTTTCTATGATTATTGAAGTATTAAAATATGCCGAGGACGGAATCAACATTATGATTAAAAATGGCTGGATGGAAGAGCCACCAACGTTTGTTGATCGAGACCGTTTAAGCAAGAAAAAGAAGAAATAAAAAACACCTTCAGGTAGCCATGTGCGGAGTGGCTATGAAGGTGTTTTTTGTCATGTTTACACTTTTACTAATTGTCTCATGGTTCCTTCATTTTCATATTGGCTGTGCCAAGAGAATGCTTTTTCTAGGTCATGTGGAGTATGACCACCCTTTTCAAGAGCTGATTGGTAGTAATCCATCAACTGCTCACGATACATCGGATGGGCACAATTATTAATAATTAGCTCTACACGTTGTCTTGGCGCAAGTCCACGTAAATCTGCGTATCCTTGTTCAGTGACAAGTACATCTACATCATGTTCGGTGTGGTCAACGTGAGATACAAATGGGACAATGCTAGAGATATCCCCATCCTTCGCAATTGACTTCGTTACAAATATAGCTAAACGGGCGTTACGAGCAAAATCTCCTGACCCGCCAATACCATTCATCATATGCGTTCCACGAACATGCGTGGAATTCACATTTCCATAGAGGTCCATTTCCAGTGCTGTGTTAATGGAGATTAACCCCAAACGTCTGATAATTTCTGGATGGTTTGAGATTTCTTGCGGACGCAAGATTAATTGGTTCTTATATCGTTCAAAGTTTCCAAAGACTTCGTTCATCTTAGGTTCAGATAACGTAATGGAACAACAAGATGCAAAATCAACTTTACCTGCATCAATTAAATCAAATACAGCATCCTGTAATACTTCAGAGTAGACTTTTAAGTTTTCAAAATCAGACTCTAGTAAACCGTGAAATACTGCGTTTGCAACAGAACCAATACCTGATTGTAAAGGGGCTAGACTTTTCGTTAATCGCCCTTGTTCTACTTCACTTTTTAGAAAATCAATTAAATGATTTGCCATCACTTTTGTTTCTTCATCAGGTGGTACGATATTAGATGGTGAGTCCGACTGATTAGTAAATATAATTCCTTTAATTTTATCTAAATTGACAAGAATACCTTCTGTGCCTATAGAATCTTCTGGTTTTGTTAAAGGAATAGGTTGTCTGTCACCCTGTTTTTCAGGTGAATACAAATCATGAACCCCTTTTAACTGCTCTGTTTGAGCTAAATTAATCTCTACAATAATTTCTTTCGCATTTTCCGCAAAAATAAGTGAGTTTCCTACAGATGTTGTCGGGATGATTTGACCATCTTCAGTAATCCCTACTGACTCTATAACCGCAACATCGATTTGCTCCATCGTATTTGCTCTAAGCATTTCAGACGTATGAGATAGGTGTTGATCAACAAAGTGAAATTCCCCTTCGTTCATTTTCTTTCTCATGGTTGGATCCGCCTGAAACGGTAAGCGCTTACGTAAAATACCAGCTTCTGCAAAATTTTATCCACATCAGAGCCTAACGATGCTCCTGTAAAAACATCTACCTTAAACGTAGGTTCACCTTTTGCTCGTTCAACAAGTGCGTATGGAAGGGCTTTCACATCACCGGCACGTGTAAACCCACTTAATCCTAATGTCATTCCATCTTGAATCCAAGACGCAGCAACTTCTGCTGAAACAACACGATCTTTTAAGTCTTTATGTTTAATACGTGAATATCCTTGTTCCATTGTACTCCGCCTTTCTTTTTTTCTGACTATATTGACATTTTATCGTACAAAAAGGCGGCACGACGGCTATTTGGATATAATGACTTTTATTTACGATGAAACAGAAAATTCTCGTATGAAATAGAATGAATTAGAAACCTAATAACCTCCTGAAATAGCTAGAATGTGTTTGACTAACTGGCACGTCTGAGCCATCTGTCATTTTCAACACAAATGTGGAATGAGTATCAGGGTGAATCTCTTTAATGTGATTAATATTAATAATATAAGAGCGATGGCAACGGATGAAACGATCCCTCGGTAAGAAGAAATCGAACTCATTTAGCGTATACTTATGAGTTCCAGTGGTTTGTTCACCAACTACATAAGTGTTTCGATTTTTAGCTTCTATATAGATAATTTCAGAAAATGGTGTGGGTACCCAGCTGTCTTCTTTCTTAATCGTAACGACTGACATGGCATTAGTTAGAGTTGGAAAAATAGCTGTCACGCACCCGGCAACTTCACCATTAACTTCATATGGGACAGCCATACCATAGTAAGGCACACCAAATACATCTCGGTCAATATACTCAGAGACTTTCTGTTTTGTATTTAGTGCTTTATAAGCAATGGTCCCTTCAACAACACAATCTCCAGGTTTAATCTTAAGGTTCACTCGTTTACTCGGCCTGTAATACACATACTTTTCAGTGTCTGATAACGCTATAGAGGTCTCATCTGAAAATAGCTCACTAACTAGATCAATTAATGTTTCAGCGCTCATATTTAACTTCATCTTCTCACCATTCTTTCTAAAATAGGCTATCAAATAATAAGTAAAGCCCTGTAAAAATTAATAATATATACGTAACGGTTCTAAACAAATCTTGATTTAACTTAACAAATAATTTTTGACCTAAAACTAAGCCCACTAACACAAGAGGTACTGCGATTATACTAGCTTCCCACACTCTAGGGCTTGTACCCGCAAATATTATTTGGACTAATAGACTGACCAAATATATAAAAAGAAAATACGCTAACGTCGTACCTCTTAATCGATCTTTTTTGTATCCGTACCAGAAAAATAGAGTAATAATGGCGGTCCAGGCATTCCAATACTAGCTGTTAACGACCCTGAAAACCATCCAACCACTAGATCTCTATTTTTTGAACGTCTGATTCTGTACTTTAAAATCAATAACGTGGTTAACACTAATATAACTAAACTCACCAGTAACTTTAGATTTTGAAGGTCCAGCCACAAAAACACCCATATTCCGATAGGTAATCCTACAAAACTTCCCGCGATTAAGCGTTTCATAATTCCAATTTATATCTTTTATTTTATATATTAAAGATATTGAGATTAATAAAGATAAAATCAAGTTTATTTGAATTGCCTCTGCCGGTTCAAATAATAAAAGTAAAAACGGTGTAGCCATTATGGAAAAACCAAAACCAGTGCTAGTTTGAAGGATTGATGCGACTACAATTATTATAATAAATAATACGATATCCATTCTTAAACCTCTTCTATGACTTTCATTATGCAACTATACTAACATTCGAATGCATATAAGACACTAAAACCGCATTGATCAGATATGAGAGTTTTTCTTATTAAAGATATTCTGCACACCTTGAGCTAAAACATTAAATGTAAAGATGGTAAACGTCATAGCAAAAGCAGTCCAAAATGGAATCCAAATAGCCAATCTTATATCACGATAAGCATCTGCTAATAGCATTGGCCATGATACAGAAGTGTTTCTAATTTGAAATTGACCAATTTCTACTTGAATGATTTCTTGTGAGATAAAACGCCGACAAACGCTAGTTGACCCACTAAGAACATCACTTTCCCTAGGTCCGAAACCATATAAACAATTAATTTACCATAAATAAAAGGCAATAAGTAATATCTGAAAACCCTTAGTGCACTAGAACCAACAGAAATAGCACTTAAGATATGCTCCTTAGATGCCGCTTCATCTAAATCAATTTTGATAGATTCAGCAGCTCTACCTACCTCGACCATAGCTACTATCAAAATCATAATCATGACGCGATTCTCCGTAAATAAAAATGGCGGGAGCATAGCAAGTAACAAAACCATGATAATAGTCGGAACATAAGAGAGAAACCCATTGATCCACTTTAAGAACACATGAATTCCTAACCACTTTTTATGCGCTAAAAACGCCAAAGGAATTGCAACAATATATCTCACTAACGTAATTAACACGACGACCATTAACGTTTTCTTTTGCACCCATTACAATTAAACTAAGTAAATCACGACCATCGTGATCTGACCCTAACCAGTACTGACCGTTTGGTTCATAAGGGGGTGGAATAGGAATTCCATCATCAGACCATACGTATTGAGTTTCTTCTAGCTCCTGATCAATCCAAGGAAGCTGAGGGCCAACAAATGTTATTAAAAGTAAAATCATTAATAACACTAGTCCAAAATAAGTACAGCATGTTGTTTAAACCAATTTACCATAGTCATTTGCCCCCCACCTCTTTCTTAGGAACAAACCAATAACGCAAAAGATGAGTGATTAACACTACTAAAAACATCAAGAACAAAAATGGCATCATAAAAGCTAAAGCTCTAACGTCTTCATTACCTAATATGGCACTTAAGAGCTGATACCCCGCCCCATTATAACTTGAGATTTTTTCAATAATTGGCACACTCGATAAAATATACAACATGACCATTTGGCCCTGATTCAAGATTGGTGAAAAGCAATTCCTAACCATATGCCTCATCGCATCAAACTTAGTTAACCCTTTTGAAAAAACGGTCCTCACGTAATCTCGACCCACTTCATTTTCCATTGAAACTACCGTAAATCTAGCCATATGTATGATGGGGTAAATCATCACAGATACTAATGGAATGACAAAACTGTACCATTCTTCATTTCCATATAAACTGAATTTTGGGAGGCCATCTCTCATTGAGATAATTAATAGATATTGAATCGCAATAAATAAGAAAAAATCAGGAATGGAGGCAAAGAGCCATGAGAAAAATGACATAACGTTACCGCTTATTCGTGTTCTTAGATATATTTGGAAGATCCCAATGAACGTACCAACCATCATACTTAAGATAAAAGCAGGCAAAATTACTTTCATACTTCTTACAAAAAAGCGTTCTACTTCACTTAACAAAGGACTACCAGAAGAGGTTTCACCAAACCCCTTTACTTCTTTAACATGATTGATAAAGTCCTGAATCGTCTCATTATACAGTTCTAAAGTAAACGGAAAGTCTGCATGAAATTGAAGTGGACCTACTGGAGTTACTTCTAACTCTCTTGGTAATAACAGTAAAAGCACAAATGAAACAATAATAAACATGAAAATCATTAACTGTTTTAATAGTTGCCATGTCATAGACTTCACCTGCTATTTTTCAAAATATTAAATAAATTATGACAAAATACCTATATAACGTCAACTTGCTTACTAAATTACTTATTAGGGTATATGTAGTATTAATGAAAAATGAATATTTAAGAGGAGTTTCGAGATGGCGAAGAGAAAATGGTACAAGAAAAAGAACATGGATCATTGCAGGAATTTTCATCACAATATACATTGCAACCCTTATCTATCAACAGTTTAAGCCACTTCCAGAGGGGATTTCCTATGAAGGACAAGTTCGCTCATTACACGATGAAGATATTGAATTTCTCTACGATTTAACCTATCAAAAAATGGACAAGAACATTATGACCAAGAAATATTTGATGAGGTTTATAATATGATTGAAAATGCAGAGGACTTCTTGGTTGTTGACATGTTTATGATGAATGAATCTGCATCTAGCAAAAGAGATTTTCCTAAGATTAGTCAAAAAATAAGCGAAAAAATCATACAGCAAAAGAACGAGCATCCTAACCTTAAAGTTGTGTTTATAACGGATCTCATTAATAAAACTTATAATTCACACCAGGCAGAACACATTAAACCACTCGAAGAAGCTGGAGTGGAAGTCGTTTACACAAAGCTAGATCGTCTGCGTGACCCGAATCCACTATATTCATCTTTCTACCGTATGGGTATACAATGGTTTGGCCAAAAAGGGAATGGCTGGATTATGAACCCTTTCGGAAAAGAGCTACCAGAAGTTACGGCTAGGTCTTATTTTAAGTTATTTAATATTAAAGCTAATCACAGGAAAGTTTTTGTGTCTGAAGACCAAGGTTTAGTCCTATCTGCTAATGCCCATGATGCAAGTGGTTTTCACTCTAATATTGGGTTTAAAGTAAAGGGAAACCTTCTTAAAGACTTAATAGAGTCAGAAAAAGCTGTAGCTGACTATTCAGGAGGAGACCTCTCTACCTTCCCATCGAAAGAACAAATTGAACAAATTAAACCCACTAAATCAACAGGGGATATTAAGGCAAAGGTTATAACAGAACAAAAATTGAAGTAGCTGCACTTGAAGCAATTGAATCAGCTAAAGAGAACGATCAAGTATGGCTTGGTATGTATTACTTAGCAGACCGTGATATCGTTGATGCTATTAAAGCTGCTTCAAATCGTGGTGTTACACTAAATTTAATCTTAGATCCTAACCAAAACGCGTTTGGTCATGAGAAAACAGGACTACCTAACCTACCAATCGCTCAGGAGTTATTAAACCACGATGATAAAATCAATTTAAAATGGTACAACGTTAATAAAGAACAGTATCATACCAAAATATTATTTGTAAAAAAGGCTAATGAAAGCTTCATTGTAGGCGGATCAGCCAACCTTACCTCTCGTAATATTGATGATTATAATTTAGAAAGCGATTTATCTATAACAGCACCTAATGACAGCGAACTCGTGCATAACGTTGAAGATTACTTCAAACGCATTTGGGAAAATAAAGATGCGCAGTACACTGTAAGCTATGAAGAATATGCTGGAACTTATACGACTGCGAAACGTGCATTATACTACATTCAAAAGATTACCTTATTTACGACCTATTAATACACTGACATTAAACCGAAAAAGTAGCCGACTTTGGTTAAGTAAACTTAACAAGGTTCGGCTACTTTTGATTTAATAAAGTTTTTAGAACTTGAATTATTGAGCTGTATATCCTCCATCAATCACTGTCGCTTGCCCTGTAATACCCTTCGCTTGATCGCTTGCTAAAAACATCATGTAATCGGCAATTTCTTGAACGTCGAGTAATCGCTTTTGCGGTACTAATGGATAAATCACTTCTTCTATTACAGATTCTAATGACACATTTCGTGTTCTGGCTAAATCCTCAAGTTGATTTCTAACAAGTGGTGTATCGACATACCCTGGGCAAATAGCGTTAACCGTGACACCGTGATCCGCCCCTTCTAAAGCTGCTACTTTTGTTAATCCAATCACGCCATGTTTTGCACTGTTATAAGCTGATTTTCCAGCAAACCCAACTAGCCCATTAATGGATGCCATGTTTATAATACGCCCATGTTCTTGTTTTTTCATGATAGGGAAAGCATGCTTGATCGCGACAAATGGTGCAACAAGCATAATCTTCGTCATGCGCTCAAACTGTTCAGTTGGAAAGTCTTCAATCGGTGACACATGTTGTATCCCAGCATTATTGATAAGCACATCTAAGCGCCCATACTGATTAGTTGTTGTATCAATCGCCCTTACGAGTTCGTCTTCATTAGTGACATCACAATAGACCGTCATTCCTTCAAACTGTTTAGACTTAAGCCATTCCTCTACATCTTGTAGCTTCTCCTTGTTTACATCCGTAAAAACGACCTTATTTCCCTTCTTTGCAAACTCTTCTCCTACTCTGAGACCAATCCCGCTAGCTGCACCGGTAATTAAGATAACTTTATTTTTGACCACGCTATTTCCTCCCTTATCCATAACCTTTTATACCTATCATACAACGTCAGACCTTAGACTTCCTAATTAGACACGATTCAACAAACTAGTAATAAACTTTATCCTATATTTGACAGAATTCTCACGACGGAGTCGATATAATAGTCAAAACAACGAGGATAGGAGTAGAGTTTATGGAGAAAACTGTAAATATTTATCCTGTAAACACTATGGACAACGTGATCACGAACGTTTATACTTCTATCATTTTATCGGAGGTAACTCTAGTGAAACGGATAGTTTAGTAGAACAACTTCGTGATCTAAAAGAAAGAAAAATTTATTAATCGGTGTTTTTCGGTTCCCTTTTCGATTTGAAGGTAAAAAGCGCTGGCAAACCGCTACGAAACAATATTTTCTAATGAAAGAATCATGCGATGCTGTTATCTATTTTCAAAGTGATGATTTAATGGAATTAATTGACCAAGACACAACCATACGTGATGCCCAAAATACGTTTAAGTCTATAGAAGATGACAGTATTAGGGCCATTAATAAACTCATTGATGAGACCGGTGAGATGAATATTGATTACCATGACCTTGAGAACTTCATATCAAACTTTAAAGGACCTCTATTTTCCCACACGGTTGAAGGTGAATCATTCGATACACCTTTAAAATACTTAATTGAGAAACCTTATTTACCAAAAGATTTTACTGATGGGGAACAGCTAATGATTAATATTGGCTATACGCAAGATGTTAATATGGAATCATTTCGTCAAATTAATTTAAGGCTTCATGACCTATTCTCAAAAGCCGATCTATTTAAAATTGGGTCATACTTTATTAATGAACCAGGTGAACGATTTAAAATTACGTTAATAGTAAATGGTCTTAAAGATCCTGTCTCTTTACCATTAAACGATAAACCTTCATCCACCTATCATGAGCTTAAGATGAAATGGAAGCGCGGAATAGAAAAAGGGAAAAGGCGATTAACCTTATAAAAAATACCTAAGCTCAGGTCATTTTATTTGAATAACTGATTTACTTTTGAAATAACTGTTTCTATATCTTCTTTAGAAACATCATAATTCGTCACCAAGCGAACAGAGTGAGTACCATAAGAACCTGACTTAATACCTGCTTTCTCTAGCTTCTCAATAAACTGCTCGCTCGTTAAGCCAAGATTTTCTACACTAACTAGAACCATATTTGTTTCGACTTCACTTTCAATTTCAATTCCATCTATATTCCCTAATCCTTCTGCTAGTCGTTTGGCATGATTGTGGTCTTCTTGCAAACGATTTGGCATTTCATTTAAAGCAATAATTCCTGGAGCTGCGATCATTCCTGCTTGGCGCAGTCCTCCTCCTAATCGCTTTCTCCACTTTCTAGCACGTTCAATAAACTCTTTAGGACCAGCTAAAATAGAGCCAACAGGTGCTCCTAATCCTTTAGATAAACAGAACTGAACTGTGTCTACTTGTTCAGCAATTTTATGTACAGGCTCATTCATTGCAACGGCTGCATTAAAAATTCGAGCACCGTCTAGATGAACGGGTATTTTGTACTGATTTGCTACCTTTTTAATAGCTTTCATATTCTCAAGTGGAACAACTGTTCCACCAGCTTTGTTATGCGTGTTTTCAAGGCTAATTAATCCTGTTTCAGGAAAATGAATATCCTCTGGTCGAATCGCTGACGCAACTTGCTTAGGGTCCATTGCTCCACGGTCTCCGTCAATCGTTTTGGGCTGAATGCCTGCTAATGCTGACATAGCTGCTCCTTCATAAACAAATATGGGCATTAGCCTCCATAATCACTTCATCCGCAGGTTTACAATGTGTTAATACAGCAATTTGATTCCCTTGTGTTCCACTTGTCACAAATAATGCCGCTTCTTTCCCTAATTTTTCAGCAGCTAGTTCTTCTAAACGATTAATGGTTGGATCTTCTCCATAAACATCGTCACCAACTTCAGCCTGGTAAGCTGCTTTTCGCATAGCTTCTGTTGGCTTTGTGACTGTATCACTTCTTAAATCAATCATCTAAGCCCCTCCCGTCTTTTGTATCATTTTAATACACTCCAAATCTTTTTAAAACTATTGGTTATAAAAGTTTCATACATAGGAAAAATAATCCTAAAGGAGTGTGAACGATGGGCGAACAAGTTAGCAGTCATCATTTTTCGGACTTAACAGCTAATGAAGTATCCAATCTATGGTCTTCTTACTTAAAAAAACTCTATGGAACAAAGATTGTTTGAATACTTCTATGCGTCCTGTGAAGATGACCAAACAAGGAAGATTGCAAGTAGAATCATCGAACATGCTAAGTCTACCTTAAAAGAGTTGGATACGATTTTGATCATGAAAATTTATCAACCCCCCATGCATTTACTGAACAAGATGTAACAGCTGATGCACATAAGGTCTTCTCAGATACGTTTATCTTATACTTTTGTCATGATATCACCATGCTGTCGATGAGTACTTACCCTAGCGCTCTTTCAGACTGCTCTAGGCCAGATATTCGAGAGTTTTTCCAAAAGAGAATAGAAGCATTTCTTAGTCTTCAAAACGATGTCATAAACGTCATGCTTGAAAAAGGGGTTTACTTAAAACCAGCTCAGCTAGAAATGGAAAACGAAGTGGACTTTGTTAGAAGTAAAAAGTATTTAAGTGGTCTATTTACAGGGGCAAGACCTGTAAACGCTCCAGAAATTGCGAACCTTACTCGCATTTCACATCGAGCTCAGTTCTCAAAAATGGTCTTCGTGACGTTTCATAAGTTAGCTCATAAAGTTGAACTGAAAGAACATTTCTCTCAAGGTAGAAACGGAATTGAAAATGTACTTGAATCTCTATCTGAAGTGTTAGAGAAAGAGAATATTCCACTCTCAGCTTCAGGTGATTTTAAAATATCACCAGTTGAAATGTCGCCGTTTTCAGATCGCCTCATGTTGTTCTTCGTCAATACATGTCTTGGAATGTTTTGTTTTCAAATGGTATCCCAGGCATTAAATTCAACCCTACGTTCAGATATTGTTGTTAAATTAACAAAGATTTCAACTAAAATGAGAAAGTACTATTCAGCAGGCTTATTATTAGCTATTAAAGAAGGGTGGTTTGAACAACCACCTAATCCAGTTGATCATAAAGTGTGACACGCCGAATATCTTTTAACATACAATAAACAAAAAGTTATGGGGCGTGTCGGTATGAGTCAATTTAACCCAAACCAACTATTTGTAGAATATAGAGAACAAATTTCTAAAACTAGCCCAATTGTTGGCCGTCGCCATACACTAACCCATTCAGATGTAACTGGTGACTTGTTTTAACAGTTGGGCCTCAGTTTGCTTACGATCTTATTAATGATATGAGAGATGAAGTAATGGGTGAATTTGTGAAAGTTGGAGATGAGCTTGTTTATCATGCTCACGTATTTATTGGTGGTTTATTCGATGAGGCAACGGCAGCTATTCGTGATCAAATTTTTCGAAGAGAGCTTCCTTTAGCATTAACAGCTATTCGATATGGGGAAAACCCTTTGTTCCAAACTAACCCTTCCCTTGATGAAGTGCCAGTCAAAATTCATTTTAACTCTAGTTATCCTCAGTTTAACACCAGCGAGAACTGGGGAGTTTTTTTCAGATTACAAATATGTAGATTAAACCATAACACCATAATTTTTTATAGCCTTTAGCTTTCATCAAGTGCTTGATCCTCTTCAAGCACTTTTTATTTCTCATACATAGACAAGAGCGGAATAAACTTTAATAACAATCAATTAGGAGGAATTAGATGAAAGTACTAAGACTAGGCCATGCCATGTATCAATTAACAAGTGAAGGAGGTAAAAATTATCTTATTGACCCTTTTGTTGATATGAATCCCGGCTTCCCAACTCTAATGGACTCAGAGGAATTCTACCAGCAAATTGATGCAATTTTTTAACTCATGGGCATTTCGATCATACTAGTGGTTTATCTAAATTTGTTGAACATCATTCAGAGGTTACGATTGTCGCTCAATATGAATTAGCCTTAATTTTACTACAGCAAGGGTTTGAAAATGTAATTCCAATTAACCTAGGTGGTTCCGTATCATTTGATGATGTAAAAGCCACTATGGTCCAAGCCGTACATACATCATCGTATAAGGAAACACAGTCAACCCCAATGTATGCAGGAGAATCAGCTGGGTATGTATTTGAATTTAAAGATGATTACACGCTTTACCACTCTGGCGACACTGCCCTAATGTCTGATATGAAACTTATTCAAGATGTTTATCAGCCTGAGATCGCCATACTGTCCTCATCAGGCCATTTCACCATGGGGCCAACAGAAGCAGCCTATGCAGTAGAAAATTTATTAGATGTTAAGTATGTCATTCCTAGCCATACGTTCCCTTCAGAAGAAACGGCTACATCGCCTGATACTCTTAATGCATTACTTGAGCAGTTCCCGGTTGTGGAAAATATGATCGCCAAGGATCATGAACTAGAAAGATTACTTGATAAATATCCTCATACAGAAGTTAGTGTCATTGGGTACGGAGAGGAAAGAGCTTTTGTAAAAAGCAAAAAGCCTAATGCTTAATCATTAAATTATTGTTTGAGTATTCTTCTGAACGGTTATGGTATTAGTACAACCTTACTTAGGAGGGATACTCATGAACTTAATGCGTGCTAAAGAAATTAAAGAAGATCCCAATATGAAAGATGTTGTCTATAACGAAGAATATGTGTATATTGACGATGTGGATGATGAACGTCAAAAAGCGATCATTCATTATTTAAACGTGATGGTGTTGAATTTGAAGTTGATGTAACTGAGCTAAAAGAGGAATAATAATAGCGCCCACAATAAAAAGTGGGCGTATTTTTTATATAGAGGACCCGAATATGGCGACACTTTGACGGTCAAGATTCATATAATCTTGATCCCATGCTAACGTGTTCAGAACATTACCTAGCGAGTCTGCATTATACCTTCCTGCAATACGTTGATACGCTAACAATTCATAAACCCCATTTGAATCATAATCAACTGGATACAGCCCACTTAATGGATTGACCCAGCCCTCAATAGGATTAATTAGATTGCCATTAGAATCATAAATCTCGTTTAAGTATTCCTGATCGCGGCTGCTAGAAATATCGATGATGTACTGCATTTGGTTTTGCTCACTTAACACTTGAACTTTATAGTCATCTAGATAATTGACTCTATACTGGTACTCATTATTATAAGCATTACCATTAAAAAGCAGGTTCTCTTCATTATTTAAAAAAGAGTATAAATAGGCATAAATCGTCCCCCCACTCCCGCCAGTTGCTATTCGAACCAACACATCGCTAACACCGTCTCCAGTAAAATCTCCTAAAAATAATGTTGGGTCATATCCCGCATTTTCATCTAGCTGAGTTATTGTTAATCTTCCACTCAAACCATCTTGAACAACAAGCGTGATGTCTTGAACAAATGGACTATCAGATGTCATCATACCCATCAAATAAATCTGATCCATTAGTCCATCACCTGTCGCATCACCTTGCGCAAAAGCAACAACTTGAGACCCCTGTCTATTGTTATACATCATATCCACCCCTTCAGACTTACTCCTATATCTTATGGGCAAACGCCAATCCTGCTACTGACAAATTCCCAAAATCAATTAGGTGCATACACTAATTAAAAAGTGGAGGAATTCGTATGTTTTTAATCATGATGTTAGAAATGTAACGACGCACGAGATGAGCATTAGGCAACAGCCAGTTGTGCAAGAAGTGATGGATCGACTTAGATCTGAACATAACAACTTATACGCACAGCTAACACGTGCTGGTATTTCAAGACGATTTATTGATTATATATTTTATCTAGTTGTGAGCTATACCGTTAACCAAGCGGAAACAGGCCAATCAGCAAGACAAATTTATATACAATTTCAAAGGCAAGTACCTTGGTTAAATCAATTTTTCTTAGCTCATAATGTACCACAAAACTTAGTGGATCGCGTATTAAGGACAGTGATTGAGATTACTCTAGATATAATTAGTGATGACGGTGATGACGATGATGACGATAATCAATGGTCGAGCTGGGAAAACCTTGGTGGTCGATTGACGTCTGCTCCCGCTGTCTCATCTTGGCAAGCTAATCGTCTAGATGTGTTTGCAAGAGGTCAAAATCAAGATTTGATTCATAATGGTGGGACGGCAGACGATGGAGTGACTGGGAGAGTCTCGGTGGGGTATTGACATCACCACCTGCTGCTGTTTCATGGGGGCCAAATCGCATCGATGTGTTCGTAAGGGGGACTGACCAAAGCTTATACCATAAGTGGTGGGACGGTAATAGGTGGAGCGACTGGGAAAACCTTGGTGGGACTTTAACAAGTGCACCTACTGTCTCATCGCGTCGTTCGAATCAGTTAGATGTCTTTGTTCGAGGCACAAACAACCGCCTTTACAAACGCACTTGGAACGGAACGCGCTGGCAAGACTGGGAAGACTTAGGTGGCAATTTAACATCTCATCCTGCGTCCATATCTTGGGGGCCAAATCGCATCGATGTGTTTGCAAGAGGACAAAATCAAGACTTAATTCATAAATGGTGGGATGGTAACAGATGGAGCGACTGGGAAAGCCTTGGCGGCACATTAGTTGGTGCACCAGCCGCTTCTTCTCGTCGTCCGAACCAAATAGATGTCTTCGTCAGAGGCTCAAACAATCGTTTATATAAGAAAACGTGGAATGGTTCACGCTGGGAAGAGTGGCAAGACCTTGGAGGCAACTTAACCTCTCACCCAGCAGCCGTTTCTTGGGATGAGAATCGTATTGATGTGTTTGCAAGAGGTCAAGGCAATAACCTTTACCATATTTACTGGCAATCTTAGCAAATCAATAAAAATGAAGGCTTTTTGCGCCATAGCAAAAGCCTTCATTTTGTAACTACTCCATCACCGTCTAAGATATCTACCCCAAATTTCACTATATCTACCTCTTTTTAAAATATTTCTACCGCGAAATTTGTCGACGGAGTAAAAAAGCATTTTTATCTACCCTTTTTAACAAGATATCTAACTATATAAGAAAAGGGCACGGTTTTGAGCTTAAACCATGCCCCATGTTAATAGTTTTTAATCGACATGCCGATCTTCATGTTCCTTCTTAATTTGATGCTTACGAATAAACCACCACATCACGATATACGTCAAGAACAAAAGAATTAAAAAAACAGGTGCCGACAGTACATTTTGAACTTGCATTTACTCACCGCCTCTTATTTTAGGGTATCCAATGGAAACGGGAACATGAGATAAAACAGTATAGCTAACGGAATTGATATAACAATGGCCCGAACAGGTCGTCTATAATGCACGTAAACGACTACAAATAGCGCCGCATTAAGCAAAATATTCATCCAACCATTCCATCCGTTGTCATACACATACATTCCTCTATGAGCAAATAGTGTTTGAATAATCGTATAGAATATGACCCAAGCTGACACATAGATCATCTGTTTAGTTCTATGCTTCGGAAACCTTTGTAAGTAGATCATTAAGCCAATAGGCACGATAAAGAACGTAAAGGCAATATTGATAATGGAGTGACTTAACCACTCCGCCGTTATACCTCTAAACGCCCAGAGTGTGTGATTATAGTAGAGAACATTATATGTTAGATTAATCACCATAAAAATAAAATGGTTGAATATTGCTGTCGCCATTGTGACCAATCTACAAACTTATAAGCAAAGACTGCCCAAACAATTAATACTAGAATCAAATACATGGCCCAATCTCCTTAGCAGAAATGATACTTACATCTTTGACTTAAACCTGGATCTTTATACTAGAAAAGCTCGGTACTTGAAGGTGTGGTTCAACGTTTATTCAACTGTTAACACAGAACAGGCGATCTGATTTTTATGTAATAATTAAAATATGGGACGTGAAAAGTCGTTTTACGGGACATAGAAGTTAAAGTTTAGGCATCGAATTATGTCGAAAATGGTTATTCGACTGATTTTTGAGACATTTTATCAAATTGATAGGACAATTCGGCTTAAATATGAGACATTCAAAAAAGAGTACCTCAATCATGAGATACTCTAATCATTCATCTTACTTAAGAAGTCACCAAGGAGCTCATCCAATCCTTGATCCTCTTCTGCTTCTTCTTTATTCTCTTCTGTTGCTTCATGTTGCTTTTTTAATAATGCTTCCCAGTTAAACTCTTCCATATCATCATCTGTTGACTCTGGCACTGCTTCTAACGGTTTTGATTCAGATTCCTTAGGTTCTGGTTCTTCTGCCTTCTCCTGTAAATATAGCGCTTCATCTATATCTGTCGAACGACTATTTAATGAAGCTAATAAAGCAGTCGCTCTAACAGGATCATTTAATAGATGATACACAATACTTCCAAGTAAGGCCTCTGAATGTTCGTGCTTAATCCAGTCTCTCTGAGCTTTTGTAAGCTTATTAGGAAGCGGAATAGTAATCGTCTCTCGTTCCCTACTATGATTTTCATTTACTCCTTCTAGTACATATTCTGCTATTTTACTAGAAAAGTTACGTCTCTCCGTCTCCTTTAAATATTGTAGCTCTTTTAAAATGTGATCGGGAGTATCTGATGGAACCCTGAACGAGATGGCTTGTCCACGTTTAATTTCTGTTTGAGGTTTTCTCATACCGTCACCTCACTTACTTCTTAGAGGCCTTTTTCTTTTCTTCTTCTTTCTCTTTAGGTTTCTCATTCTTTTTCAAGTAATCTGCAATTAACTTATAATATGCATTTGCCATCATCCAAATACTTTCATGCTCGTCTTCGAAGAACTCGATATTATAACCATCTAAATTATTGTTTAATGTTTTGATGTATTCTTTTAACACATTTGAACCACCGCCAACAAAGTAACAAATCTCAGTTTGAGAGTTCTTCTGCCATGTGTTGCGTAAGAGACGATATTGCTTTTTGGCTAATTCTAATAAAGTTCGGTCCGTGATGTCATGAACACTCGTCCGGCTACCTTTAACCATAATGTGATTCCGATCATTATTGCGAGTAATGATTTCAACAACATCACGTCTACTATCAAGCTCAACACCATGTTTAGTAAAAATGTCTTCACGAATATTCTCAAGTGATTCAGAGACACCTAAGTTGTAACCTTGAGCTTTGTCATCATCGACTGTGCGATTTTTAATGACTGCTATATCTGTTGATAGACCACCGATGTCCTGGATTAGAATATGTTTATCTATTAAGTCTTTATTGATCACTTTCAAGTCTTTATCCATGACTAGATTAATAAACGCTGCAAAACCTTCAGGGTAAACTTTAACCTCATCAAATTTAATATTAACTTTTAGACCTTGATATTTAGGGGTCACTAAAAATTCAACTTGGTGAACGGAACCCATTAATTTAGAGCGATACCCTGCATCATTTCCTTCCTTAACTTCTCTTAATGGAAGTCCAGTTCCTAATGTGTAATTCGCATCAACAACGTTTTGTTGCTTTTGAAAATCATTTGCTTGAACAGCGTCAAGAGCAATAGATGCAAATAACATAATTAAAGTTTGATCTTCTTGAGACTTACTACTTCCTGGGTCCAATTCTGTTGAATTTGTGCTTTTAGTGGCCAAGTGTCCAACACGATAGATGGCATTGTTTTCTTTCAATGCTGGTGAATGAACTTTAATGTGAAGTCCTTCTAATGGATCTTTCTCATCTAAATCCTCTATACCGATTACAGGGCGGTCTTCAATTTCTCTTGCGATGATATTTGGGATATTGAAGTTATTCTCCAATTGTCCGAAGATTGCCTTTAACGAATCGTTCCCAACATCAACTGCTGCAATTCTTGATTGAGTCATTGTCATCATCCTTTTTCATAGTATGTAAACCTCTTACTTACAAAGGATATTGGAGATATAAGATGACGACAATGAGCTTTAACAAAACGAAATAAAAACGTAACTTCAGTGAAATAGCGCTTTTTCTGTAAACACTTTTGTGCTCACTGTTTACAATATTGTAAACAACCAACAAAACAATATGTACACTCTTTTGTTTACAAGTAAACAATATTGTTTTCAAAAGTAAACGTACTGCAAACTTGTAAACATTGTAATAATTTTTCATCATTTAATGAAGCATTGGACCTTGACTTTTCATTCGTCTAACTTCTTGAATGTCATATAATAAATTCACTTTGATCGCTTTCATGTCTTGAGCTACTTTTAAATCATAAGCCACTTCACCCAAATATAAACTTTTTCTTTCTATAATGCCTTCCAACTCTATAAGTTCGTCATGTTTGATCATTTTAATCAAAACTCTCTCTCCGATTAAGGAATCGAACAGATGATGCTGCAGCTCTGGATTCAATTCACTAAAAGGAATAGATTCGTCCTTAAAATGCTCTAAACTCATAAAATCACCCCTTACCTTGAAGTTTTAACAAGGTAAGGGGTTTTTAAAAGGTAAATATTATTGTAGAGCTTCAAAAGCTTTAGTTAATTGCGGAACCATTTGTTTTTTTCGAGAAACGACACCTTCTAACAATACAAGATTCTGTTCAAATGTAACATTAAAGGCATATTCTATAGCTTTATAATCTTCTCCAAAAGCCAATATGATAGAATTACTATTTAGAATATCAGTAATCATTAGAATGGATAGATTTAAACTTTGTTTTTCAGTGTTCTTTTTTAATACTTGCTTTATTTCCTCTTGGTTTCGAAGTATTTCCGCTGGATTAACTACGTTTATTTGTGAGACTTTAACTCGTTTACCACTTAAATTAAAATCTTTAGAATCTAACTCTACTAACTCCTCCATAGATTTATCACTATAGTTTGTTCCTGCTTCTAACATAGATAACCCGTAGTCTTCTAGTTCTACTTTAGCTATTTTAGCTAGTTCCTTGCCAATCTCTATATCTTGATTCGTAGTAGTTGGGGATTTAAAAAGTAATGTATCCGATATTATGGCCGATAACATAAGCCCAGCAACATTCTTTTCTACTGTCACGTTATTTTCTAAGAACAACTTATAAATAATGGTTGCCGTACAACCAACGGGTTCAGCGCGGTAATAAATCGGTTCACTTGTCTCAAAGTTAGCAATTCGGTGATGATCAATGACTTCTATGACTTTTACTTTATCTATATCGATAGCACTTTGCTGCTTCTCATTATGATCTACTAGTATGACTCTTTCTGTTTCCTCTGAAACTCCACTTATCATTCTGGGTGCTTTGGTTTGAAAATATTTTAGTGCATACTTACTTTCCTCATTTAGTTCTCCTAATCTTACGGGTTCTGCTTGTTCGCCCAATTTATCTTTTAAAGTTGCATAAGCAATGGATGAACAAATTGAATCGGTATCTGGATTTTTATGTCCCAACACTAATACGTTACTCATTTAGACACTCCCTTAAAACTCTTTGAGTTCTATTGATATTCGTGATTCTTTCTTTTGTTTCTATCTCCTCGCTATTCTACTAGTTCTCTACACAATTTAGTATAAATCACTCTATTTACCCACGCATTATTCATTACCAAACCATATATAAAACGTAAAGGGAGGTGAATCTTTATGGAAATCTTACTTTTCTCTCTATTGGGCGGTTTGTTCATTTGTGTAATGTTTAGCCTAAGAATGTTAATAGAACACGAAACGGATCAAATCTTAAACACTGTCATGGATGATTATGAACCAAAACCGAACCTATCTCTATTCCAGCAACAGTACCTCAAAAGTCACCATCTCTAATCTTACAACACTCTAATAAAAATTATAAAGATTAATAGAGCTAATTAATAGATTGAACCAAGTCATTAACTTCTTTCTTCACCAGGATGTTTACCACTAACACTTTAAAAGGGGGTGAAAATAGTGTTTCAAATATTTCTATTCATCCTCACTTTAGGAGTTTTTTTGACAGGGATGTATCTAGTCAGAAACGGTCTATTCAAACTATCAGCCGATAGATTAAAAAACTGGTTAAAAACTCTAACAGATGCTCCCTGGAAAGGGCTTTTGTTGGGGACCGTTGTGACCGCAATTCTACAAAGTAGTTCAGCTGTATCCATTATCGTCATTGGGTTAGTAGCCGGTGGTATGCTTACCTTTTCTCAATCCATTGGCATAATTTTAGGAGCTAATATTGGGACAACTGTAACAACTGAGATTATTACTTTAGAAATAAATTCTTTAATCATACCAATGGCCATTATCGGGGGCGTGCTTCTTTTATTTAAAAAGGATAATTTTCGTTTTACCGGTATGGTTTTAGTTGGTTTATCTGCTGTGTTTGGAGCTATGTGGGGCTTTAAAACACTTGCGGCACCTTTAAAAGAGATGGAATACGTTCATCAGTTATTCCTGAGTTTAGATAACAATCTTTTCTATGCAGTCATCTTTGGTGCCATTGTTACAGCCGTTATTCAATCGAGTACTGCTACAACAGGTATTATGATGGGGTTTATTGCAGCAGGATCCTTAAACCTAGACACAGCCGTAGCTGTAGTATTGGGAGCTAATATTGGGACTTGTGTCGACGCATGGCTAGCTTCCATTGGTAGTGGTAGAGAAGCTAGATTAACAGCTTGGTCTCACATTTGGCTTAATGTACTGGGAGTCCTTTTGTTCTTCCCATTTATAGGATTACTCTCAGACCTAGGAGCCCATTTAGCAGAACGACCAGATGTACAGCTTGCTCATATCAGCGTCATTTTTAATGTATTAAGCTCTTTAATTGCACTTCCATTTGTCAACAAATTCTCTCAACTAATACTGAAGATCCATGACCGAAAAAAATTTGCAAGCATAAATGATCAGTTTAAAAAACATCTCCAATCAAAAGGGGGTGTTTTTTAAACTCAAAATGATTAACGGGAAGGAGGATTGATTATTGTGATTTATGTTATTTCGTTTTATTACTGCTAGGAGCAGCTATATTCGGAACACATTTAATAGGTTCGAGCTTGCTTGATAGTGCCACAGAGTCTATAAAAAATATAATAACAAGACTATTAGATCAACCTTGGAAAGGGTTACTGCTTGGCTTAATAGCCACACTCATTATTCAAAACAGTACTATCATCGTTATTTTAACCGTAGGATTAGTTGCAGCTAGATTATTCACCTTCACGCAGTCGATCGGAGTTATATTAGGTATCAATATCGGTTCGTCCATAACAATAGATTTAATTACCATTAATCCTGGTTATTTCACGATACCGATCATATTGCTTGGAGCGATTTTATGTCTTAGAAAAATATAAATGTAGTAAAGACTGGATACTCTTTAATGGGTTTCACTTTAGTTATTGGTTCCTTATGCATTATGGATGTCCTGGCAACGGATATGAAGGAAAGTATATTTTATTATGACCTATTTAATAAAATCGACCACTCAAGTTTTATTGCTGTATTAACTGGAATTATTCATACCACATTAGGACAGTCTAACTCTACTATTAACGAAATTGCAACATTGTTCGCTACAGAAAATTTTTATACAGGCATTCCATTAATTATTGGTGCTAACATTGGGACAGGTGTCATGGCTATGATCGCTTCATTAGTTACTATGAAAGAAGCACGCTTAACAGCTTATGCTTACTTGTGGCTGAATATATTGGGAGCCATTTTTATTTACCCCTTTTTGGATTATCTAGTTGAATTAAAAAATATTCTCACTCCTGCTCAAGTAAATATTATGTATAATATCACACTGTCTCTAATTACCCTTCCTTTTGTGAAATATTATAGTAGTTTCATAGATAGAATCTATCACTGGAGACAAAAATCACCTATGTAAATTATAAGAAGGCCGTCGACTACGACAGCCTTCTTATAAAGCTTTTACTTAACGTTGGGTATGAGAAAGCAACCTTTGATTTCATGAAATGTTATTCCTAAACTTGTACATAATCAAACTTTATCTGGGTCATATAACCAATGATCCCCCTAGTCTAGGGGGATCACGTCATACGACCCTTTTTAATCTTCAATGAACTCGATCATATCAATTTTATCGCATACTGCTACGAATCTGCTTTTTATGATTAGTAAAAGTAGCTAAGCCTGTACTAATGTCATAACTCTCAAATACTTCAACCCCTGATACATCTTCACCATTCATCATTAATTCTTTTACTCGTGTGCCAGGCTGTGCTTCTGACAACACCATACAAATCGGATTTCTCACCTTAAACCCTCCTTCTAATTGCAGAGTTAGTGTATTATATTAAATATTTACAAACTATGTATGTGTGTTTATTAATAAAGCTATTAAAATATGTCTTTGTCTTGTAAATTTAGTAGAATTATTTTTTCATAAGAAAAGAGAGGCAATAAACCTCTCTTAAAACCTCCCTGAACGAAAGATCGAATAAATTAACCATGTAACCATTAATACAGCAATCACAAATCCAATTTCTACAGCTGGAATATCCCAAAGCAATGATGATTGACTTCCAATCGCTGAACCTATAATTAACCCAACCATGATTAAACTAAAAGATAAAAGCACAATACTAAACGATAATCTATTACTAACTGTATCGAGTTTTGAGAAAAATGTTCAGCTTTTGGAATCGATATTTCAATAGGTATTTTTTTATTTTTAGCAATATGACTCAGCTCTCTAATGACTTCCGGCATATCCTCAATCACATCGCCATATTCATCAATCTGATCATATAAACTTTTAGCAAGCCGTTTCGGGTTATACTTTTCACGAATAAGGTCTCTTCCAAACGGTTCAGCAGCTTCGATAATATCAAATTCAGGATCTAATTGTTCTATTAATCCTTCTAACGTTAAGATGGTTTTTCCAACCAGTGATAAATCTGATGGAATCATGATTTGATGCTTATTTGCGATTGAAAACAAATCTGTTATTGACTGCCCCAAGCTCAGTTCGCTTAATGGAACTCCGTAATATTTAATCATAAACCGGTCGATATCACCACTAAGTTCATGAATATCTACATCCTCTGGAGCCACCCCCATTTTAAAAATCGCTTTGATCATATCGTCTGAGTCCTGCTTAACCATTGCCATGACTAGAGAAGCCAAATGCATTCTCATTTTAGATGACAATCTTCCCATTAGACCGAAATCCATCCAGGCGATTCGTTTTTCAGACTCTGCAAAAATATTACCAATATGAGGGTCAGCATGAAAATAACCATCTTTAAAGACTTGGTAAAATAACGTGTGAACGACACGATCAGCTAACCATTTTAAATCAAATCCTTTTTCCTTTAATTCATCAAGCTGATCGAGTTTGATTCCTTCGATAAATTCCATGGTTAACACTTGCTTGGTTGTATAGTCCCAATAAATTGAAGGTATTTTAACCGTTTCGTCTTCCTCAAATTGCTGCGCCATTAGATCAGCATTTCGCCCCTCTGTCATGTAGTCAAGTTCATCTATGATCGCCTTAGTAAATTCCTCTACTACTTCAACGACTTGGTACTGTTTTGCCCATTCAAACGTCTCTCCGCACGTTCAGCTAACTCATGTAGAATCTCTAAATCCGTATGTATTTGCTTATCCACACGCGGACGTTGAACTTTAACAGCTACATGTTCACCTGATTTTAACTTTGCCTCGTGGACCTGACCAATCGATGCGACTCCTAAAGGGATAGAGTCAAACTCTTCAAAGGTTCCATCAACATTCCCACCAAGTTCTTTTTCTATAATTTGTACCACGTCTTCAAATGAGATTGGTGAGATCTCATCTTGTAAGTATGTTAACTCATTTATAATATCTTTAGGAATAATGTCAGGACGCGTACTCGCCATCTGACCAATTTTGATAAACGTTGGGCCTAGTTCTTCTAAGAAGGCCCGAATACGCTTGCCAAGTGACTTCGTATGCTCCTGATCTCGCCTGACATATAACCGGCGAGGTAATGAGAATACCTGATCTAACCCGAGCTCTTTCACTATAAATCCTAATCCGTTACGTGAAAAAGCTGCAGCAATTTCTCGATACCGGTTCATATGCCTCATTTGTTTCCTTAACAAGAACATCCCTCCTCTCTACTCTTCTTTATTAACTTGCTCCTCAAGCTTTTCTATTCGATCTTCAAGTGCTTGAGCGGTTTCTTTTGTTGGAACCTCTAATTCATCCAAATAAGTTTTTAGCTGTCTTTTAATTTTTTCGTCGAACTGCTTTTGACTTTCTTCACCTTTCATTCTCAAATCTTTTAAAAGATTATTTGACTCCTCTTTTGATAGCTGCCCTTTTTCAACTAACTCATCTAACACTCGTTCCGCTTGATCCTTACTTGCAGAGGCTAACCCTAATCCGACAGATAAACCTTTTTTAAATAAATCTCTCATGAGAACTCCTCCTCGTACGACTTATTCTTGTTAGAAGTTTACCCTTAACGAACAAATTAGAAACAGGTCGGGATTGCCCCGTGGTGAAGTTTCTAGTATTTGAAAAAACTTTCTAGTAAATTTTTGATTTTGTCTAGTATTTTCACGGTTTTGTCTAGTAAAATCTCGAATTTGTCTAGTATTTACTCAAGAGTAATGGCGAGCAAAATAAAAAAAGCTTTTGCGCCGCATCTGCGCAAAAGCTTTATATTACCGTTAACCTATAACTGTTTGTTCATCTTCTTGTTCTTTTGATTCACCATTATCGAGATTTAGTGCTCTGGCTGTCGTTGCATGCACTTCCTCAAGTAATTGTGGATGATCCATTAAGACCTTGCCATATGAAGGAATCATTTCTTTTAATTTTGGCTCCCACTCTTCAATATGATTTGGGAAGCAATTTTCTAATATCTCAAGCATGACATTTACAGCTGTTGAGGCCCCTGGTGATGCACCAAGTAATGCAGCAATGGAACCGTCAGCCGAGTTGACCACTTCTGTACCGAACTGAAGTGTACCCTTACCACCTGCGTCCGTCTCTTTAATGACCTGAACGCGCTGACCAGCGACAACGATCTCCCAGTCTTCCGTTTTTGCATTAGGGATAAATTCACGAAGTGCTTCCATCCGTTTTTCCTTAGATTGCATGACCTGTTGAATGAGATATTTCGTTAATTTCATTTCTTTAACGCCTGCTCCAAGCATATTAACCACATTACTTGGTCTAACTGACGTGAAGAGATCTAAGTTTGAACCTTCTTTTAGGAACTTAGGCGAGAACCCAGCAAAAGGCCCGAATAATAAAGTTCGCTTTCCATCTATAAATCTTGTATCCAAATGCGGCACAGACATAGGTGGTGCGCCAACTGGTGCTTTCCCATAAACTTTAGCATGATGCTGCTTAACCACTTCAGGGTTGTTACAAACCATAAATAATCCACTAACAGGGAAACCGCCAACACCTTTACCTTCAGGAATACCAGATTTCTGAAGTAGATGTAGGCTTCCGCCACCAGCGCCAATAAATACAAATTTGGCATTAACCAGTTCGACTGATCCACTATCAACGTCTTTAACCTTAACATCCCAAGTACCATTACTTAATCGGTTTAAATCCTCTACTTGATGACGATAATTAAGCTCAACATTTTGACTTTCCAAATGGTCAAATAGCTTACGAGTTAACTCGCCGAAATTAACATCTGTACCTGAGTCAATTTTCGTTGCAGCGATTGGCTCATCCGACTTACGATTTTTCATAATTAGAGGAATCCAATCCTTAAGCTGTTCAGGGTCATCTGAGAATTCCATACCTTTAAAAAGGGGATTGCTTGTCATAGCCTCATAACGTTTCTTTAAAAAGTTAACATTATCTTCTCCTCTGACCATACTCATGTGAGGTAAAGCTTTGATGAATTCTCCTGGATCTTCAATGAGACCTTTGTTAACCAAGTAAGACCAAAACTGTTTAGAAACTTGGAACTGTTGATTAATTTTGACTGCTTTAGTTAAATCGATCGTTCCATCAGACTTCTCATTTGTGTAATTTAATTCACAAAGTGCTGCATGGCCTGTCCCTGCATTATTCCATTCGTTCGAGCTTTCTTCGCCCGTTTTACCTAACCGCTCATAAACTTTAATATCCCAATTAGGTGCGAGCTCCTTTAGAAGAGACCCTAAAGTCGCACTCATAATACCTGCACCTATTAAAATAACATCTGTTTGTTTTTGTCCGCTCATACTAACCTTCCTATATCTTAGATTTGTATGTCCTACAAATATATTTGGATAAAAGTGTCCAGCTACTATTATATAATAGAATTTGTTGATTTTAAAGTGTCGGTATTTTTTTGTTATTACCGTCTTTTTTTGTAATACGAAATGCATTTCCTTGATATTTTATTGAACAATTTTGTTATTTGTTGACAAAGTTCGACAAACCTATAATAATAACTAATGTTTGATTGTAATTATTACAGATAGGTACGTAAATTTCCCCGTAAATGTGGGTAGGCTATCTATTAGAAAAATATCAAGGAGGAATTAAGTAATGTCTTTAATCGGAAAAGAAGTAGAACCATTTAAAGCACAAGCTTACAAAAACGGAGATTTCATCGAAGTTACAGAGGAGGATTTCAAAGGTCATTGGACAGTTGTTTGCTTCTATCCTGCAGACTTCACATTCGTTTGCCCAACTGAGCTTGAAGATCTTCAAGAACAATATCCTAAACTTCAAGAACTTGGAGTAGAAGTATTCTCTGTTTCAAGAGACTCACATTTCACACATAAAGCATGGCACGATACATCTGAAAAAATCGGAAAAATTACTTACGGTATGATTGGGGACCCAGCTCACATCTTATCACGTAACTTTGACGTATATGTAGAAGATTTAGGCCAAGCAGACCGCGGCACATTCATCATCGACCCAGACGGTGTTATTCAAGCAGTAGAAATTAACGCTGAAGGTATTGGCCGTGATGCAAGCACATTAATTAACAAAATCAAAGCAGCACAATACGTGCGCAAAAACCCTGGTGAGGTTTGCCCAGCTAAATGGGAAGAAGGGGAAGAAACTCTTAAACCTAACTTAGACTTAGTAGGAAAACTTTAAGCTTTAAGGAGAGGGATTACACATGGCACTTGATGCAGAAATTAAGTCCCAATTAGATCAGTACTTGCAGCTACTAGAGGATGACCTTGTGCTCAAAGTAAGTACTGAATCTGACCAAAAATCAGAGGAAACTCAAGCACTAGTTGATGAACTAGCTGCCATGTCATCTAAAATATCTGTTGAAAAAACTCAATTAGAGCGTACACCTAGCTTTAGTGTGAATCGTGCAGGGCAAGACTCTGGCATCGCATTCGCTGGTGTACCTTTAGGGCATGAGCTCACATCACTTGTATTAGCACTCTTACAAGTAAGTGGTCGTCCGCCTAAAGTTGATGACAGCATTGCTGAACAAATCAAAGAACTCGATGGTGAGTATCACTTCGAAACGTACGTCAGCCTCTCATGTCATAACTGTCCTGATGTTGTACAAGCTCTCAATATCATGAGTGTGTTAAACCCTAACATTTCTCACACGATGGTTGATGGTGCTGTGTACAAATCAGAAGTTGAAGAAAAAGACATTATGGCCGTACCAGCTGTTTACCTTAACGGCGAGCCATTCAGTAATGGACGCATTACGATTGAAGAAATTTTAGCTAAATTAGGTAAAAGCCTAGATGCTGATGAGCTATCAAATAAAGATCCTTATGACGTTCTAGTTGTCGGTGGTGGTCCTGCAGGTGCGAGTGCTGCTATTTACTCATCACGCAAAGGAATCCGTACGGGTATGGTCTCCGAACGTCTTGGCGGACAAGTTTTAGATACATTAAGTATTGAAAACTTTATCAGCGTTAAAGGCACGGAGGGACCAAAGCTAGCTGCAGCACTTGAAGAACATGTAAAAGACTATGACATAGACATCATGAACCTGCAACGCGCTAAAGGCTTAGAAAAGAAAGATCTTTTCGAGTTAGAGCTTGAAAATGGTGCTAAACTTAAGAGTAAAAACGCTCATCGTTTCAACTGGTGCACGCTGGCGTGAGATCGGCGTTCCTGGTGAAGCTGAGTTTAAAAATAAAGGTGTTGCTTACTGTCCTCACTGTGATGGCCCGCTTTTCGAAGGAAAAGATGTAGCCGTCATCGGTGGAGGTAACTCAGGTGTTGAAGCTGCGATTGACCTTGCAGGGATTGTCAATCATGTCACACTACTTGAATACAATTCTGAACTTAAGGCCGACGAAGTGCTTCAAAAACGCCTTTACAGCTTGCCTAACGTAACTGTCTTAACAAATGCCAAAACTTCAGAAATCACTGGTGATGACAACGTCAACGGATTAAAATATGTCGATTTAGAATCAGGTGACGAAAAGCATGTCGAACTAGCTGGTGTTTTCGTTCAAATCGGTCTTATTCCGAACACTGACTGGTTAGGAGATCTAATCGACCGGAACAAATTGGTGAGATTATAACTGATAAACGGGCTGCGACGAACATTCCAGGTGTTTTCGCAGCAGGTGATTGTACCGACAGTGCCTATAATCAAATCATTGTTTCAATGGGTGAAGGTGCAACGTCTGCTTTATCAGCCTTTGATCATCTCATCAGAAATTAATTTCCATCACTACCTTGCAGATGCGGGGTAGTGATTTTTGCGAAAGCGTTAGATAAAAGGTAGATATTTTCTAGAATAGGGTAGATAAACTCAAAATAGGGGTCGATAAACCCATGCCCCTCCCAATCTTTTTAAAAATCGTAAAACCCTGTATTAGATAAGTTGAACATGTTAGGATAATATATAGATTAAGTATTGAATATTAGGAGTGAAGACCATGAACGAAAATCACTTTAACCAAATGAAAACAAAAGGCGGATTTATTGCGGCTCTTGACCAGAGTGGTGGCAGTACACCAAAAGCTCTTGCGGCATATGGCGTAACAGAAGATCAATATACAAACGAAGATGAAATGTTCGACCTTGTGCATCAAATGAGAACGCGCATTATTACATCACCAGCGTTTAGCTCAGACAAAATTATCGGTGCAATTCTTTTCGAACAAACAATGGACCGTGAAATTGAAGGGAAGTATACAGGCGATTATCTTGCAGAAAAAGGTGTTGTACCTTTCTTGAAAGTAGATAAAGGTCTTGCTGATCAAGAAAATGGCGTTCAAATGATGAAGCCCATTCATGATTTAGACGAAACGCTTCGCCGAGCTAATGAACGTAAAATGTTCGGTACAAAAATGCGTTCTGTCATTCATGAAGCGAATCAAGAAGGTATTAAAGCAGTTGTTGACCAACAATTTGAAATCGGTAAACGCATTATTGAAGCTGGCCTTGTGCCAATTATCGAGCCTGAAGTCAACATTAACAGCCAAGATAAAGAACAAGCTGAAGAAATGTTAAAAGAAGAACTTCTTAAGCATCTAAATGAGTTGTCAGATGATCAGAACGTGATGTTAAAGCTTACTATTCCAACAAAAGCTAATCTTTATAAAGAATTAATTGACCATCCTAATGTGGTTCGTGTGGTAGCTCTATCTGGTGGTTATTCACGCGAAGAAGCTAATGAAAAGCTTAAAGATAATGATGGTTTAATTGCGAGCTTCTCTCGTGCATTAGCGAGTGACTTACACGTCAATCAATCTGATGAAGAGTTCAACGAAAAGTTACAAAAAGCTGTTAATTCAATTCATGATGCTTCAGTAAATAAAAATTAAAATTTAAATAATTTAAAACCCGTACAATGGTAGTGTATTACACTAATCCTTGTACGGGTTTCTTTTATAAGCGTTGTCAAAATACTTCGCTTACGAAAGGCACAGCTTCAACTTTCACATTCGGTTTAGGTGATTTTTAGTTCGTGCTGTTCTGCGACGAACTGGACGGTCTCACTCTTCTTCAACTAACACCTACGCCCCCCAATTATAGAAAAAGCGACTGTTCTTAATAATCAATCGCCTTATTCGTTTAAAAAAACTTACTCAATAGAATTTTTAAAATAGATTAGATTATCTGTCCATTCTCCAAATTCGAAAATAAACCCTTTTCTTGTACATTCATACTTCATCCCAACACTCTCTGCTAAATTGATTGAAGCAGAATTATCTAAATTGATATGGGCTTCTATACGGTGGAATTTTAAATAATTAAAAGCAATATTAAGTGCTTCCTTTACCGCTTCGTTACCGTACCCTTTTCTCCAATACTGATTATGGATTGAGTATCCTATCCTACCCCATTGAAAGTCATCTCTTTCTATAGTTGAAAAATCCACCATACCTAAATGTGTACCGTCTTCCTTTCTAAACACACCAAATACATATGCAGTGTCTGTAAGTGCTAACTCTTGTTGTTTATCTACCAGATTATGAAACCATTCCAGTGTGCACTCACTCATATCTATTTTTCCTTTATCGTGGCGAAATTGAGATGGATAACGGTTTTCAAATTCATTCAGCCAATTATCATAATCGGCTTTCTGTAATGGTCTTATTACTAATCTTTCTGTTTCTGAAACAAGCTTAAATTTTTCTTTTGTCAATTTCAATGTGACATCTCCTCTGTATAGACTTTTTTCTAAATACAAAACCTGCTTTGTTAACTTGATTTAGTTTATATGCCATCAGACATCACACCTTTCTGTATGTAATATAAGTAAAAAACTACTATTAATTTGAACTATGCTTTGTAGAACATTCTTTAACTTATTTTACCATATAAATGTTAATCTCCCTAAAATTCACTAAATATATATAAAAAGTAGTTCAATTATGGGTATAAAAGTGCAATTTTGTACTCCAAAACTGAACTACTAAGATTAACAATTTGTAATTTTATTTATTGACTGTTAATTACTTCTTACCTCACTCTTTATTTAACGTAAACACGATATCTTTTGTATTTTTAGAAATGGCGCCTGCGTCATTGTTAAAGATCTCCGATTTGTTTTCCTCAGACGGTTCAATATGAATGTTGAATTGATTTTCCCCATCTTGAAGCGTCACTTCATGTGTCCAGGACATATCATCATTAACTGTAACAGTCTCACCGTTGATCGTTAATACACCCTCTTTAATCGCATTTCCACTTAAAGTTACTGTATCTTCACTTACGTTTTGTCCACTTGAATGCGATGTCACGACAACTGGTTGATCAACCCAGCGTAAAATGGTGTCCTCAACGACCATTTTATTATTACCCTGATTCTCAACGACAATTTGAAGGTCTGTTCCTTCCGCACCGTAACCATAATAACTAATGTCATCATCATTTGGATCCTCTGGTGTATGGTCGGCTAAACCTTCACGATCCCACGAACCATCACGTACATATTTGTACGTAATTACTTCACCAACTTGCGCCTCAACCGTGTACTGCCAATCTGGTGTGACGGCCCCAGCACGACTCATCTCCCATGCACTCGTATTCCAACCATTCATACTATTAGGAATGGTTAACGTTGCATCGAGTGGCGTGTATTCTGGCGCACTCACTTTAAATGTGACATCAACAGTTACTAACTGAGGTGTAACAGAAACTTCATTCGATTTCACCACATTCCCGTACTGATCAAATAACGCGATGACGTATTGGTAAGTCTCTTCATTCACCACATTAATATCTCGGTAATCTCTAACATCTGTATCCCATAGCTTTTTCACGAGTTCACCATTACGATAAATCCCGATCATGTATGGGTCTTGTTCATTCTCAACCGACCACGAGAGATTCACTTGACCGGATTCCTGAAGTGGCTGTTCAAGTGTAACTGAATCGGCAGGAGGAGTCGTGTCTTCACCCTTACTCATGCTAAACGTCTGTACATCTGTATAAATATATTCTCTGCCTTGATCGGTTGTAAAAGCATAGCGGTACTCATATTCACCCGCATCAATTGGTAAAAACTCTGCTTCAAACACATTAGATAATGAATCTTGGCCGGTATACTGAGCTGGTACGTCCACCCAAGCTGAATCCCCTAACCTATACTGAAGTATTGCATCTAACCCTTCAGCTAAATCATCATTTGTATAACCTTCAATAAGTAGTGATGCTTCAACTTTCTTAGAATTAGCAAGATCTATGGTACTGTCACTCAACTGAGTAAGATGTGTCACGTCATAATACGTCAATGGTATATGCGGAATAACCTTCTCTGTTTGCACCACATCTGATTCATTACCGTGATCATCCACTCGCGTGACACCAAAATAGTATGCACGCCCATTGTCTAAGCCGTCAATGACCACCTCTTGCTTAGTTGTTTCAGCAACTTTCTCATAAAGTGTGCCAGCTATATTGGTCTGATAAACACTGTAAGTGCCTTTCTTTCCTTTCCAGCTTAGGGTAACCTGACCTTCCCCTTCTTCTGCGTCTAATTTCGCAACCGAGTTAACTTCCTTTACTTGAGCAGGCTTAGAGACTAACATTCGCCCGCTCATTGGTGGTAACACCACTTCAAGCATTCCATCCTGAGTCGTCACTTTATATGGCTGGTCAAGCTCATCAATGAACTGAACACCATTCAATGCAAAGTCACTCGTATCGATTGTTACGACTTTTTCTTCATTTGAACGATTCATAACCACAATCCCATATTTCTTTGCATGTTGACGGCCATATGCCATCACATCATCTTTAGCATATAAATGTGAAAGTGATCCTTTCTTAAATAACGCTTGATTTTCCTCACGAATATCACCTAAGGTTTGGTAATGCTTAATTAGATCATCATCTTCACTACCCCAAGGATATGTGCGGCGATCATCAGGGTCTTTAGAACCTGTAACCCCTGCTTCATCACCATAATAAACTGTAGGCGCACCAGCATACCCATATTGGAAGATGGCAGCTAACTTTAACCGTTTTAGTCCAAGTTCATGGTCATAGTTTGGATCGTCCTCTGCTCGCTCATACGATTCAGAACCATTACCCAGGACATAAACCGCTCTAACGGTATCATGAGACCCCATTAGGTTCATAAGGTTATAGAATGCTTCCTTAGGATAATCCTCCTGAACAGCCATCAATTGCTCCATCGCTTGTTCCTCTTTACCATTACGTAAAAGTCAATAACAGCCCCTCTAAAACGATAGTTCATGACAGAGTCATATAAATCACCTAGGAAATATTTTGATGCATCATCCCAAATCTCGCCCAATATTAACGGGGATCCACCTTGGTCTAACTCGATTTGTTTAAGTTCATCTCTAAATTCTCTCCAAAACTCAGGGTCAACCTCATTTGCGACGTCTAATCTCCAGCCAGATCCGCCTTGGTTTAACCATGATTTGGCAACAGAATCATCCTCATACATAATGTAATCTGCAAACTTCTCATTATTTAACTCAGATTGATAAGGTACGACATCACCTGGAATAGAAGCTATTTCTGGTAGACTATCGAATCCCCACCATCCTTGATAATCATAACGTTCGGTTGGCTGACCAACATCTACCTTGGTGTTCTTTATGTTAAACCAGTTATGGAAGCCATAAGGACTAAACACTTGTCCATCTTCCTTAAACTCTTCTTCAGTTTGAGCTTTCGCTTCTTCTTCAGTCATGCCTTCTTCATTCATTAAGTCATAAATTCGAGACCAGTACTCATAAGCCCCAACGGTTTCATACTTTCCATAACGGTCAAAGTAAATCGAATCATCACCTACATGGTTAAACACTCCATCTAAAATTAAGTGCATGCCACGTTTTTCAGTTCATCTGTAAATGCCTTAAATTCCTCAGGTGTTCCAAACATGGGGTCAATCGATTTATAATCGGTAGCATCGTATTTATGATTCGATGCTGCGTGTGAAATTGGATTTAAATAGATGGTATTCACACCTAGTGACTCAATATAATCTAATTTTTCTTGAATTCCTTTAATGTCTCCTCCATAAAAATCATTACTCCAAATACCATCGCCATCGTAACCAGATGTACCTGCTAATCTCGGATTATCAGGGAGCTCTCCCCAATCCTGGTATTCAATTGGTTCATCACCACGCGCATTCGACTTCGCATCGTCATTTTCCGGGTTTCCATTATAAAAACGGTCTGGGAAAATTTGATAAACCACAGCTTCTTTCATCCAGTCAGGCGTCTCGTATTCTGGGTCATAAACAGTCAGCTGGAATAATTCATTGACCGTATCGCCAGATCGACCTGCTTGGCCCTGCTGAGCGTCTTCTCCGTACTCTTTAACCACTTCTCCATCATAAGCGATGAATTTGTAACCATGAACGCCCTTTTCACTCGGAGTCCAAGTAGCCTCCCAAAAATCTAAGTCTTTCCCGTCCACGGTTGTCCAACCAGACTCGGTCATAGGGACCACTTCTGAATCACCTGTTGTGTAGTTCTTCACATGTAAATTAGCCTTCTCTAAATCCCCTTTTGCAGAAGCTAGACGAAGTGTTACCGCCTCCCCTGCTTTAACAGCACCGAAAGGGTCTCGGTATGTTTCGTCCCATGTATTATGAAAAAGAGAAGCTTGATCAATCTCATCTTTGTTCGAATTTAAATTTGTATAAACTTCTTTTGTCTCATGATTATAATAAAACGTAATGTCTTGAGGACGTTTTAAATTAAGACTTGCATTACTGCTAGGATATTCCTCCCCCCAACTATCACCTAGCGCTATCTTATACTCATAATCACCTTTAGGTACTTGAGAGGTAAACTCATAAATATTATCATAGTCCTCATCTGTTAATAAGGCCGTAGAAGTACCAGGGGACCACTCATCACCAGCATCGATTACTGGCTGCAGATTCCCAACTAAACGAGGTTGTTTGTCTTCTGTGATTGTTGTTACCACATGACTTTCATCGTTATAGACAAACCGAACCGTTGTCTCTTCTTCTAACGATAACGTCATGTTAGATCCGTTTTGCTCTCCATTTGCACCGTAATTCTCATCCCAGCCCCCATTGATCGCAATTTTATACTCGTATGTACCGGCTGGTAGTGTTTTCTCTAGATAATAATGACCATTTTGAGCATTGTTCATTTGAAACTCACTTGATGACGGATTCCAATAAGTCGGATCTCCATCGGAACCAAAACTACCAACTAAGAAGACATCACGTTCATCAGCATTAATAGACTGATGACTGAAAAGACCACTTAGAGGTTGAAACAACATCAATAAAATAGTCATGTAAACTAAAGTTTTTGTTTTATAAAGTCTCATAAACTCGCTCCTTTTTTTAGTTTATGCAAACGTTTGCACAAACGATAAAAATAAAAGATGCATCCAAATCCATGCAACCGCTTTCATTATTGTACTAAATTTTCAGATTTTTTAAATAGGACTTTAGTTTGGTTTTGTATTCGTTTATTAATCTATTAAATAGGATAAACAACTATAGTAAGGAGGAATTCGATGTTAGCTACAATTGCTTGGATTTCTATTATTATAGGTATTATTTCAGCTATATGGATATTAATAGATATTATTCGTCATCCACAGATGATGGCGATTATGAATATTGTTTGGCCAGTGAATGGATTATTTTTCGGGCCATTTGCGATTTGGTTTTACTATAAATGGGGTGTTTTAAAATCTAAAAATCGTGATTTAGAAGATCACCGGGGACAAGGAGCAACAGTATTTATGTCAACCAGCCACTGTTCATCTGGTTGTGTATTAGGTGATGCCTTTGGTGTGCCGCTTGTTGCCATAACGGGCTTAACAATAGCTGGTTCAGTTTTGTTTGCCCATTACTTAGTGGAATTCATATTAGCATACTTATTTGGAATCGCCTTTCAATACTTTGCGATTTACCCAATGCAGAAAAGCAAAAATAAGATGAAAGCAATTAAACAAGCCATTAAGGCCGACTCATTGTCATTAATCGCATTTGAAGTCGGAATGTTTGGCTTCATGGCACTCGTTCACTACGTCTTATTTGCACAGCCGCCTAAACCAACTACAGCGACATACTGGTTTATGATGCAAATCGCTATGATTCTAGGCTTTCTAACAAGCTACCCTGCTAACTGGTGGTTGGTCAAGAAAGGCATTAAAGAAGCAATGTAATTCTTTCGGTTCAACTATCATTTTGGATAAACAACACTTCCATTACTTTCTATAATCGGCATAGCTCCCCACTTCCCTAACTCATGATCGACAAACCGTGCTTCCCTATCAGGGTTAGGGATGATATGGGTGACGCTAAAATCATTTGCCTTTAAATAATTACTAATAATCAATCGATGACATCTCGATGGATGACGTTCTGAGCACATTAAGACGACTTTACCATGACTAGATGCTGCCTTCAGCTCATCAATCCCCTGCTTAAACTCTTCAGTTAAGGAATAATCCGCATAGTTATGGAACGACCGATTTTGCCAGCCTGAGTTAAGCTCTTCTCCGACCTGTCCTGATAATTTCCTGCGGCCACCAAGCTTTTTAAAGTGCTGATATTTTAAGCCTGCTTCATCAAGCCAGGACCTTAACTGATTCTTGTTAAATTGAGGGTTCTTTCTGCTTCCTGGTAATGAGCGTACATCAGCTACAATTTTTACTTCTGCAGCTTTTAATAATTGTAAAAATTGTTGTTTTGAATGATTGTAATGACCTACTGTAAAAAATTCCATGATTACACTTCTCTCCAATGGTTTTATTATATGTATACCCATATTAATAGAAATTTTAAAAGATTTATTTTTAATAAAATCACATAAGGGTATAAATGAAATAGGAGGGATTATATTTGAGTAAAAAAATTGGTTTCGTTGGACTAGGTACTATGGGATTTCCGATGGCTATTAATTTGAAGAAGGCAGGGTTTGACGTCATTGGTTATGATGCTTTTAAAGGAGTTTATGAAAAAGCAACATCAGAGGGTATCACCATGGTAGGCACATTAAAAGAAGTAGCCGAACAAGCAGATGAAGCGATTATCTCTATGGTTAGGGATTATAAACAAAATGTAGAGATTATTTTCAATGATAATGGCCTGCTATCCGCGCAGCCAAAGGAAAAAACAATCATTGTGATGAGTACACTTGACCCTGACACCATGAATCAACTAAGCCAAAAAGTTGAGCAAGAAAGTAACTTTACTTTGATTGACGCTTCTGTAAGCGGCGGAGCTTCAGGGGCTAAAGATGGCACTTTATCCATAATGACATCTGGACCAGAAGAGATCGTTAAGTCATTCCAACCATACTTTGATGCTATAGGCTCAAAAACATTCTATTACGGTGAAAAAACTGGTAATAGTCAAGCTGCTAAACTGATTAATAATCTAATTCTTGGAATTAATATGAATGCCGTAGCTGAAGGTCTTAAACTCGCGGAGAACTATAACCTACCTCAAGAGGAGTTACTAGAATTATTCAAAGTTAGCACTGGTGATAGTTGGGTTGTGAGGAACTGGAATGACATCTCTGAATGGACCGCTGAAACAGCGTTGGATGTTTTACAAAAAGATTTAATGTCAGCTTACGATCAAGGAGTTAAACATCATGTATCTCTACCCTTTAATGCCTTAGCATCTACCCTTTTATTTGATTCAATGGGTAAAGAAAAGGCAATTCAAATTCTTAATCCCCTAATTAAGGTCTGTTCTAAAGGTAGACACCATACTTTTAGAACACCCTTAATACATATTACTTATTCCATCCTATACTTTCATTTCTCTCTTTTTCACATATTAATACTAAACAAATTCCTATTATTGAATCTACATAGTCTATTTTTCTTACAAAAGAATTTTGAAAAATAGGAAAATTGTGGTTTTAACTCCTAACTGTTTGTCTTATACTGATAAGCAACACTTTTACAGTGTAAAACATAAAAGTAATACAGGAGGGAACGGTTTTGCGAAAAATATTCATGTTAATGATCAGTATCATTCTATTATTCTCCATGTTTGCAACACCAGCACTCGCAGCCAAGAATCACCCGTCAACTGAAGGCAATACAAACATGTCTAGCATTTTAACCTACGAGGATATGATTGACGAACTAGAGAAACTTGAAAAGCGAAGCAATGGTGACCTACAAGTTCAAACACTTGAAGAACTAGGGTATGAACATAATAAAAGTGAACAAAACCGTGATTTGTATGTAGCTAAAATTGGAAATGGTCCAGAAAAGGTTTGGATTCAAGGTCGCATTCATGGTAACGAACCATACGGAACAAAATCAACACTACAACTCCTGAAGATGTTAGTTCAGAATTCGTCATCAACATATCAGGAAATATTAGATGAACTAACTCTATATGTCATTCCGATGTACAACCCTGATGGAAGCGAAATGAACATTCGCCATTCAGAATTAAGTGATACCGGAGAGAGAATTGATTTGAACCGTGATTGGACATTGGAGGGTTTTAAAGCGGCTGAATCAAAAGCATGGTATAGCTTATGGGCAGATATTGAGCCTGACTTTGGTATTGACATTCACCATCAAGGGTTAAAAGAAGATTCAGAGACTGGTGACGCCGTAACCATGTCACTTGGTGTCTCATTAGCACCTAATGGACCTACCCTTCCTAATATTAAAAATGGACTTTATAACGATGTCACTAGACAAGCTCAAGTTTATGTCTATGACTCTTTAAAAGATTATGGATACACCAATGTCGATCGTTACACAGTAGGAAGTAGCTCAAGTGGTTTCTCTGAGATTGATATCCATGGCGGAGTCGTCTCAGCGATGATGCTAGGGCTTAACTATAATGGCCTAAACGAAGATCATCACAGTCATCCAGCAGTATTCTTTGAAACATCCGGAAATACTCGTGATGGGAACTTAGGACAACGTGGCCGTGGACACAATATCAAGCAGAACGTCCTTGGCGTTAAAAATCTACTTCACGGATTAGCAACAAATGAAGTGTACAATGTTGACCCTGAACGCTGGGGTGAGATTCCTCGCCCTGAGATTGAAGGGTATTATACAGATCATTCAGGGTTTATACCAATGAAAAAATAATTAACTAATAAAGACCGCTTCCAAGGTGTATTTTAGGCCTTGGAAACGGTCTTTTGTTATTTCTTCATCTCACTTTTTCAATTAATTCTTTATAATCCTCTCTCACACTTTGTTTGAGCCGATTTTGAGTATAGTTCTCATATTATTCAATAGCTATTACCTTTCCTGAATTCTCAAGGATCTCTCTTTAACTAATGAATTTATTAACCCAAACTTTCATGTACATATTCTTTATATCCATATATTATAATTAACTGGACGGAATAAAATCTAATTAGTATACAAGTTTCTTAATTATTTGTTAATTCCTTGTCACATTTCCCAACCTTTTTCGTCTTGAGTTATAAAGAAACATTTAGGAGGTTATCTTATGACTCAAAATTGGGATATTATCATTGTTGGTGGGGGATTAGCAGGATATGTTGCAGCCAATTATTTAGCGAAAACCAATTTAAATATTTTAATTTTAGAAAAAGGGAAAAGTGTTGGTGGGAGGGCTAGAACAAAAAGGTGAATCAACAGTATTTCAATCTTGGCCCCCACGCCCTTTATAGAAAAGGAAAAGCCAAGCCAATTCTCGAAGAATTAGGTATTCACATTTGTGGCAAATCACCCAAATTAGGTGGCATATTAATTGAAAACAATATTGAATATGTTGCCCCATTCTCTCCTTTACAACTTTTTACAACTCGTCTATTTCACACAAAGGAACGTAGAGAGTGGATCGCAGTTCTTTTTAAATTGATGAGTATAAAGCCTGAAAATTTAGCGCAGCAGACATATCAACAATGGGTCATGCAAGTCGCCCATTCTAAAATAGTTAAGTCTTTACTTTATACCCTTGGAAGACTAGCAACCTATTGTCATGCACCTGAAAAAATGAGTGCAAAAGTAACTGTATCGAGTATTAAAAAAGCTATGGGTGGTGTACTTTACCTAGATGGCGGATGGATGACGATGATTGGTCAACTTCATCATAGAGCCATTCGTTCGGGTATTCACGTTCAACCACATACTTTTGTTAAAAATATTGAACCCACACAACAGAACCAAATTAAATTAGACCTTTCTGATGGCAGAGAAATTTTAGGGAAAAATGTACTTTGTACTACTGGTCCTCATGAATTAAATGATATGTTAAGTAAAAAGATGGCATTTCCTCAAAGAAACTTTTTCACTCAGATGATACCTGTTAGAGGGGCAACATTAGATGTTGCTTTAAAACAACTTCCAAAACAAAAACGACTTTTCGCTATGGACACCACTAAACCTCTCTATTATTCAGTGCATTCAGGCTATGCCCGCCTTTCTGAAGATCCAATGAACGCCATTCTTCATGTATTTAAATATCATCATCCGGATGAGCACATAGATTCAACAATCACTAAAAATGAGCTTGAATTATTCCTAGATAAGTTACAGCCAGGCTGGCAACAGTATGTGATTTCAAAGCGTTTTATACCTAACATTACGGTCAATCAACGCTTACCGCAAATTGGGAATGAACGCATGCTACAAAGTTCTAAAACAGGATTTCCAGGATTATATATAGCTGGGGACTGGGCATCGCCCGACTCTATTTTAGCGGATGGAGCAATATGTAGTGGAAAACAAGCAGCTGAAGAGATCATTTTAAACGAAAAGAGGAAGAACCATGCAAATAACGAATGAAGATTACCAGTTATTTAAACCATTGTTATTTTCATTAGGTTATCGTATGTTAGGCTCAGTAGCAGAAGCTGAAGACATGGTCCAAGAAACGTTTCTAAAAGCTTATCAAATAGATGAGGAAAGAGTAAAGAATAAAAAGCTTATCTCTGCAAAATCATGACTAACCTCTGTCTTGATTTATTAAAGTCTGCATGGTACAAACGAGAAAAATATGTGGGACCATGGAACCCAGAGCCATTATTACTAGAGAAATTACATGCATTAGACCCAAGTGAAAAGGTAATCCAAAAGAGGGATTAAGCATTGCTTATTTACGAATGATGGAACATTTAAAAGCAGACGAGCGAACAGTTCTCCTTTTAAGAGAAGTATTAAATTTCTCATACTCAGAAATCGCTAATAATATTAAAAAGAGTGAGGAAAACTGCAGGAAAATTTTTAGCAGGGCTAAGCAGAAGATCTCAGTTGTGGAAGGCGAGAGTCTAAACTATGAGGAGAACAAATCAATAATTGATCGCTTTATAGAAGCATTCCAAATGGAACATACAGATACATTATTAGAACTAATTTCAAACAATGTTACTTTATATTCTGATGGCGGAGGGAAAGTTACAGCTGCGATTCGCCCAATTACTTCCGTTACCAACGTTTTGGCCTTATTATATGGAATCATAAAGAAAGCCCCTAATGACCTTTATTTTAGAGTGAATAGTGTCAACTATCAACCAGCAATCGTAATATACATTAATGGCAAATTCCATAGTATAATTAGTTTTTATATTAGTGACAAAAAATAAGTGAAATTTATTTAACAATGAACCCAGAGAAATTACATGTTTATTAAAAATATAAAAATTGTAAGGGAAGATTTATACCTAAATTGATCATTATCCATCCTATCTCTGAAAACGCATGTGTAACTAGCTGCTACAGCATCAGGTACACACAACTAAAATTTTGAAAAAACACCTTTCCAACAACTATAAATTGCTGCTAGAAAGCTGTTTTTCTAATTTCATAATATAGTATCTTTAAATATTTAATCATTAATTTTTAGAATAGGTTTAATCACTGAACCCTTCTCCGATTCTTCAAAAGCCTTATTTATATCATCAAACTCATAGTACTTTACCATTTTGTCAAATGGGAATTTGCCCTCTTTATAATAAGAAATCATTTGCGGAATAAACTCCTGTGGTACCGCATCGCCTTGGCTAGTACCAATGATACTGTTTCCTCCTAATGCTAAGATCTCTAGAGGAAGCTTAAACCCATCATCTGTTACAACTGTCGCTAGTTTTCCAAACGTATCTAATGATAAGATAGCCTGTTCAATAACCGCATCCACACCAGTACTATCGAGTATATTTCCTACTCCTGATCCAGTGATTTCTTGAATTTTTCCTGCAATATCTACATCTTTACCACTTTTGATCGTAGCTGTGGCACCTAGCTCTTTAGCTAGTTCTAAACGGTTATCATGTAGGTCTACTGCAATAATGTTTTTACAGCCAGCAATTTTAGCAGCCATAACCCCACTTAATCCAACAGCACCAACACCAAAGACGGCAATAGAACTACCCGCTTCAGGTTTAAGTACGTTTAACACCGTACTAGCTCCAGTTTGCAACCCGCAGCCCAGTGGAGCAGCTAAAGCTAAATCAATATCCTTATCAATTTTTACAACATTTCGTTGGTGGACAAGGGAATAGGTCGCAAATGAAGATTGTCCAAAAAATCTAGAAACCAACTTATTAGTATCTTGATCAATATGACTACTCAAATTAAGTTCAGCATAATTTCTACAATGTGCAGGGTGACCAGAAGTACAATTATCACATTCACCGCAACTCGCAAATGACACAACAACATGGTCTCCTTTTTGAAATTCTGTCACTTCAGATCCCACTTCTTCAACAACCCCAGCACCTTCATGGCCAAGAACTGATGGTGGATCAACCATACCTGTGTCTCTACCTGAGACATCCGTATGACAGATGCCAGACGCCACGACTTTTATTAAGACATCATTCGAGCCAACTTCGGGTAACTCTACGTCAGTCATCTTAAAAGGTTTTCCTGTTTCAGGTGTTACGGCAGCTTTAATTTTCATAGTTATGTTCTCTCCTTTTTAAAAATTAGTATCTGCTTTCTTATGACAAATTATTAAAGCTATGTGTGCTTAACTTTCCTAATATCTTCCCAAGTTACGTTAAGTGCAAACCTAATAATTTGTGACAAACATTGATGGTTAGAATGTCGCTTTCCCAAGTATAGATTTCTTCACCTTTCAAAAGCTATTCATAACTGAACAAAGGAGGCTTTAGAAGATGAGCAAAAACCCTAAAGGTCCAAAACAACAAAAAGAACCTAATTTACCTAAAAGTCCAAAGCAACCATATGGCGAACCGATGCAAGGCTCACACAAAGTAAAACAGCAGAATCATTCGAGACAAAATCAAAAATCGGATCATGATTTGTAGAGTTTTAATTAGAATAAAAAGGTTCAAAACGCACGAATCCCCGTATCACGGTAATGTCATACGGGGATTGTTTTTGTAAGTTTGGCACAACTATACTAAATGTAATAGATAAGATAACATCGAAAATTAATTATTGAATATTCTTCTTCAGCAGATACTCAATTTTATTATCCGCTCTTGACAATACTTGTTTTATTTCTTTTATTTGTTGTTCTTTTTGAATAATTTGCTTTTGCTTATTTCGGAAAACCTCTTTTATTTGTTTAAGATTTTGAATCTCCTCATTTGTCATTTCTTTATTTTCATCAGTATCATTTGACCAATCTAAGAGCATCTTGATTTCCTTGAGGGAAAAACCTATATCTTTTAATTTGACAATTATTTCAACTACTTCGATGTCTTGTTCATTATAATCCCGATGATGTTTTTCTATCTTTGGATGTAGCAGGCCAATCTTTTCATAATAACGTATGGCGTCTTTACTGAGACCTGTGAATGATGCAATCTGGCTAATCTTCATGACAATTCACCTTCTATACAATATAGTTATAAACCAGTAATACTAGTATGACATGGAATATGAACCGAATAATATGATGACTGTATGTAAGTTTCCTCTTAGTCAATATCCCTTCTGTAATCGATAATATATGCATTATTATAAATAAGACGATTAGCATAATAATCATACTATTCTTATTTGGAGTAAATAAATTGATTAACATGCTAATAGACACAACCACAAAGAATACTGAACGAAACTGAACCTCATTTCTTTCAATTGAATAATTCCTGCCATTCCAGTTAATATTGCATATAAACTTATTAATACATAAATAACAATAACCATGTCTTATACCCCCACCTTTTATTACTACCACTTAAAAGATGGAGTTAACTCCATGTCAATATTTATTAATAAAATAAGTTTCAAATGTTAAATTCTGAGAAAAGTAACTTTTAGTTAATCAGAACTTACAATTAAAACAATATTTCCAGTAGATAAGGTAAAAAGACTCAATAGAAACTTCTTTACTTGCTAACAACTTTTTTGAGTACTTTCATTATTACTTATAACGAATCCTCCCTATATTAATTTGAAAAAATAAATCTACACTTTAAATCCTAACCATTTATCACTTATGATACGGTTCATTCCTCATAATTTTATAACCCCTATACACCTGCTCAAGTAACACCAACCTCATCAACTGGTGTGGATAAGTCATTTTACTGAACGAGATCGCAAAGTCACTTCGACTCTTCACATCGTCACTTAACCCTAGCGACCCACCAATCACAAACGCGATTTTGCTTTTTCCATAAGTCGCAAGCTCGTCCAATTTCTTCGCGAAAGCTTCAGATGTTAACATTTTGCCTTCTATTTCTAAGGTGATCACATATGTATCTGTGGATATCTTTGATAAAATCCTCCGGCCTTCTTTATTTATCACCTCTTCTTTTCTGCATCACTTAAATGTTCGGGTGCGTGTTCGTCTGGTACCTCTTCTATTTTGACCTTAGCATAGGGTTTTAGCCGCTTCATGTATTCATCGATTCCTTGTTTTAAGTATTTTTCTTTTAGCTTCCCAACTGAGATAATTTTGATGTCCACGCTAATCCTCCTTCAACTATTCACAAATTATGATTATTTATCCACATATACTGTGTGTATGTTCCTAAATTAACTGAATAACTACAAAGTTATCTACATTTTCGCTACTTATCCACAGGTTTATCAACATATCAACATATGTTCGCCTCATATTTAGTAAAAAAATTAACTATTGACACAAGATATGCCTTTTACAATAAATATTTACTCACATTTTGTGCATAAGTATGTGAATCTTGTGCATAACCTGGGTTTTATGTTAAAAAACTCCGCTCAAATCACTTGAGCGGAGCATGTTTGTTACTGACTTTGTGCGACTAATTTAATCGTTTTTTCTTGTTTTTCACCGTCGCGATAGAAGGTAATGGTGACTTCATCACCTGGGCTGACTTTTGTAAATAGGTACTGTCTTAATTCAAGTACATTATTTATTGCTGTGTCACCCATCTGTACAATCACGTCATATTGCTGTAAGCCTGCTTGATCAGCTGGAGACATTCTTTCTACACCATCTATAATAACGCCACTCTCAACATCATTAGGTAGATTTAAAGTATTCTGCCAGTGATATTGTGGAACGTCTGATAGTGAGAAGATTTCAACACCCATATAAGCGCGCGTCACCGATCCATCTTCCTCTAAATCCTCAATAAGTGGTCTAGCTAGATCAATTGGAATCGCAAACCCTAACCCTTCTAGTTTTGCTGAGGCATACTTCATCGAGTTGATACCCACTAATTGTCCATCCATGTTGACTAATGCTCCTCCAGAGTTACCTGGATTAATAGCAGCGTCAGTTTGGATAACCTCTGCTTGCCAATCGGCATTACCGTCATTATTAAAGTCTTGAGGAATCAGACGATCTTTACCGCTTATAATACCTTGTGTGACCGAACCTGCAAATTGAAGCCCAAGAGGATTACCAATCGCAATGACAGGTTCTCCAACTTTTAAGTTATCTGAGCTACCTAAGTCAATCACTTGCTCAATATGTTTAGCATCGACTTTTAGTACGGCAAGATCTGTATAAACATCTCCACCAATTAATTCAGCTTCAATCTGCTCTTCATCTTTTAGTACAACTTCTACGGAATCAGCACCTTGAATCACATGGAAGTTGGTTACTATGTAAGCAGAATCTCCGCTTTTTTGTAAACAACGCCGGATCCAACGCCGCCTTGTTGAGACTCGGAGCCACCAAAAATACTCTGCTGCTTTATGTTGACGACACCGACTACTGCATTTGAAACATTATCTACGACTTCTGTGATTTGAGAACTTACTTCAAGGTTAACTTGTTTATTCTCTGCGTCTCCGGAAGGAGCTGCCTGCTGAGTCGTTTCGTCATTTTGTTCTGATAAATCGTAAGGTAAAAGATTGGCTTGTACTAATATTGGCAACGATAATAATATTAGTACTGCTCCTAATAAAGCTCCAATAACGGTTGGCATAAGCCAGCTACGCTTTTGTTTGTCACTTTTCATATGGTCATCGTAATACCCCAAGTTTGACACCTCACCATCACATGTAATTAAACGTAACAAATAGGAGTTGGTTTAGTTGGACTTGTATCTTCTAACGTGAATTGTTCTCCAACACCTGCATCATGTTTCTGAAGAATTTGCTCAACGCTCATTCTCGCTAGATCAATCATATTATTATCTTGGCTCAAATGACCTAAATAAATCTGTTTTGTTTGATTTCCAATGACATCTAACATGGCTACAGCAGCATCTTCGTTAGAAACATGTCCTTTATCACTTAATATTCTACGCTTAATGTTCCAAGGATATCCACCCATTTGTAACATCCCAACATCGTGGTTCGATTCAAACAGAATCGCATTAGAGTTTTCAACTGTCTTTTTCATACGCTCTGATACATACCCTGTATCCGTTAACATGGATACTTTTTTACCTTCATGATGGAAAACATAAAACATTGGATCAATAGCATCATGGGACACACCAAAGCTTTCAACATCGATATCTCCAAATGTTTGGACTGTTTCCATATCAAATTGAAACTTTTGATCCCCTTGAATTTTTCCTAGTTGCGCCTCCATTGCTTGCCAAGTTTTCTCATTCGCATAAATCGGAAGGCCGTAGCGTCTTGCGACAATTCCAACACCTTTAATATGATCACTATGTTCGTGGGTAACCAAAATTCCATCTAATTCTTTTGGATTTACGCTAACATCGTCTAATAATTTTTCAAGTTTTTTCCCACTTAATCCAACATCAACTAATAACTTTGTTTTGTTTGTGCCTATATAAAAGGCATTACCCGTACTCCCTGATGCTAAAACACTAAAATGCAGTGCCATGCTTTTTTCACTCCGATTTTAATTCTTGTATTTCTCTCTTTAATGCTTCTTTTCTTTCTGTCACAAACTTCATCTCGTCATGCTGAACATATTGCCCTTCCATAGCATTAACAAAGAAATGACTCTGCTCATTAACAATGACGTCCCATGTTGGAACGAACACCTGCACCCCATCATCTAATGGGACAAGTGTCTGGTATCCTAAGTCTAATGTGATGTGACTATCGGTTGGGATCCCGGTCACTGTGTTAGACCATACACTATAAATGGCATTGATCGGATCGGTAATGGTCTGTTCATCTGGACGGTCCTCTAAATCATCTAACATCGTTTGCCTATACTGAATGGCATTGCCTTCTTCGTTTAATAACACAATTAACGCAGCTGAGTCATTAAAGTATACCGTTTTATTATTTTGTCTTTGGAAAAATAATAAGACATTTTCATCTTCATAATGGTTCCAGAATACATACGAATCGCCTTTTATAATATTGGATTTTATCGTTTCTATTGAACCGCTTAAATTATTTTCTAAATCTAGTTCTAATGGCTTCTTAAATTCACTTGTGATAATTTCCATGTTAAATAAGGATGGTTCACCTTCTAAGACTGTATCCAACGATAACACAGCATTTTGACTTGAAGTCAAACCAATGAGCTGCTGATCGGAAAAGCCTTCTAAAGCAGTTATATCTTCTTCTGTTAATTGATATCTAGGGGCTGAAACGTATGACTCTTTTAAATCCCCTTCAGGCAAATCATAAGTGATTCCTTGGGCCGATAGCTGTTCTTCTATAGGTGATTGCTTCTCTAACGGGTCATATGTGGTTGTATTAATTTTATCTAAGAATTCTTGTACTAAAAATAAGTTTAAAACCAAGAAGCTTATAATAAATATCGTTTTAATTTGGCCCCATTGCAATCTACTCAACCCCTTGATTCATAAGCTGTTCGCTATAATCACTAATTGGAACCCATGAATCCGAAAGTTTAATGTACCATTCTGGATTTAATGTTAATACTTCAGATGAATCACTTGCACTTGCTGTTAAGGTGTATCCAATTCTAATTTGTTCAATTGACTCTAAAGAAATTTGATTTTTTAAATTTTGTAAGGTTTGATAAACAGCCTCACCAGAAGCTAACACTGTCTCTCGATTTCGTATATTGTTTATACTAAATAATGGTCGCTTCAATTTATTTAATTCATTACTGCCCCAAACTTGCTCCATCACTGTCACATTCATCTCATCGTAAATCGGATACCCATTAAAATACATTCGGTACAGTACTGAGCTTAATGGTTTTTGACGAATCGCATCCAAATTAAACTCATTTGTCCAGCCTAAATGGTCATTCGTTAAGTTGACACTTCGTCTGATCACTTCAATAGGATCTAATGGCTGTAAGTCAGATGATAATGGATTGATAAACTCCATTCTTTCGTGTTTATTATTTAATACACGGTAAGTTTTAAGTGCCCTTGTTCCATCTGTATAATGATTGCTTTCATTAAACGGATTAGATGACGTCGAACGAACAACAGATGGGTTTCTAAATAATGCATTACGCATTAATATCGGATCAATTTGAGTAGGTAATAAGGTGAAATTTGTAACCGTTTTTCTCCTGAGGGTAAATAAATAGGCACACCGCTCCCGAAGTCATAACGATCTAACTGTACAATACCTTCCTGCCGATCCATGAGTTCATTTACCCGTTCCAATATACTTTGGGAATGAATTTCTCCGATTAATACATTCTGCTGCTCCTTTTGATCGGATGTAAATATAACACGGATATTATTCTGTGATTCACGTATTTGTAAATAAACTTTATTAAAACGTTAAATTGGACCAACGATTATTCTCTACATTGACCGTGAAGATCTGGTCCACTAAATTCATGGGGATATTGACTGGATATAAAATCTCCATATATTGAAAATCCGCAGATTCACTTAGCTGCCAATAAGAATCAATCACATCGGCACTATTAGCTAACCTTAATCCTGATGTAAACTGCCACGTAAGTATTTCTTGGTACAGTTCATTTTCTTCCTGTTTACTTTTTAATTGCTTATGAAGTTGATAATCATGCAATATGATTCGATCTGGTGAAATAACCTCTTTTATCGATTGCTCTCGACCATCTAGCTTCGAATCATCAATGTAATCCGTTTGCTCAATCGGATCAAAATTAGGCTGATAGGTCCATAAGGCGTAGGTTAACAAGAGGCTAGATGCAACTAGAAGAAATAGAAAGACTGACTTAATATGTTCAATCATTTACGCTGCCCCCTCTTTTTCTGCATGAGAGGTAACCTAAATGTGATCATAGTTCCTTCATTCTCCTTGCTTTCTGCCCATACCTCTCCATCGTGTGCCTCTATTAAATCTTTAGCTATCGCTAAGCCTAATCCTGTTCCGCCTAATTGTCTAGATCTTGCTTTATCTGCACGATAAAAACGATCAAAGATTTTATCAAGTTTCTCTTCAGGAATTCCAACGCCCTCATCAGAAATCTTGGTTAACAATTGATGCTTCTCTTCAACCACTTTAACAACGATTTCTCCACCTTCAGGAGAATATTTAATGGCATTGGAAATGATATTATCCAGAACTTGTATAATTTTATCCTTATCAATCCAAACCTTATAATCTCGGTTAGGAATTTCTCTTTTCATGGTAATATTATCTTTAAGGTTCATCTCGAATCGATCGACGACATGATGAATAAAATCAATATAATTTACGCGTTCTTTGTGTAGCTGATAATCTTTGTTGTCCATTTTAGACAATTGTAGTAAATCATTAACTAAGCGAATCATGCGTTCTGTCTCATTTTGAGTAACCGACAAAAACTTAGGTGCAATATTTTCATTCTTCCAAGTTTCACCATCCGTTAAGGCCTCTAAATAACTTCTCATGGTTGTAAGCGGCGTTCTAAGTTCGTGGGAGACATTCGCTACGAAATCTCTGCGTTCTTGTTCAATCTTTTCTTGCTCCGTAACGTCACTAATGACTGTAATAATCCCGCTCATGTCATTATTTTCATCCTGCACTTCAGAGAAGTTAGCTCGGACTAATAGAAGCCGATCACCTTCAGTTAAATCTAAAATCGTACTCTTCATATCTTTGAGCTCATTAATATCCGTAACTTCGTCTTCAATACCAAGTATTTCAATTAAAGTTTTGCCTTGGAACGATTTTTGAGTCATACCAAGTAGCTGTTCTGCTGGAAGATTCATTAAAATCACTTCGCCAAACTCATTCGTCGCAATGACACCATCTGTCATATTCGTTAGGACAGAGCTCAACTTTCGCCGTTCGCCTTCAGTTGAGGCTTGTGCTGCTCTAATTTTATCGTTTAATTCATTAAAGGTAATTGCTAATTGGCCAATTTCGTCTGTTCCATAGACGTTAACCTTCTGAGAGTAATCACCTTGCCCCATTACCTTCGCCTGTTTGCGCATTTCTGAAATCGGCTTTGTGATCGTTCTCGCAACTAAAATCCCTAATAATGCGGATACTGTAACGGCAAGCATGGTTCCATTAGCAAATATCCGGATGATCTCGTTCATTTGACTATAAATACCTTCAATTGACGCCTCAACTTTCATCGCACCTATAATCTGATCAGAGTTTTCATCCTGATAGATTGGCGTAGAAATAACGAGCGTACGATGTCCATTATCCTGGTTGTACATGATATTTTCGTCAGTGTTGCCGGCTAAAGCTTGCTGAATTCGCGTCTCAGTATTTCTTTTACCAACATTGCTTTGTTCTAGCGGGTTGGTCGTACCTAGTACGCGATTATTCTCATCAATGACTTCAATCTCGTTAATATCTTCAGATGAATAATCATTAATAATGGTTTGTACATCACTCTCAAGTGACGGCATATCTTCCGTTCTATCTTCTACCTGAATGACCTGACTTAAATTATAAGTTAGTAATTCAACCCGATCATTTATAGATTCTGTAAAATTCTCTCTCAGCTTATCTTCAAGCTGCTGAGCAAAATACGTCCCAATAACTTGAATCGTAATTAAAATCAAGAGAATATAAACGACAATCATCTTTAATTGAATGGACTTAAAAAATCCCCAAAAGGATCTCATAAACAATCTACTCCTGCTCAGGGTTCCTCATATAGTACCCTACACCTCGCCTAGTTACAATCCAGTTAGGGTTACTTGGGTTTTCCTCAATTTTTCTCTTAAACGACGAATGGTCACATCCACAGTCCTAACATCACCATAATAGTCGTAACCCCAAACAGTCTCTAATAAGTGCTCTCTTGTCATCACCTGTTCAAGATGCTTGGCCAAATATAAGAGAAGTTCAAACTCACGGTGAGTTAGATCAACCAGTTCACCATTTCGAGTAACAGAATAATTCTCACGATTAATCTCTAAAGCCCCTACTTTAATGTTAGGAGTTGATGACGAGTTTTGGCTTTGTTCACTTGCTGTCATTCGTCTTAAGTTAGCCTTCACCCTAGCAACCACTTCACGATTACTAAATGGCTTTGTAACGTAATCATCTGCTCCTAATTCAAGGCCTAGGACTTTATCAATTTCTGAATCCTTAGCCGTTAACATAATAATCGGCATATGGTGTTCTTTTCTTATTTCGCGGCATACTTCCATACCATCCATTTCAGGAAGCATAATATCTAATAGAATAATATCAGGGTCTTCAGAACCTGCTAGCTCAACAGCATCACGGCCATTATAAGCAACAACCACTTCATACCCCTCATTCTCTAAGTTATATTTTAAAATATCTGCAATTGGTTCTTCATCATCCACTACTAATACTTTATAACTCATACGGTATGCACCTACCTTTTAACAAGTTGATTAATCTTTATTTTCTATTCTACAACAATTCATTACAAATGTCTTATCACGTCACATTAAAGTCATGTTACATAGAAGTGCCTCTTTATAAGAAAACCTCTAGCAG
>NZ_BBCD01000007.1 GCF_001311865.1 Piscibacillus salipiscarius JCM 13188
AGTAGTGAGTTTGGGGAAGCCCGCGCCGTGCCTACGGAAAGCGAAGCATTTTGACGCAGCTAAAAATGAAGACGAATATTAGGGATTGATCTCTCCTCTAATATTCGTCTTCTTCTAGATTAATACATATTTTGTCCCAACCGCTTTTTTGTTTTTATCTAACTGGCATAGACGACTCAAAAAGTCCTGGTATAGTGAATGAACCGTCTGATCAATATCTTCCTCACGAATTCCAAACATCATCGATACATCTGATGAACCTTGGTTAATCATTTGAATATTGACACCTGCTTTAGCAATTGCAGTCGTAGCAATAGCAGCAACATTTACTCTCCGACTCATTCCTTCACCGACGATCACAACCATTCCTAAATTGTGATTAATATCAATGTTATCTACATTTAGTTCTTGTTTAATTCGTCTAAGTAAGCGTTCTTCTTTCTTTTCTGTTAATTGATCTGATCGGACAATAACAGACATACTGTCTATCCCTGAAGGTGCATGCTCGAATGAAACACCTTCTTCAACTAAAATATTTAAAAGGTTTCGACCAAACCCTAGTTCCCTGTTCATTAAGTATTTACCAACATATATGCTTGAGAAGCCTTTATCACTTGCAATACCTACCACTGGTCCATTATGTTCCTCTTTTTCAGCTACAATCATTGTACCTGGAGCAGCTGGCTCGTTAGTGTTTTTAATGCAAACAGGAATGTTCTTATTAAATGCCGGGATTAATGCTTCATCATGAAATACAGAGAAACCAGAATATGACAACTCACGCATTTCTTTATAAGTTAAAGCTTTGATTTCTTTTGGACGTTCAACAATATTTGGATTAACACAATATACAGAACTTACATCTGTAAAATTCTCATATAGCTCAGCCTCAACACCTGCAGCTACAATCGAGCCAGTAATGTCCGAACCGCCTCTTGGGAATGTGGTTAAAACTCCTTTTTCTGTGTAGCCAAAAATCCTGGAATAACAATTATTCCATCTTTGTCCCTAAGTTGATTAATTTTTTCATAACTGGAATCCAGTACTTGCGCATCCCCTGGCTGATCACTCACAATAATTCCTGCATCTTTTGGATTGACATAAGTAGCGTTTAAACCAATTTTGTTTAAATAAGCACTCAACACTCTTGCTAATGAATCTTCACCCATCGCTTTAAGTGCGTCTTTTAGATGCGCAGTATTATTTGTTTCATTTATAACATAGGTTGTTTCTTTTTTAACGCGACCTACAACGTCATCAGACAAGCCCAATTCTTGAGTAATAGATAAAAAACGGTCCACAATTTGATTTAATGTTTGGCTCGTATCTTGTCCACTGATGTGCTGTTCTCCAAGCTTAATAAATAAATCAGTTACTTTTATATCTTCATCATATCGTTTCCCTGGTGCAGAAACGACGATAAATTTACGCTTTTCGTCTTCTTTAATAATATTAGCAACTTTTTGTAACATCTTAGCGCTCGCAACTGAACTGCCACCAAATTTAGCAACTTTCATGTATGATCCCCTTCCGAATATGTAATACATTTTTTACATTTTATCATTATGTATGTCATTAATGAAACTTGAAATTGTAGAGAACTCTGAAGAATCACGCAATATTTTAAAGCATAATAAGTTTACACAAACTTTTAAGAATAAAAATAACACCTCATTAAATGAGGTGCCTTTTAATCAAGATTTTACTGTTATTTATGTTTAATTTCTGAAGAGAAGTACCAACCATTTGTTAACATAAATCTCATTTTCATTAATTAACCTCCTCTTTTAACAAAGTTAAGAGGAGGTTAGGATTCTTTAGCTAACTTTATGTTCTAATCGTAATTTATCGGCAATCATAGCAATGAATTCAGAATTAGTTGGTTTTGCTTTAGAAACGCTTACAGTATAACCAAATATAGATGATAACGAATCAATATTACCTCGATTCCAGGCAACTTCTATTGCGTGACGAATCGCTCTTTCTACACGTGATGCCGTTGTATTATATTTTTTCGCAATATCTGGATATAAAACTTTTGTGATTGAACCTAAAAGCTCGATATCATGATAAACCATTGAAATGGCTTCTCGTAAATACATGTAACCTTTAATATGAGCGGGAACTCCTACTTCATGGATGATGGAAGTAATATTAGCGTCTAAGTCAATTTTCTTTGCGGGTTTAACTGCTGACTGGCCTGGCTGAGTGGACATTGGTTTTTGTTGAATGGCACCTGCAGCTTGTAAAACCTGCTCTTTGAGCAAGTCCAAATCAAACGGTTTCAACATATAGTATGTAGCACCTAACTCAACAGCTTTCTTAGTAACAGATTCATGGCCAAACGCAGTTAACATAATTACATTAGGAAGTTCATCGACTTCTAATTCACGCATTTTTCTAGAACAGCTAAACCGTCAAGATGTGGCATAATAATGTCTAAGATGAGTACGTCTGGATTGGTGTCTTCAATTAATGTTAAGCATTCTCTACCATTATACGCTGTTCCCACTACTTCGACCAATTCCTCCTCACCAAAATAATTCTCTAACATGGTGACTAAGTCCCTGTTGTCATCTGCAATCCCTAAACGTACTTTTTCCATTAATGTAAACCTCCCAGATTTTTCTTCTGTCTTCACTTAACTTTATTCCATGTAATCCTGAAAAATCCTTCTTTTATCCGAAAAAATTTAAATTATTTATATTTTTATTTAAATTCTAATAATTTCTTCTTTTTACGACAATTTTTGAGCTTTTTTAAAATTCTTTGTCGATTATATTAAATATACAAAAATAAAGCACCAATCATATCGATTGATGCTTTAAACGTTTTAGCTGGCTTTATTTAATTCTTCATCTGACTCTATTTGTAACCCTGCTTCATTTAACATCCATTCTACATGTACACCATAGCCGCTTGTCGGATCATTTAAGAAAACATGTGTTACTGCCCCAACTAATTTTCCATCTTGAATAATTGGGCTTCCACTCATACCTTGTACGATGCCACCTGTTTTCTTTAGCAATTCAGGGTCAGTTATCTTAATAACCATCCCTTTAGTCTCAGGATTCTTACTTGGTACACTGCTAATTATTTCAATATCAAATGATTTAACCTCATCATCTTCAACAACGGTTAAAATTTTAGCTTTACCTTCCTTAACTTCATTAGATTTTGCAACAGGAATTGGATCATTATGGTTTTTTAAAATTGACTCATTATTTAATTTACCAAAAATACCGTAATCACTATTGATTGAAATGGTACCTAAACTATCGTCATCCATAGAAAAGCGTGCTTTCTTTTCACCGGGGGTACCATTTTTACCTTTATTAATTGACGTAATGTCAGAAGTTACAATTTTACCATTATATATGTCAATTGGTTTTTCGTTTGATGATCCATGATAATGTGACCTAATGCACCATACTTCTTAGTATCTGGATGATAAAAAGTAAGTGTCCCAATACCTGCAGTTGCATCTCTGATAAATAAGCCTAAACGATAAGCCTCATCTTTTACATCATATATTGGATTAATGGACAAAGGAAAGATGTGCTCTTTTCGTTTTAAGAGTAGTTCTACTGGCTTCTTACTCTCTTCAAGTTTCTTCATCTCTTGGATAAACGCATTCATGTTTTCAATTTTTTCACCGTTTAATTGAAGAATAATATCACCAGTTTTAACACCAGCTTGTTCAGCTGTTGAGACTTTACCATCATCAGTTTGAACAGGACTAAAACCTACAACAATCACACCAGTTGTGTGTAATTTAACACCGACGGATTGACCGCCAGGAATGACTTCACTAACAGTTTCAGCGGAAACATGCGAGAATGGAATTAAAAACGAAACAAGGAGAATTAATTGTATGATTTGGCGAGACTTTTTCATGTTGACACTCCTCATTTCTTGATTAAGCTGTATGCTTAATTTGAGCATTTCGCATGCTTTTTAAACGATTAAAACACATGTAAAACAGTTTAAGATTTCCTACTTTGTGTATTATTGATGTGAATAAAAGTATAGGTGGATTTTAATAAGAAAAAGCGCCTTAGAGTTTACACTTTAAGGCGCATCCTATGCTTTAACGCTATTTCTTGCCTGCTTAATTAATTCTTCAGCATGTTGTAACGTTGTATCTGTAATTTCAGCACCTGACATCATGCGGCTTATTTCAAGAACAGCTTCTTTACGGTCTAACTCTTTGACTGCTGTCGTTGTACGATGGTCATTTTGATCCTTTTCAATAAGTAAATGTTGATCTGCCATGGCTGCAACTTGTGGTAAATGGGTAATACATAACACTTGAGAGTCATTTGATATTTGATGAATTTTTCTGCAATGGATTGTGCCACTCGCCCACTAACACCTGTATCAACTTCATCAAAAATAACACTTGTCATGTTTTGATGTTCTGCAAAAATACTTTTAAGTGCTAACATAATCCTCGATATTTCACCACCAGATGCTACTTTTTGCATTGGTTTAAGCGGTTCACCTGGATTTGTACTTATCATAAACTGGATTTGGTCTAAACCATTTTTAGATAACTTTATTGTTTGACCTCTCCAATTTATATGCCCTTCAATCGTATTGAATTGAACATCAAATTGAGCTTTATCTAAATATAAATCCTTTAATTCAGCATGAATTGCTTGTTTAAGATTTTCACTTATTTGCTTTCGAACTTCATGTAACTGTTCTGCTTCTATAAGTGTGTCTTTTTCAACCTCATTTATTTGTTGTTCTAGCGAATGTAGATGAGTATCTTTATTCTCTAGTTGTTCTAATTCTTCTTCCATTTTAGCCATTAATTCCAATAATTCATTAACGTCTTTACCATATTTTCTCTTCAAACGATTAATTTCATGCAATCTTTTTTCAATTTCATTTAATCGCTCAGGTTGAAATTCCAGTTGATCTAGCTGATTTCTGAGGTCAAATGACAATTCTTCAATAGCATAATAATGATTTTTTAGATGTTCTGAAAGGTTTTTAAATGATTCGCTAACATCCTCTAGTTGCTCAAGTGAGGTCATCGCATGACTAAGAAAATCTAAACCCTTATTCTCACCATATAAGGCATAATACGTTGTTTGCAAATTTTCAAAAACCCGTTCAAAATTGGCTAACTGCTGACGTTCATCTTCAAGTTGTGAGTCTTCATCAATTTCTAGTTCTGCTTCAGTTAATTCATTATACTGAAATTTAATTAAATCAATTCTTTGTGCAATTTCTTGTTCATTTTCGGATAAATCTTTGTATCGCCTTAATAACCGTTCATAATCGTTAAACAAGATTAAATAAGATTCCTTCACTTGCGTTAACTTCTCATGTTGATATTCATCTAACAACTTAATATGTTGCTCAGGTTGCATTAGTGATTGAGTTTCATGCTGACTATGTATGTCTATAAGTGCTTGGCCAACTTCTTTAAGTATCCCTAACGTAATTAGCTTGCCATTAACCTTGCAAATGCTCTTACCTTTAGATGTAATTTGCCTCTGCAAAATTATACTTCCTTCATCATCTAAAGGAATATCAAACTGCCTTATAACGTTATATACCTGATGTTGATCATCTTCGATAAAGAAAATTCCTTCTAAGTTTGCACGATCAGCTTCATGTCTAACAAATTCAACAGAAGCTCTTGCTCCAGCTAACAACTGAATAGCATCAATAATAATGGATTTACCAGCTCCTGTTTCACCTGTTAAAACGGTTAAACCGTCTTTAAAACTTAAAGAAATTTCATCAATTATAGCAAAGTTTTTAATATTAATTTCTGCTAACACGTTAGCCACCTCAATTTAATTCAACATATCATTAAAACTGTCATATACTTCAACGCATTGTTCTGGAGAACGGCAGATGATCATACATGTATCATCACCACATAGTGTACCCATTATTCCATTCCAATCTAATTGGTCTAAAAGCGCTCCGACTGCTTGAGCATTCCCAGGAATTGTTTTTAACACAATAAAATGATCTGCTCGATCTATTGATACAAAACTATCTGTTAACATTCTTCTTAATTTTTGAACAGGATCATAACGTTGATCCTGAGGCAAACTATATTTATAAGTCCCATCATGATTAGGTACTTTTACTAATTGCAGTTCTTTAATATCCCTTGAGATCGTTGCTTGTGTAACAGGATAACCTAATTCATGGAACCGCTTTACCATTTCATCTTGAGTTTCAATCGTCTCTTTAGATATTAATTCACGAATTTTCATCAATCGCTGTGCTTTTTTCACTTAAATACCACCAACTTAATTATTCGATTTTTTCTTTTGGCTAAAGTCTTGGTGTGCTAATTGAACCACTTCACTAATGCGAGATGAGTTTATATCTGTTTGTGGTACGTCACCCGTCCATCTTGCATGCAGTAAAAACTCAATATTTCCATCTCCACCTGTAATTGGTGAGTAATCTAATCCAAGTAAATCAAAACCTTCATCATAAACAAAATTCGTAATGGTTCGAATAACTTCTTCATGAATTTTTGGATCTCTAATGATACCTTTTACCAACTTGTTCTCGTCCAGCTTCAAATTGGGGTTTTATTAGAGCGACAATATCAGATTGGTCTAATAATAAATGCTTTAATACAGGAAAAATTAATTTTAATGATATGAACGAAACATCTGTCACAGCCATATTTGGAAGGCCATGATTTAAATCATCTAGTGTAACATAACGAAAGTTTGTTCTTTCCATAACATGTACTCTAGGGTCATTTCTTAATTTCCAATCTAATTGATTATAACCAACATCTATGGCATATACCTCTTTCGCGCCATTTTGCAAAGAACAATCCGTAAATCCACCAGTTGATGAGCCGATATCCATGACTAGACGGTCATTTAATGAGATCTTAAAAACCTTTAACGCTTTCTCAAGTTTAAGACCACCTCTGCTAACATATGGAATAGCTTTACCTTTTACCGTTACGTCTATAGCAGGATCTATTTTCAATCCTGGTTTATCTAAACGTTCTGTATGATGAAATACCAAACCAGCCATAATTGAACGCTTTGCTTTTTCTCTTGAATCAAAAAACCTTTTTCAACTAAAAATGTATCTAAACGAACTTTCTTACTCATACTCTAAGCTCTTTTCTCTTTTGTTGGGACCATCTCTTTTAACTGATCCATTACTCCGCTCTTTGTAAGACCAACTTCTTCAAGCAATTCATTTACGCTACCGTGCTCAATAAAGCGGTCAGGAATACCCATTCTTTTTACATAAGGCATTGGTTTATTTTCTTGTTCAAAAAATTCAAGCACTGCACTACCAAACCCACCTTTAAGAGCATGTTCCTCTAAGGTCAACATTGGGATTTGACTCTTATATAACTCTTTAAGCAGTTTGGAATCGAGTGGTTTAATAAACCTTGCATTGACTACTTTAATGGAATAATCTTCTTTTTCAAGTTCATTAGCAGCATCTAACGCTAAATCAATCATCGTGCCAAAGGTTAAAATAACCGCATCCTCACCTTCTTTGAGAACTTCCCACTTTCCAATTGGTAGTTTTTGAAGTGGTCTCTCCTCAGGTGCCGATTTGGCGTTACCTCGTGGATATCTAACGGCTATTGGTCCACTTTGATGCTCTAATGCTGTGTAAACCATATCCTGGCATTCATCTGCATCTTTAGGCATCATAATCGATATATTTGGTAAATCTCTAAGGAAGGATATATCAAATACGCCTTGGTGTGTCTCACCATCTGCACCGACTAATCCTGCACGATCAATTCCAAATGCTACATTTAAGTTTTGACGGCAAATATCATGCACAACTTGGTCAAAACCTCTTTGCAAGAATGTGGAATAAATCGACAAGAATGGTTTTAGCCCTTGAGTTGCTACACCACCAGCTAATGTCGTTGCATGCTGTTCAGCAATTCCTACATCAAAAAGCCTGTCCGGAAATTTCTTTTTAAAATCTTCAAGTTTTGAACCAACTGTCATCGCAGGAGTTATAGCCACTACATCTCGGTCTTTGTCGGCAACTTTCATAAGTGTATCGCTTACAATTTTACTCCAACCAGGACCATTAGACGCTTTTTTCATACTTTCTCCTGATTCAATTTTATAAGGGCCAACGCCATGCCATGTTCCAATTTTATCGGATTCAGCTGGTTGGTATCCCTTACCTTTTTGGTTATGACATGAACGAGTATTGGTCCTTCTGTCTTTTTAGCATATTGAATGGAATTAAATAAATCATCAAAATCATGCCCATCAACAGGTCCATAATAAGTGAATCCCATTTCTTCAAAAAACATGCCTGGCACAACTAAATACTTCATACTGTCTTTAACACGTTCAGCAGCAGTGGCTAAACGACCGCCAACAGCCGGTACTTTTTTCATAAGCCATTCAAGCTCATCTTTAACCCAATTGTATTTTTGCCCGCTTCTTAATCTACCTAGTATATTGTGGAGCGCACCAACGTTTGGAGCAATCGACATTTCATTATCATTTAAAATTACAATTATATTCTTCTTTTCACTTCCAATATGGTTTAAAGCTTCTAAAGCCATGCCACCAGTTAAGGCACCATCACCTATAACTGGCACAACAGAATGGTCCTCTCCTTTAATATCCCTAGCAATTGCCATACCCATTGCAGCAGATAAAGAAGTTGAACTATGCCCTGTTTCCCAAATATCATGTTCGCTCTCATTCATTTTCGGGAAACCACATAGACCTTTGTATTGTCTTAATGTTGAAAATTGATCAGTTCTACCTGTTAACATTTTATGAACATAAGATTGATGTCCTACATCCCAAATAAATTTATCTTTAGGGCTATCAAAGGCATGATGCAACGCTAATGTTAATTCTACTACACCTAAATTAGGTCCTAAATGTCCTCCAGTAACAGACAGTTCTTGTATTAGGAACTGTCTAATTTTTCACTTAAACCTTTAAGTTCTTCAATTGATAATGCTTTAATATCTGAAGGATGTTTAATTTCTTTAAGATCCAAGTGGACCACTCACCTTTATACTATATTTCTTGCTTATTATTTTTCTTTTTTAATGAAGGTAAAAATTCGTATATTCAGTTTATTTTCTACAAAAAATGCTAATTTACCTGCAAACAATATAATTTGTGTGGATTTCGTCATTGCTAATGTTTTTCCAAAAGCCTTACCACCAACAGTAAGTGCTGCTACAATGCTAGTTAACACAATTGAAAGGGTTGGTCTCCCTGTATTAAATACATCAACTAATTGTGTTACCACTAATGCCGCAGCTGTACCACTAACAATACCAGCAATATCACCAATTACATCGTTACAAAACGATGCAAAACGGTCAGCATTTCTGACAATAACAATTGATTCTTTTGCACCTGTCACTTTTTCGGCTGCCATGGCATGAAAAGGTTGTTCAGTCGCAGCAGCTGCTGCTATTCCCATCATATCAAACACAACGCCTATAAAAACAATAATAAATACAATAATTAATCCAATTGTCCATATTGTCCCGTCTAAAGCGACATTAGATACAATTGAAAAATGGCCGCTAACACGAAAGTGATAACGGCGATACTTATACTAAATTTAGTGATCTTTTTAAAGTTTTTCTATTCATAAATACCTCGTAGTTGTACAAATTAAAAACAAACACTTTATATGTAGATAGGGATGGTCACTTAAAAGGTAAATATTGCGGCTTAGGTCCAGTAGGTTTTCCCAATCCGGTGCCGTGTGTTGCCACATCGGTGGTTCCCCTTTAAACCGAACTTAACTGCGTCACCACAGCTAGACTGGACTACCACTTAGTCCACACTACAATCCCTTTTAAGTGTCCCGAGAACAGTCTAGGAGTTTTCCTCGACAGTCTTTAACCACTTCCTAGCCTCTTTTGCAGTGTTTATTTCATACAATGTCAACAGCACGTCCTCGGTGGCCATCCGATTCAATGCTTTTAATTGTAATCCCCTAAACACCACTCAAGGCAGGCTACGCTGCAAATAAGGATCCTAACCTTATAGTGCAGGTTCATACCCCATTTCGTACCCCATTAAGCGCGATTAATGGGGCACAATAATGGGCCTCCGCGGAAGTAGGGTCAACGCCCACATGCCTTTGTGGATCGCCCTACAACCTTAACTCCCAGCATTGACCCAAGGCTGGGCGCCTCAAGCCAACACCAGGAACTTCATCGATGTGCCCTTTGGCGGATTTTTAGGCCCGCCTTCAGAAGTGGAGGACCGACTAGAATACTGCACCACCCCTATTGCAATGACTATTTTACCATATTCGGGCGATTGTAACAATTATTTGGGGTTAAGAATGACGATTACCAAAGACATCTAATAGTTCTAACAATAAAGGCTGATCAATACCTGACTCACCATACTTCTCCTTAGCTAATCCCATATATTTCTCTTTTATTTTCATTGCTTCATCTAAACCTAAAATTTGAGGATATGTGCTTTTATTACGTTCTTCATCGCTGCCAACAGGTTTACCAATAACAGCTATATCACCCTCAACATCTAAAATATCATCTTGTATTTGAAAAACTAACCCTAAATATTTACCAATTCATCTAAAGCTTCTATTTGGGGAGGTGTTGCCCCGCCTAAATATGCTCCAATTTTAATTGCTGCTCTAATAATGGCCCCTGTTTTGAGCTGATGTATGTCATTTAACTCAGTTTCTTCTAATTGCCTGTCTTCTGCTTTTAAATCTAAATGTTGGCCAGCAATCATTCCTTCATAACCAGCAGATTGACTTAACTGTTGGATCGTATAATTTTTCTTCTGCTTCCAATTGCGAGGACGTGGAAACGACATTAATGCGTAAGTTAAAAGTCCATCACCAACTAATATAGCAGTTGCTTCATCAAATCTGCGGTGTAAGGTTGCTTGCCCTCTGCGAAAATCATCATCATCCATAGCTGGCAAATCATCATGGATTAATGAATATGTATGAATCATTTCTAACGCTATTGCAGGATCAACAATCTTATCTGTATTATTTTTGAAAGCTTCATAAGTCACCATCATTAAGATTGGTCTTAGCCTTTTCCCCCCCGCTTCAATGGAATAAAACACAGCCTGTTTGAAATCATCTGGGATGTTTAATTGATTTAACCTATCGATTAGTATGGAATTAAGATTAAGTTGCTGGTCTTTAATATATTGTTCAATCACGATTAGATTCTTCCTCCATTTGATATGGTACAGCTTCACCTGACTCTTTCATAACTTCAGTGATTTCTTCTTCAACTGATTGTAATTTTTGATTACAATAATTCGACAACTTCATACCTTCTTTATAGTATTCTATAGCTTGTTCAAGCGGAACATCACCTTCTTCTAACTTCTCAACAATACCTTCAAGCTTTTGCATCGCTTGCTCAAACGTCAATTCTTGTTTTTGGTTATCATCAGTCATAGCTATTCTCCTCCTTTGTTTCAATTCCAGAAACTTGACAGTCAATCAATCCATCCTTTATTGAGATTTTAACGCGTCACCTTCGGCTACCTGCCTTGTTGACTTAATAATCTCATCGCCTTTAAACGTGATGGAATATCCCCTCTTCATCGTTTCTAATGGATTTAATATGGATAATTTGTTTAATTGATTTTGGAATTGACTGTTTTGATTGGTTATTTCTTTTTTATTGCTTGATTTAAACGATTTTTCTTATAGGATAATTCTTGGCTCTGCTGAAGTACCATTGACATTGGTTTAAACGTAAAAAGCCGCTTTTGTGACTGATTTAGTTCTGTTTGTTTTTGTCTAAAATAAGTTTTGATTGTTCGATTAAGTCTTTGTACATGCCGATCTAAATCCTGTTCCTTTTGCCTTGTTAAATGAATTGGATATTTAAATGCATATGCCTGATTTAGGGACCTTAACCTGTCTTTATATGAATTTAAACGATACTGTAAGGTTTGTTGCAGCCTGTTAGTGTCTGTTAACAACTGCTTTTTAAGATCTAAAATTGAAGGTACAGCTAATTCAGCAGCTGCAGTTGGAGTTGGCGCTCTTAAATCTGCAACAAAGTCACTAACTGTGAAGTCTGTTTCGTGTCCCACGGCTGAAATAACTGGAATTTAGATGAAGCAATTGCTCTTGCTACAACCTCTTCGTTAAATGCCCATAACTCCTCAATTGAGCCTCCACCTCGACCGACAATAATCGTATCAAATTGATTTATTTTATTAGCAAACTGAATCGCACGAACAATGGAAGGTGCAGCTTGTTCACCTTGAACAGATACAGGGAAAATGGTCCGTCTAGCATTTGGATATCGCCTTTTTAAAGTGGTTATAATATCACGAACGGCAGCCCCTGTAGGAGATGTGATGATTGCTATCCGATTTGGGAATTTAGGTATTGGTCTCTTTCGTTCTTGATTGAATAGTCCTTCGAATTCCAATTTCTTTTTCAATTCTTCGTAAGCTAAAATAATGCGCCAATTCCATCTGGCTGCATACTCTGAACATATATTTGATACTGCCCTTGAGGTTCATAAACAGATAAATCGCCTCTGACTAACACTTTCATTCCATTTTCAGGTTTAAATTTTAAATAACGGTTTTGTGAGGCAAACATCACTGCTGAGATTCTTGCATTTTGATCTTTTAGTGTAAAATACATATGTCCTCTTGAGTGATGGTTAAAGTTTGAGATCTCCGCTTGAAGCCAAACATTTTTTCAGATGTGAATCCGTATCAAATTTACGTTTTAATATATTTGGTCAAAGCTGTAACAGTCAAATATTGTTTCTCCACTCGTAAAACTCCCTTTTATATGAAGCTTTTTGCAACTTTAACAGTATTATGTAAAAGCATTGTAATTGTCATTGGGCCGACACCTTTTGGAACGGGGGTAATTTTCTGTACTTTATCTTTAACCGCTTCAAAATCAACATCACCAACTACCCTACCATCATCTAAAAATGTATTTCCAACATCAATGACGACTGCTCCTTCTTTAACGTCTTGTGCCTTAATGGTAGCTGCTTTACCTGTTGCAACTATTAGAAGGTCAGCTTGCCTTGTAATTTTAGATAATTGTTCAGTCTTAGAATGACAGTACGTTACCGTTGCATCTTGATTTAAGAGTAACTGCCCTACTGGTTTTCCGACAATGTTACTTCTTCCTACAACAACTGCATGTTTCCCTGATAAATCAACTTGATAGTATTCTAACAGTTTCATAATCCCTAGTGGTGTACAGGGTACTAATGAATCATGACCAATTTGCATTCTTCCAATATTAATTGGGTGAAATCCATCTACATCTTTAACAGGGTCAATATATTCAAGCACTCGTTTTTCATTAATATGATTAGGAAGAGGTAGTTGAACTAAAATACCATGTACTGTATTGTCTTCATTCAATTTATTGATCTGTTCAAGTAGTTCATCTTCAGAAATATTTTCATTCAATTCGATGACTTGTGATGCTATTCCTACCTTATGACACGCTTTTTGCTTCATTCTAACGTATGTTTTTGATGCGGGGTTTTCACCGATAATTAACACAGTTAATTTAGGGTGAATGTCGCTATCTATTAATACATTAACATCCTCTTTTATATTTTCTCGCATTTCATTTGCGAGGACATTTCCGTACATAATTGTTGCAGGCATCTTTTTCACCTACTCTCTCTTACATAAATTTAGACAGAACGCCGTTTATAAACTTACCTGACTGATCTTCATTAAATCGTTTCGCTAACTCCACAGCTTCGTTGATTGTAACTTCTCTAGGTACATCGTCAACATAAAGCATTTCATAAACAGCGATTCTAAGTACCGTCTTTTCAACCGTTGCAATACGATTAAACGACCATTTTTCGAGTTTATCCGAAATAGCTTGATCTATTTCACTTAAGTGTTCTAACACGCCTGTTATCAGTTTTTTTACTGTAATCATTTAAATCTTCTAATGTTTCACTAATATGATCTATTGAAACATCTTTATTGATATCTATTTGGTATAATGCTTGAATAGCTTTTTCTCGAGCAAAAGTTCTTTCTTTCATAATTACTTCTCCTTTAGGTGTCAAATATCCTTTTATATCCTACCACGTTCAATATTAGTTTACCATGATTTTTATGTGTTAGTAACAATTCCAAAAGACGTTAAAGAACTTAGTTTACATAAAAGTTATTAGGTACTAAGGAAAATGAACGAAGTAGCGATTATACGCCTATAAACATCTCAATAATTGAAAAAACTTGCTAGGGATTCCCCAGCAAGTTAGATGATCATACATTATGACTTTGTTTCTTGATTTAATTCATCTTGTTTATCCTCAATTTGAACACCAACAACATGAACGTTTATTTCCAGAATTTCTAGTGCTGTCATATTTTTTAATGTTGAACGAATACTGTCCTGAATCTTTTGTGCTACAGTTGGTATTGAGATGCCATAATCCAATACAGTAAAAACATCAATGACAATACCTTGTTCAGATAAATCCACTCTTACACCTTTACCGTGCTTTTTCTTACCGAAGCGTTCAGTTACGTTGGATGCTAAATTGCCACGCATATTTGCAACGCCAGACACTTCATTAGCAGCAATACCAGCTATCACTTCAATAACTTCAGGTGCAATTTCAACTTTTCCTAGCTGATCGTCACTTACGTTAAGTAGTTGCTTATCTTCCATTTAGTTCACCTCTTCAGACGATTCTTCAGATAATACATCATACTCTTCTAGGAATTTAGTGTTAAATTCCCCACCAACAAATACAGGGTGATTCATCATACGTTTGTGGAATGGAATGGTGGAATGAATTCCTTCAATGATAAATTCATCAAGAGCACGATTCATTCTTTTTACTGCTTCTTCTCTAGTATTACCATAAGTGATTAATTTTGCAATCATCGAATCGTAGAAAGGCGGAATATTCCACCCAGAATAAGCAGCAGAATCTACTCGAACGCCTAAGCCGCCTGGTGAAAGATACATTTCAACTTTTCCTGCTGAAGGCATAAAATTACGGAAAGGGTCTTCCGCATTAATACGGCATTCTATTGCCCAGCCCTCAAACTTAATATCTTCTTGCTTGAAGGAAAGTTTTTCTCCATTGGCAACTTTAATTTGCTCTTTAATCAAGTCTTTGCCTGTGACCATTTCAGTAACAGGGTGTTCCACTTGAATTCTAGTGTTCATTTCCATGAAATAAAAGTACCTCGTTTACGATCATAGATAAACTCAATCGTACCAGCACCTACATAATTAACTGCTTCTGCTGCTTTAACAGCAGCATTTCCCATTTCTTGACGTGTCTTTTCATCAATGGCCGGAGAAGGTGTCTCTTCGATTAATTTTTGTAAACGACGCTGAATTGTACAATCACGTTCACCTAAATGTACTGTGTTTCCGTGTTTGTCAGCCAGCACTTGAATTTCAACGTGGCGAAAATCTTCAATAAATTTCTCAAGATATACGCCAGGATTACCAAAAGCTGTTTCTGCTTCGTTTTGTGTTAAACGAATCCCTTTAACTAGCTCTTCTTCATCTCTAGCGACGCGAATACCTTTACCACCACCGCCAGCAGTTGCTTTTATAATCACAGGATAACCAATTTCCTCAGCAATTTTCTTGCCCTCTTCGGCATTCTGAATGATTCCCTCTGAACCAGGGACTATTGGTACATTTGCGTTACGCATAGTCTCACGGGCAACGTCTTTTGTCCCCATTCTCGAGATGGCATCAGCACTTGGACCAATAAAGGTAACATTACACTCTTCACACATCTCAGCAAAATCAGCGTTTTCAGATAAAAACCCATAACCAGGGTGAATGGCATCTGAATTGGTCAGTTTTGCCAAACTCATGATATTCGTTTTATTAAGATAGCTGTCTTTACTTAGCGTAGGACCTACACAATAAGCTTCATCCGCTAATTGCACATGAAGTGCATCTTGGTCTGCCTCTGAATAAATTGCGACAGTCTCGATTCCTAACTCTTTACAAGCACGAATAACGCGAACTGCTATTTCTCCTCTGTTTGCAACTAATACTTTTTGAATCACGGACAATCCCTCCCTTATTTTTTCTTCACTCTAAATAGTGGTTGTCCGTATTCAACTAGTTCTCCGTTATCTACTAGTCTTTCAACGATTTCACCTTTGACTTCCGCTTCAATCTCGTTAAATAATTTCATTGCTTCAACAATACAGACAACAGAATTTGACTCCACTATGTCTCCTTCTTTCACATATGGGTCATCATCAGGAGACGGTGATTCATAAAATGTACCGACCATTGGTGATACAATTTCATGGTCAAAATCCGTTTGAGAAGCTGGTTTTTCTTCAGTTTTCTCTGATTTAACTTCTTCTTTAGGCTCTTCTGTAACTTCAGCCTTTGGTTCAGCACTAACTGCTTTTGGCTGTTCTACTACTTTTGTTCAGTATGTGGTTGATTAACAGTTACAACTTCACCATTGCTCTTTTTTAATGTAATCGTGGTACCATTTGATTCATAAGTAAAATCTGAAATAGAAGATTCATCGATCAATTTGATTAATTCTCGAACTTCTTGTACTTTTAGCATAATATTGGCACTCCTTTTACTTTTATTAACAGGTACTAATAATTCCTACTAATTATTGTACGATAAATTGCTTAAAAACTTCAACTTATCTTTTGAATTTTTAAATTCATTAATCGATTAATCTATTATAAACAATAAATCCCATACCGTTTCGATATGGGACTTCTAAAATATCATTATATTTTATACATCATCTTCTTGTAAGCTCACTATAACGTTCATAACTCCAAATTCATCTCTAGCCATTTGCATTAATTGATTCGCATCTGTCTTAGATAATTCCTCTGAAATAACTGTAATTTTAACTGAGTCTTCTTCTTTTTGTACTAATACATCTCGGTAGTCTTTTTCATAACGAATCGTATTTTCCAAAATTGTCTCTTTCTGAGCAACAGTACGAATATCTTGAATCTCTTCCATCGCCTCATTAACTTCTTCTGGTGATGAATTAGATGATGCTAAAACTGATTCCCACTGTTCAATTAATTGTTCTCTAGTATCTTGTTTTTCTAAGCGTGTTGTAGCAAATAGATCATCTACACTCATACCTGATACATCAAGGTTGCTATCTCCATTTTCACCTTCGCCTTCACCATTACCTTCTTCTTTATTACCTTCATTTTCATTGCCTTCATTTTCATTGCCTTCATTTTCATTGCCTTCTTCTTTATTGTTGTCTTCTCCATTTTGATTTTCTTCCGTTTGTTCATCATCATCCGTACCAACCACTTCAACATCATTAGGTGACGTCATATAAAAGACACTTAATACAATTAATAGACTCAACATTGTAATTAACCATACAGTTTGTTTTTTCAATACCATAAATTATTCCTCCTTATCTTTTGGCAAAACTGAAATTCGGTGCGTTGAAACATCTAATAATCTTGATACTGCTTCAACAACCACTTGTTTCTTCTGTGGATTATCAACCCCCTCCGCAATAATTAGGACACCTCTAACGGACGGATATTTCTGTTGAATTAGTAGTGGTTCTTCAGAATTATTTTTTCTAAGAATGACAGTTTGATTTTCTACTGTTTCATCTTCAACTTCTCTTGTACCACCATTTTGATCTGTCTCACTCGTCCGCTGGCTACCTTTTATAGTGTTTTTTCATAAACTTTGAGTGATGAAGCTTCTAATTGGAGCATAACTTGTACATTTGAAACGCCTTGTAAAGCTTCTAAAGCTGTTGCTAACTCACCTTGCATCTGATTCCTTAATTCACTTGCAACATCATCACCTGAACTCGTTTGACTTTCCTCATTTTTATCAAGAAAGACCTCCTCCTCATTTGTGATGGGAGCTGGTTCTTGCTGATCAGAATTATTCGAGAAAACACTTGAAACAATTAGAAATAGTAAACCCAACAGACCAATAAGAATAATGTATGATCTTTTGGTGGGTCGGTTACTTTCGTCTTTCATTTTTAGAAACCTTTTTAGAGTTTGGAACATACTTACTCCCCTTCCCAAATAAGTTGAATTTGGCTAATTGAAAGATTTAACTTTGATGCCACCATCTTTTTCACTTTTTGTTCTAACGCTCCGTCCTGTTGTTGTTCTTCTTTAGTTGGAATCCGGACAATCTCTATATCTTGAATCTGGTTGTCCATCTTTTTGTGACATAAATTTGATAGTTTTGATCTGATCGACGTTAACATCTTCAAGTTTATTTGAATCATCCAAACTAATCTCAACTGTTTGTAAGTCAAGGTTGAATTGCTCTTGTAAGTCTTTCTCAACCAACTCTCTTATTTCCAGTTGTAACTGTTCTAATATATATGCATGTTGTGATGCTTGTATTTCACTTTTTTTAGAATTTATTTCATTTTCTAAATCCTCATCCATCATTTCACTTACCTTCGACTCCCAAGAATCTACGTATTGGTTAGGGTTTATATTAAACAATTGTGTTAATGGATGTAGGAATAACAAGAATATAACTAATCCAAAAACTAGTCTGATAGCTTGGTCATGTTTAGTTGATGGTATGAGAAGAGAAATAATAGTTGCTAGAAAAATAAAAATACAATTTGCGAAACCCAATTTGATATAAACGACAAATGATCACCTCTTATCGAACCATCAAAGTTAAATTACCGACTATTATGAGCATGACTAGTGCAAAAAAGAACATGATTGATACTGCTAACAAAGCTGCCAATATATAAAAAATATGTTTTCCCATCGTTTCGATTGCATCTGTAATTGGTCCATCTGCAACTGGTTGTAATAAAGCTGCTGATAATCTAAAAATTAATCCTAGAACAAAAACTTTTAATACCGGAAATAGCGTAATAATTAATATCAAAACAACCCCAGCTATTCCGATAGAGTTTTTTAATAGAACGGATGCTGATAAAACTGTGTCTGTTGCATCCGTGAACATTCTCCCAATGACTGGAATAAAGTTGCTCGTTACAAATTTTGCAGCCCTAATTGCAACCCCGTCTGCTACTGCTGCATTAACCCCTTGAAGAGACATAATTGAGATAAACAGGGTCAAGAACACACCTAATATAATGAATGCAACCTGTTTAATAAGGTCTGCTAATTTTGTCACGTTATATTCGTTGTTGATTGTGCTAGCAATGTTTAAAATAGCTGATAGGAAAAATAAAGGTAAAACAACTTTGCCAATTAAAATTCCACTAACCTGCACAAAAGTTAGAATAACTGGAGAAAAAATGCCACTGAGGCCACATTACCGAACGCTGCCATAAGACTTAACATTAAAGGCAACAGAGCTAGCATGAAATTACCCATTCCGTCGATAGCACCAGTTGTATATTGAACGGCATTATAAAAGCTAGTAACTGCAATCGTTAATAAAACACCAAAATAACTAGATAACTAACTTTTGATACCGTTTTATTTTCAAAAGAGCCGATTAATAACTTTAAAAAGACACTTAATAACGTTAAAAAAATCAACATCCCTAATAATTTTCCGTTAACAATCCACTCATCAACGAAGAATTTAATAATTCCCGAGAACCAGTACTTAATTGAAAAGACAGATCCATCTTGAACCGAGTCAAGCCAATGATCTTGGTCTGAAAAAGGTAGATATTCTCTGTAGTTAGCAAGTATTTGCTGCCATTGAGCTTGCATTTCTTCACTTTCTGCCCACTCTTCAGGCACTTTAAAAAGTTGCTCTTGTTGTTCAGTTGCTGAAGCGTTTGATGCAAAAATCATAACGATGAATACAGCGCAAATGACGGTGAACGATATTTTCTTCATAAGACGATCCCTTCTAACCAGGTATAAAATTCATTAACGTCTCGAGAACTGCGATGAATATTGGAAGTGCAAACAATAATATGAATATTTTTCCAACAAGTTCAACCTTAATGGCAATAGCTTCTAAATCTGCATCTTTTAATAACTGAGCTGTGAATTCTGTTATATATGCAATCCCAATTACTTTAAAAATGGTGTCTAGATGAAGTAAGGATACATTGAACCGAGAAACAATTTGCTGTATGACATCAAACAACTGAGATACCTTGTCCAATATAAAAATGAATACAATTACACCAGTAATTACAATTAATAAAAATCCAACGTCTCATGTTTCTCACGCACTAGAATAATTAACATCGCTGCTACTATCACAACGGATAACAACTGAAGTATTTGCATTACATAAATAAACCTCTAATAATCTGTAATAGAAATACGGATTTAATCTGTTGGAATAATCTCGATAGATGATCGACAACAATGACGAGTACGATGACAAATCCAATTAAAGTTGCCCAATGTGCAATATCTTCTTTACCCATTTGTTTTAAGATTGTGTGAATCATAGCAACGACAATTCCAATTCCAGCTACTTGAAATAATAAATATACATCGGTCATCTATCTTAACCTCCCATTTGTTATATAAAGATCAAGGTTAGTAATAATCCGAACAATACTCCTAGTGCGCGAAACATATTAGAAAATCGCTTCTCCTCTTCTGATGCATCACCTAACTCTCTTTGAAGATGGGCTTTAGCCAGTTGAATCTGTTTTTGTTGTTGTTCCAAATTGTGAATACCTAGTGTTTGACCAAACTGAATAATAATTTCTTTTTCTCGTTCTTTCATGGCAGTATGGTGCCATTTTTTATTCAATGTTTGCTCCCAAATGGTGTGTAATGACTCATGGCTATTAACGACAATTTCAGATATATCATAAAAATATAGCCTAGCGGAGGCGTCAATTGCTTTGAAATTTTATATAAAACTTGGTGAATGGGTTCTTGTCCGTAAACCATCTCAGCTTCCATGATTTGTAGAGCATGTAACAGTTCGCGAATTTGTTTAGGGCGTTTAGAATAATTTCTAGCGATATCGATTCCGACCCACGTGCACGTGAACAGTATCAAGATGGCTCCAATCCATTTCATTGCGATTTCCCCTTATGTCAAAATTAATGATATTGAAATCATTATTATAGATATGCTTTACTTGTCCAGGTTCATTCTCGTAATCTAATAAATATATCGATCAAAGACTTGCTCTTGAAATAACGGATTTAAAGAAGGGCGCCTTCTTATATCATCTAATGTATATCCATGAATACTACAAATTACCTGTACTCCTGCGAAGACAGCTTCCTGAATACTTTTAACATCCAGTTCATCTCCTATTTCATCAACTGCCAAAACTTCTGGTGACATTGAGCGGATCATCATCATCATCCTTCTGCTTTAGGACAGTCTGCCATCACGTCCGTTCGAATACCAACATCATGTTGAGGAACTCCTTCGTAAGGTGCAGCAATTTCTGAACGCTCGTCAATTAACGAGACTCTCAATCCTTTTTGGTTCTTAGTCCCATCACTTATTAACCTAACTACATCACGTAATAGTGTCGTTTTACCTGTTTTGGGTGCACCAATTAACATGGTGTTAAATATTTTTCTCGAACTTTGATTATAGATAGCAGATATGATTGATTTTCCGGATCCTTTATGCTCTTTAGCAACCCTTATATTAAAGGATGAGATGTGCGTAATAGCCTGAACTTTTCCATTTGATAAAGAAACCTTACCGGCAATACCAATACGATGTCCCCCGCGAATTGTAATATAGCCATTTCTTAATTCTTCTTCCATGCGATAGACCGAATGTTGGCTAATTTTGCCCAAAAATTCCTTGGCTTCATTTTCAGTGAAAATAAATTGTTTATTGAAATCTGTGTGATTATGAAAGACAAACTCAATCGGTTTATTAATTCTTAGCCTGATTTCTTCCAATTTCTTCAATTTAAAATCATCATACTGAGTGATGATTTGTTTAAGCTCAACGGGTAACATATTTAAAATTTCATTCATTGCCTGTCCTCCTATTTGATATCACTATTCTATGAATGCTATCTCTTGAATATGAAAAAATAGTATAGTTAATCTATTAAAAGTTATATATAAAACATTTTTTGGTCATATGTTTACTTAATCATTTTTTGCAAATAAAATAAAAAACACCCTGAAAGTTAGAAATAAATCTAACCTTCAGAGTGCATTAATGTTAGTTATTTAGTTTGCGCGTGACACGTATTTTCCGTCAGTGGTGCTAACCACTAACATATCTCCTTTATTAACAAAGAATGGAACTTGAACCGTGTAACCAGTTTCTAAAGTTGCAGGTTTTGTACCGCCGCTTGCAGTATCACCTTTTACGCCTGGTTCAGTATCAACTACTTCTAGTTCCACATTATTAGGCAATTCAATTCCTAAGGTGTCACCATCATACATTAAAACGGTCACTTCCATATTTTCTTTCATAAAGTTAAGTTCAGATTCAATTGTTTTAGTAGGGATTTCAATTTGTTCGAATGTTTCAGTATCCATAAACGCGTGATTATTACCATCTGCATATAAATACTGCATTTTACGACGTTCTAAGTGAGCTTTGTTAACTTTTTCACCAGCTCTAAATGTTTTTTCCTGTATGCTACCATTTTCTAAATTTCTAAGTTTAGAACGAACAAATGCCGCTCCCTTACCTGGTTTTACATGTTGGAATTCGATTACTTGCCAAATTGAGTTATCGAGTTCAATCGTTAGTCCAGTTTTAAAGTCATTTACAGAAATCATTAGTTTGCCTCCTCAATTATTATAAGATTATAAGTTCCTTCTTAGAAAATGTTAAGGTTTCATTTCCATCCTCAGTAATAACCGTATCATCTTCAATACGACATCCACCTACATCTGGCACGTAAATACCAGGTTCAACTGTAACAACCATCCCTGGTTTGAGGACTGTATTTGAGCGATAAGATAATCCCGGACCTTCATGTACATCCATACCTAGCCCATGACCCGTTGAGTGTCCAAAATAGTCACCATAACCTTTTTCTTTAATATAATCACGTGTTAACGCATCAGCTTCAATTCCTGTCATTCCAGCCTTCGTATGCTTCATGCCACGTTTTTGTGCTTCCAATACTACATCATATATTTCTTTTAGCTTGTCGTCAATTTCTCCAACCGCAACTGTTCTTGTAATGTCAGAACAATAACCCTTGTATAAGGCTCCGAAATCTAAGGTAACTAACTCTCCTGATTGAATTTCTTTTTCAGAAGCAACACCGTGCGGAAGAGCAGAACGATAACCAGATGCTACAATAATATCGAATGAAGACGACGTTGCTCCTTGGCGGCGCATAAAGAACTCTAATTCATTTGAAACATCGATTTCTTTAACACCTGGTTTTATGTAAGACAAAATATGTTCAAATGCGTCATCCGCTATTTTAGCAGCTTCCTTAAGAACTTGCAGTTCATCTTTGGACTTTATCAATCTTAAATCTTCAATAAGACCTGATACAGGTTCAAATTCTGCCTTCAAGTGATCGCGATAAGTTTCATATGTAGAATAAGTCATAGTTTCTTTTTCAAAACCTAAGCGTTTAATGTTTAAATCTTCAACTTGTCTCGCTACTTCCTCATGAATTGGTCCTTTGTGTTCAATAACTTCAAAGCCCTTAACTTCTTCATTAGCTTGAACAGTATAACGGAAATCTGTAATGAATAATGCCTGATCCGCTGTCACAATTACTACTCCAGCTGTTCCCGTAAAGCCTGTTAAGTAACGTCTGTTCTTCCCGTTTGTAACTAATAAACCATCCAGATTATTTTCCTTCAATTTCCCTCTTAATTGTTTTAATTTAGCTGTCATTAATACTCTCCCTCTCTTTTTTTAATATTTTTGTCATAGCAAAAGCTGCAACCAAATAACTTTCCACTCCAAACCCTACAATTTGGCCAGCAGATACAGGTGCAATGAATGATTTCTCTCGGAACTTCTCTCGGTTATGTACATTAGAGATATGCACTTCAATAACAGGAGGAGCAATTGCTTCTACTGCATCTCGAAGTGCTACACTCGTATGAGTATAAGCTCCGGGGTTAAACAAGACTCCTGAATAACTTTCATGCGCCCTATGCAATTGATCAATTAAGTCTCCTTCATGATTAGATTGATACGATTCCAGTTCAATTGAGTGTGACTCAAAAAACTCTCTTACGTTCAATACAATATCATCTAGTGAATGATCACCATAATAAAATGGGTCTCGTTGACCTAAAAGGTTCAAGTTTGGTCCATTCAGTAATAATACTGGTTTCATAGCCATTCCCCTCAATATTCTGTCTATTTATTAGTTTATCATAATTATGCTTCTTTTTGGACATCATTCGTTTCAATTCGACGATCATGATATTCATAAGAAATCGTATAACCCACAAAGACACCGTATAATATAAATAAACAGATTGTCGTCACAATTGTATCACTAGATAACTCATAAAATGTAGGAACAAAATAAAATAGAGGGTTCATAATGATGAATACAAGTACCCACAATCCAATCCCGAACATAATACCAGGCATCATCCCATGAAGTTTTTTCATAAATAAATAGTAAACTAACGCTGGCACAGCACCTAATAAGGTTAAAATGCCAAGGCTAATTAATTCACCTGTGATTCCTTCAGTCCAACTCCCCGCGAAAAAGGACCTTAAAATAAATGAAGCATGAGAAACCTCAGAAAAAGCGAAAAAATATGATATAGTTCCGACTATTCCCCATATAAAAGCCCACCACTCCGCAAAATAGACTTTTAAGAATACAGACGTTGCTTTCATCTTGTTGATTCGACATATTCATCCCTCCATGTCAAATAGTGTGCACGTTTAAGGCCGAATCATACCACATGACATTGCTATGTACGTTTGACGAAAATTTTAGTAAAATATTATTATAATGCCGTATATTACTTGAATAAATTGGTAAGATAATTAATAATAGAACAGTTATGCGAAAGGAGTCTATCATGGGGCAAAGTGCAAAATACATCGTTTATAGTATAATTGGTTTAGCCATTTTTGGACTCATTTATAATTTAATAGTTAATCCCGTAAGTTTTTTTAAAAGTATACTAATGATGCTAGGTTTTGCTGTTCTATTTGGCTTCATCATTTATTACTTTTTAATCGGTAGACATAAAGGTGGCCAAGATCGTAATTATCGTAAGGCAGTCAAACAATCCAAAAAGAAATATTCTCAAAATACGGTACCTTTTACAAAACGTAACGGACCAAGCAAAATTCAACGGACAAATAAAAAGCTTCTCATCTAACTGTTATTAAAGGGAATAAAAAATAGCTGAGCCTATTAAGGTTCAGCTATTTTTTATGACATCCCATGAACTGAAATGCTTCTTGGCGCTCTCCTTACCGATATTGTAAAGGTAATCTTTCTTCTCTTGGCTTAAATCAAAATCAGTTGCATTAACTTCATCATTAATAGGGATAAACATAATATTTTCCGCTTCTTTATTAGATATGTATTTAGTATCATGTGCATGAATCATAGTTGAAACAATTGCGGGTAACATATCAAATGCTGTTTTAATTTTTTGGCCCGGTACTACCGGATCATTTGAGCTTAGTTTAATTCCCAATGACGGCCGATTGTTCTTTAACTTTTCTTGCTTAAATACCCAATATGGAAAATTACTCAATGTCCCACCGTCTACAAAGACGCACTTATTAACGTGATTCGTCTTCAAATTTATGGGCTGAAAGAAATATGGAATGCTTATACTAATTCTAACAGCTTTAGCAACTGAAAACATACTAGAGTCAATCCCATATATGTTTTCCAAATCATCTGGAAATATAGCAATTCTTCCATTTGTGATATCCGCTCCGACTATGTATAAGTTATCATTAAGATCTGCGAAAGTATGGACCCCTTTAGCTTTTAATAAGTCTTCAATCCAATTTTCTATATAATCCCCTTGATATAACCCTAATCTAAAATATAACCATAGCCATTTCACGAGTGGGATATGTTTTGCAATTGGATGAGGATCTAAAAACTTCTCAGTATCAATTTGATCAATAATTGTTTTTAATTCACCAGGTTTATACCCAGCAGTAATAAGTGCAGCAATTAATGCACCTGAGGAAGCACCCACAATCCGTTTGAAACGGATGTCTTGTCGTTCACACTCATCTAAAGCCCCCAAAAATGCGAATGCTTTGATACCGCCACCGGAAAAAACGCCATCCACTTCCATTGCGATCCCTCCACCCATTCATGCACATATCATTATATGAGTGGATTGTATTATTTATAACTAGATAATGCTAAACCCCAACAAATATTGTAGAGCCTAAAAAGTTTAAAATTTTATACAATTCTAGCCAAAAAAAGTGCCTGGTATAACCAGACACTTTAAGCTTATAACCCACATTTCAACTGTGCGCCGCAATTAGTACAAGTGTTACAACCACCAACATCTTCTACACTACCCTTACGACACACAGGGCAAGTATCACCAATTTCAGAACCTATGTTAACATTCGTTTTATCTAACTCTTGTACTGTCTCCATTAAAACGACTTCTTCTCTTCTTCTTCGAATAATTCTTGTTGCTCAGAGAAATCATTTTCCTCAGCTTTTAGCGTTAAGACTTGTGTATCACGACTGCCATCTACATAGACTGTACCACCTTTGGCTCCACCTTTATACAGGCGACGATACACTTTCTCAACTTGATCAACGCGGTAACCTTTTGGAGCATTAACCGTTTTTGAAATTGAACTATCGACCCAGCGCTGAATGACACACTGTGTGTCAGCATGTGCTTCAGGTGATAATTCCATTGCTGTAACAAACCATTTAGGAAGCTCGTCTTTAGATGCTTCAGGATGCTCTTTATAATACTCTTCAGCTATGTCCGCTTTTACTTCAATAAATTTACCTAACCGTCCGCTACGGTAATAAGTAAAAGAGAAGTATGGTTCAAGACCAGTAGATACACCTACCATAGTTCCTGTCGAACCAGTTGGCGCAACCGTTAGTAAATGTGAATTTCTTATGCCGTATTTTAGAATACCTTCTTTTACATCTTCAGGCATTTTATCCATATAACCTGTACTAATGAATCTTTCACGTAGCATTTGTGTTTCTTGTTCTGTTTCTCCAATTAAGAAAGGGAAACTTCCTTTTTCTTTAGCGAGCTCGATCGATGTACGGTAAGCCGTTGTTGCAATGGTTTCAAAGATTTGATCGACCATTTGATTTCCTTCTTCAGATCCATATTCAGTCTCGCAATAGATCAATAAATCATGAAGTCCCATAACACCTAAGCCGACACGGCGCTCACCTAATGCTTGCTTGCGATTTTCATCTAAGAAATAAGGTGTTGCATCAATGACGTTATCTTGCATTCTAACTCCAACTTCAACTGTCTTCTTCAGTTTGTTGAAATCAGGTTGTTTTAATTGTTTATCAGCTATATTCGCCAAGTTCACCGCTGCTAAATTGCAGACAGAAAATGGTGCGAGGGGTTGCTCACCACAAGGATTTGTTGCCACTACTTTCTGGCCATAAGCTTTAGCGTTTGTTTCTTTATTCGCATTATCAATAAAGAAAATACCAGGTTCAGCAGAGTACGTAGCACAAATGTTAATTAGATCCCAAAGCTCTTTTGCTTTAATGCGTTTATAAACTCTAATTCCGTAACCTAAGTTTTCCCACTCTCTTACATCACCATATTCATGCCAATGCTCATTGTAATAGTGCATTTCTTCATCTGAATAATTTTCTACGTCAGGAAAACGAAGTTCATACTCACCATCATTTTCTACGGCTTCCATAAATTCATCCGTGATACAAACAGAAATATTGGCACCTGTTAAAAATTCAGAGTTATGAACACTGTATGTTCCGCCGTCTCTTAACTTGGCTTCTGCTTCTCTAATATTTTCATCTGAGAAACCACCTTGTCCTGGAATATGTTTGTAGTTAACGATTCCCTGGTACATATGCTCTTCATTTGTTGTTAACGGCGTAAATTTCAGCTTGTCTTTAGCTAATTGCTGAATCGTTTCATCTTCTATATTTTCTATTAAGTATCTTAAAATTCTAGGATTTTGCATCTTAGAAATAATAAATTCAATGATATCTGGATGCCAGTCATTAAGCATAATCATTTGGGCTCCGCGTCTTGAACCGCCCTGCTCAACTAAATGTGTTAGCTTCGCTATATCATCTAACCAAGATACCGAACCAGATGATTTACCATTTACGCCTCTAGCTAAGGCATTTCTAGGTCTTAATGTAGAGCCGTTCGTTCCTACACCGCCACCACGCGACATAATTTCCATAACTTGTTTTCGGTGATCACTAATTCCTTCTCTAGAGTCTTTCACGAAAGGCATTACATAACAGTTAAAATAAGTAACGTCTGTGTTTGACCCTGCGCCATAAAGAACTCGTCCTGCTGGGATGAAGTTTAAATTGGATAATTCTTCGTTAAATTTCTCATACCATTCTTGTCTTTTTTCAGGTGAGCGTTCCACCTCAGCAAGTCCTGTCGCATTACGTCTTGCGATTTGTTCATAATAAACTTCTAAAGGTTTATCAATGGCACTTATTGGTCGCTCAACAATTCCTGTTTGTTGTTCTTCTACTTTATCCAGTACATGAATAAAATCTTCTTCAACTTTAATTTTTGCCTTTTTAGTTTCATCATTAATTGATACAATAAATCCTGTACCTCTAGCTGGAAATTTAGGGTCATCTTTAACAGTTAGGACAACAAAATCCCCGTCTTTTAATGTTTTCTTTTCTGTGTCTTTAAAAGCATATCGGTCCAGCATCACTAATCGTGATACGCCTTTATGCGTTGTGTTCATCTCGGAAGTAATGGGGTGAACTTGTGGAAATTGTTTAATGTCTTCATTTAAACGCTCCACATCAATTTGGTAGCCCCTGCTTTTTACACCTTGCATGAATCTTCCTCCTCTTCGACAAATCTAATGTTTAATTAGATTTGTTGAATTAAACATAACAGAACAACAAAAACAAATCAATATATTGTATTAAGTTTTATTTTAACACTATATATGGTATTTGATGCACAAATAATTTATAAAGTCAACTAAAAAATTGTCGAATTTATAAATAAAAGAAAGATTAATTAAATACTTTTGATTTTTTACCTTTGAATATTCTAGTTATGCCCTATATAATATAATAGAGAAAGAGAAAAAAGAGAGGGAATCGACATGGAGATTATCTTATCTATATTGCTCGTAATAGCAGCGTTTATTTTAATTGGTGTTATACGTTATATTAGAACTAATAAATTTTTAAACACATTAACTGAATCTCAGTTCAAAGAAGGTTATCGTAAAGCACAATTAATTGATGTAAGAGAACCTAATGAGTTTGAGAGAGGACATATTTTAGGAGCTAGAAACATCCCAATGTCTCAGCTAAAACAACGCCTTCAAGAAATTCGCCCAGATAAACCTGTTTATCTATACTGCCAAAGTGGGCAACGTTCTCTACGTGCAGCAACTGTATTGAAGAAAAAGGGATATCAAGATCTCAACCATCTAAAAGGTGGTTTTCGTAAATGGTCAGGTAAAGTAAAGGTTAAGAAGAAAGGATATTAAAAAAGATTCCAGCTTAGGCTGGAATCTTTTTTATTATATAGAGATTTTATGCTTCATCTCTATAATATCTTAGCACTGGTTTTCTAGCTGCTTGTGTTTCATCTAACCGGCTAATAACAGTTGTATGTGGAGCTTCTTGAACAACTTCTGGGTCATCTTTTGCCTCATTAGAAATTTGGATCATAGCATCAATGAACTCATCCAATGTTTCTTTGGACTCTGTTTCTGTTGGCTCTACCATTAATGCTTCTTCCACATTTAATGGGAAGTAAATTGTTGGTGGGTGATAGCCAAAATCTAATAACCTTTTAGCGATATCTAGGGTCCGTACACCTAATTTCTTTTGATGTTTACCCGACAATACAAATTCGTGTTTACAATGTTGTTTAAATGGTAATTCATATTCATCTTGCAGGCGGCGCATCATGTAATTCGCGTTAAGGACAGCATTCTCACTTACTTGTTTCAATCCATCAGGTCCCATAGAACGAATATACGTATAAGCTCTAACGTTGATGCCAAAGTTCCCGTAATATGGCTTCACTCGTCCAATGGAATCAGGTCGGTCATGATTGAAATAATACTTTTCACCATTAGTTGTTAAAACTGGCTTTGGTAAATATTTAGCAAGCTCTTTTGAAACACCAACTGGACCTGAACCTGGGCCACCTCCACCATGAGGACCTGTGAATGTTTTATGAAGGTTTAAATGCACCACATCAAAGCCCATATCTCCAGGTCTTGTATATCCCATAATGGCATTTAAGTTTGCACCATCATAGTAAAGACGCCCACCAGCATCGTGCACAATTTTAGCCATTTCTAAAATTTCTTCTTCAAATAAACCAAGTGTGTTAGGGTTTGTCAACATCAATGCTGCTGTATCATCACCTACTACACGTTTTAAATCCTCAAGATCAACTAAACCACGTTCATTTGACTTAACAGTTACTGCATCAAAACCTGCTACAGTTGCTGATGCTGGATTTGTTCCATGCGCTGAGTCTGGAACTATAACTTTAGTACGATTATAGTCACCATTTGCTTCATGGAATGCTCGGATCATCATAAGTCCTGTCCATTCACCATGTGCACCTGCTGCAGGTTGTAACGTAACTTCATGCATACCTGTAATTTCAGCTAGAGTCGTTTGTAAATCATACATTAAAGCTAATGCACCTTGTACTGTATCTTCATCTTGATAAGGGTGAATTTGACTGAGCCCTGGAATACGAGCAACATCTTCATTGATTTTAGGATTGTATTTCATCGTACAAGAACCTAATGGATAAAAACCTGAATCTACCCCGTGATTACGTTTCGATAATGCTGTATAGTGACGCATAATTTGAAGTTCACTCACCTCAGGTAAATCTGGTTCTTCTTTTCGAATATATTCAGAACTAAATTCTTGATCGAGATCTACATCTGGTACGTCTTGTTCTGGTAAGCTATAACCTATTCTTCCTTCTTTGCTTAATTCAAAAATAACAGGAAAATCTTTTTGATTAGCCATTCATATCACCCAATTCTGTTACAAATTGTTCGATCTCTTCTTTCGTGCGTATTTCAGTTACAGCAACTAACAGCTGTTGTTCCCACTCACTATTAACCCTTCCTAAATCAAAGCCGCCGATATATCCTTTATCAACTAACTTCTGATTTAGCTGCTTAATATTATGGTTCACTTTCACAACAAATTCATTGAAGAATGATCCACTATAGACAATATCGAAACCTGCTTCTTCAAATTTCTTTTTAGCATATCGAGCTTTTTTCATGTTCAAGACGGCCATTTCCTTAACACCTTGCTTGCCAAGAGCTGACATAGCTACTGAAGATGCAAGGGCATTTAATGCTTGGTTTGAACAAATGTTTGAAGTTGCTTTATCCCTACGGATATGCTGCTCCCTAGCTTGTAGAGTTAAGACAAACCCGCGTTGTCCTTCTTCATCTACCGTTTGACCAACCAAACGTCCAGGCACTTTTCTCATTAATTTTTTAGTGGTCGCGAAATATCCACAGTGAGGTCCACCATACTGCGCTGGAATACCGAAAACCTGCGCATCTCCAACGACAATATCAGCCCCGAATTCACCAGGTGGTGTTAAATAACCTAAAGCAAGCGGGTTACTAGAAACTAACATCATGGTTTTTTCTGCTTAGAAATTATTTCATTCACTTTCTGCAGGGGTTCCACCTGTCCTAAGAAGTTAGGATACTGAACGACAACACTTGCTGTGTCTTCATCTAATTCATTCTCAAGTTGCTCTAAATCTGTGAGACCATCTTTTACATCGATTTCCACAATTTCAAGGTTAGGTCCTTTTGCATAAGAATGAATGACTTCTAAGGACTCAGGATGAATTGCTTTTGAAACTAATACTTTTTTCTTTCTAGTTTGACCGGCAGATAGATTGACCGCTTCAGCTAATGCCGTTCCACCGTCATACATGGAAGAGTTTGAAACTTCCATGCCAGTCAGTTCACTGATCATTGTCTGAAATTCAAAGATTGCCTGAAGTTCACCTTGCGAAATTTCTGGTTGGTATGGTGTATATGCCGTATAAAATTCCGATCTAGATATGACATGATCAACAATTGAAGGTATGTAGTGTTGATACACACCAGCTCCTAAAAAGGATGTATGGCTCTGTAAATTAACATTTTGATCAGCTAATTGCATTAACTCTTTCTTCAATTCATGTTCATTTTTAGCTGGTTTAATATTTAAGTCACCATTAAAGCGTACTTCTTCAGGAATATCAGCGAATAATTCTTCTGTAGATTCTACTCCAATCCTCTTAAGCATCGCTTGTTTATCTTCTTCTGTCATAGGTATATAACGATGTTGCACAATCATTCACCTCTCTTATTTTCTTTTATAAAATGGTGTAGGAACGACTTTTGCTTGAAGGGTACGTTTTCTTACTTGAATATCTAACAATTCACCTTCATTTGCCAGTTCAGTCTTAACTAACGCTAAGCCGACATTTTTTTCCTAAAGTCGGAGATTGTGTTCCTGATGTGACAAATCCTACAGGTTCACCTTCTTTAAATACCTCATAACCATGACGAGGGATGCCTTTGTCAAGCATTTCTATTCCAACCAATTTTCGTTTTGGTCCATTTTCCTTTTGGTCTTTTAAAACTACTTTACCATTAAAGTCAGAATCCTTCTTCACCTTAACAGCAAAACCTAACCCTGCTTCAATTGGTGTTATATCTTTCGAAAGCTCCTGACCATAAAGTGCAAGATTGGCTTCAAAACGAAGTGTATCCCTAGCTCCTAATCCTACTGGTGTCACTCCATCATCCTTGCCAGCTTCTAAAATAGCATTCCAAAGCTCTAAACCGCTTGCTTGATCTATGTAGATCTCAAAACCATCTTCACCAGTATATCCTGTACGAGATACAATAGCTGTATGATTAACTCCTTTGAATGCTACATCTTGCTTAAAGCGGAAGAATTTAATTTCACTTAAGTCATCATCAGTTAGTGCTTGTAATATGGGTTCAGCTTTCGGTCCTTGAAGGGCTAACTGCACGAATTGATCCGAAACATTACTGACTTCTACTGAACCTTCAACATGTTTTTCGATCCATTCAAAATCCTTCTTAGTGTTAGCAGCATTCACAACCAATAGATATTTATTGTCGTCTAATTTATAAACAATTAGATCATCAACAGTTCCACCATCTTCATAACACATAATGGTATATTGTGCTTGGTTGACGGAAACTTTAGATACATCATTGGTTAGTAGTTTTTGTAAAACGTTTCACTATCAGAACCCTCAACTAAAATTTCCCCCCATGTGAGATACGTCAAATAGACCTGCTTTCTCACGAGTTGCGTGGTGCTCATCTTTAATACCGATAAACTGTACTGGCATTTCCCAGCCGCCAAAATCTACTGTTTTCGTGTTGTAAGCTGGAAAAATAGGTGTACGTTTTAATTCTCCCATTATTCATCCCTCCATTTTTAAGCATTAAAAAAGAGAATACCAAATTAAGGATTCGGAATTCTCTCTGTCCTGTCACCTGAAAGTTTCGTAATACATAAGCATTACTTGCATCTTTGGTGGCTTCTAATGAAGCACTCTCCAGAGTAGCGTCTGACAAGAGTCTTTTTGCCTGAGAGATTCATACGAAACAATCGTACTTGCTCCGTCGGCGCCACAAAATGGTCTCTCCCCTTGTCTTCATTCGCCTAATAGTATTCTATTTTTTGTACATAATATTAATATACTTGTGTCACATTATAGCATATGTCTCCTAGTTGTGTAAGCGACTACAACAAATTTAGATAAGATGTTTTTAAATTTTAAAAATATAAAACTACGTAATGAGAGGAGTATAATTAATGAACATTGTTATTCATGATGATGAATTACAGTCTCTTGAAGAAAATTTAAATCAATACTCCATTAGTGATTGGAATACATTCAAACAAGCGTACACAATTAGTCAAATGAAAATGACCTTGAAAGACCGTTTAACTTGTATGCAGTATTTAACGGATTTGGATTTGATGCCCCACCAACTAGAAGCCGTTAATAAAGTTCTACACCAAATGCATGGGCGTGCGATTCTTGCAGACGAAGTTGGTTTGGGCAAAACCATTGAAGCCGGGGTTATTTTAAAAGAACTAATGGTTAAAAATCTAGTTAAAAAAGTATTAATCTTAGTTCCTTCATCCTTGATTAGACAATGGGAAATTGAACTTCAACAACGGTTTTACATACCTGCTAAAGCTAAACACCGTTCTTACCCTTGGCAAGCTTATGATATCGTTGTTTCGTCTATAGACCTTGCAAAAAAGAGCCTCATGCTAGTGAGATTCTCTCGCAAGAGTATGACATGCTCATTATTGATGAAGCTCATAGACTAAAAAATCCTAAGACTCGCAACTACCAATTTGTAAAACAAATTCAATCAACCTATTGCCTGCTTTTAACGGCAACACCAATTCAAAATAAAATTGATGAGATTTATTATTTAATGTCCATTGTGCGGCCTGGTTTACTTGGTGATAAGCAGTCGTTTTAAACAAACCGTTCGAAAAAGAACGTAAAGACGATAGCGATGCCATTCAAACATTAGTCAAACAATCGATGATTCGAAATCGCAGATCAGAGACGACGAACGAATGGACAAAGCGTGAAATCGATACAATACGAGTAGATTTCACTGAAGATGAGATGACTTTTTATAATACATTAGAATCACTTAATGTGAATCATTCCTTCACAGCTCTTACGTTACAACGTGAAATCTGTTCAAGTCGTGAAGCGTGCTACGAAACGATTAGACACTCAGATTGGAATCATGATTTTAAGAAAGAATTGATGGATCAAATTGAACAACTTCCCCATCATTCTAAAGCATTAAAGACTGTTGAATTTGTGAAGTCAATAAACGATAAATGCATCATTTTCACAGAATATAAATCTACTCAGATTTATTTACAGTGGTTATTACATCAAAATGGGATATTTTCAGTTACATTTAACGGCAAGTTTAAAAAGAGTAAAAAGGATTGGATGGTACAGCTTTTTAAAAACAAAGCCCAAGTATTAATCGCAACAGATGCTGGTGGTGAAGGGTTAAATTTACAGTTTTGTAACCATATGATTCACTACGATTTACCGTGGAATCCGATGAAATTGGAGCAAAGAATTGGTCGTATACATCGTTTTGGTCAAACAAAAGACGTCAATATTTATTATATGGTGTTAAATAATACTATTGATGAACGTGTTTTAAATTTACTTTATAATAAATTAGATCTATTTAAAGACGTTATTGGAGAGCTTGATCAAATCCTAAGTCAACTAGGAATATCAAACCTAGAAGATGAAATTGTTGATATCGTTAAAGACTCAAAATCGGAAAAAGAAGCATCAATAAAAGTTGACCACCTATTCTCTGTCATTAGTGACAGTCATGTAGAAAGGGATATTGCTAATGAATCAAGCTGAAATACATGATTTTTTAGTTCAATTTTTTCTATAAGCGCAATGCCACAATTGAATATAACGAACAAGGCATATTAAAAGTTAAACTCACTGAAGAGCTAGATCAACGATTAATGAACCGCCCCTTTTATTGGCAGTATGTCAAAAAACTAGGTTATAAGGGTGACCCAATGTCGGTTACTTTTATTTCCGATGAAAACAAAAAGGCTGAAAAAGGTGAATGGATTCATTACGGTTCGCCTAGGCTGGAACAGTTATTTCAGGTTATTTTGAAGAAGGTAAATACACAGAACTCTACGAACAGAATCCATCCCAAGACCGACAGCCGCTTCATCCATGGTTTGTTTGCAACTTAATGGTTCGTTATCAAGGTGCTTATACCCATGATGAAATGGTGAGTGTAGGCGTTTATCTCATCAACGGAACCATGAGGTTTAAAATGATGGATGAACTATTAGATGAACCATTTTCAAAGATTATTCCAGATTTATGCTATAAAATTCCGCCTATTATATCTACTAAGAGGGCCGTTATGATGATTAACCATGAAATTAATGAGAGAATTAAACAAAAGTCTTCAGCATTCGCTGAGCAATCGAAAGAGATTTATCAGAAGGAAATGGAAATGACCAATCAACTATTTGAAAACAGGGCACAAGAGGATGGTGAATTATTAAAAGATAACATTGAAAAACAAATTTATGATCGCTTATATCCAAAAGTACAATTAAAACTAGTCAATTGTGGTTTATTTTATATAACAGAAACACGTTCAAAAAACATGATGAATATAACCTAATAATAAACACGAGGCTTGTCGCCGATTTTTCAATCACGACAAGCCTTATTTTGTCTATTTACAATTTCTAACATAAAAGTAAAATAAAAAAATTTAAAAGATATATAAATTGATTTTTCTTCTTAAAATTGTTCCTTCATAACAAAAAAATGGGAAGATAACTTAATTTTTAATTAGTTAAAAATCGAATTTTGGGGGATTTGACGCGACAATTATACTCATTTATAACATAAGTGAGTAAGAATATTGTGCACAATTTCCTCAACTGTTAATTGGTCCGTTTCAATAGTTACATTTGATGCTTCTTCGTAATAAACCTGTCTCTTGTTAAACAGCTCTAACCGTTTTATATATGGTTGATTCCATAATGGTCGATTTTGATCACCATCAAGTCTGTTAAAAATAGTTGTTAATTGCGTTTTTAAAAAGAAAGTATAAGGATGTTGTTTTAAGAAATCTCGATTTTGCTTAAGTTCCACAATTCCCCCGCCGGTACTGACCACATGATTTTGCTTTAAAACGCTTTTTAACATCTCTGATTCTAACTTCCTAAAATGACTTTCGCCATATAATTCAAATATTTTAGGAATGGAAAGATTCGTTTCTTTTTTAATCAACTCATCTGTATCTATTAAAGGAATTCTCAAACGAGCTGCTAATTGTTGGCCAACAGTTGTCTTACCTGCACCCATAAATCCTATTAAAACAATTGACTTCAATTAAAACACCTACTTTATATAAGGGGGATTACAAAATGTTTTTACCCGAAAAATATGCCTACACTATGTTAGATCGCGCAATTGAAAAAACGGCATCTGATATTCATTTTACCCCAAAAGAAAATGAGGTCGAAATTTATTTTCGCTTAAATGGCTATCGGTGGTATTTTGAATCACTTCCATTAAATCTTATCATACCTTACTAGGCTATTTTAAATTCAATTCAGGTATGGATATTGCGGAGAAGCGACTACCTCAAAACGGCACCATCATGCATCAAAATAAATGGCACACGTATGATTTGCGATTATCCACTCTACCTACTAAAGTTACTGAAAGCTTAGCAATTAGGTTAATACCTAAAGATATTTATCCCACTGTTGAACGATTATTTTTATTCCCTACTCAAGCCAAAGCACTCTTGGGCTGGATCAAAAAACAATCAGGAATGTTGTTATTTACTGGTCCAACAGGATCTGGCAAAACTACAACTATGTATGCATTACTTAGAAAATCAATTGAATTGTATGGTTATCAAGCTATTACTTTAGAAGATCCCGTTGAACAACAGGTCGATAACTTATTACAAGTACAAGTCAATGAAAAGTCCGGTTTCAGTTATGATATTGGGTTAAAAGCAGCATTACGACATGACCCCGATATCATTATGATCGGTGAAATCCGTGATGAACATACTGCTAAATTCGCTTTTAAAGCAGCTCTTACCGGACATTTAGTCATGAGTACCATTCATGCTAAAGATGCTTTCGGTACTATTTCTAGATTAAAAGCCATGGGGCTGTCACAAGTTGACTTACAGGAAACAATAATCGGAGTGGCTTCTCAACAGCTATTACCCGTTGTGCAACCCTTATCAAATCCTGCTTTAAGACGAGCTGCAATTGCTGAAATTTTAACAGGTGATCACCTAATACAAACGATAAACGAAACCCCGCCTTCCCACCTTGCTGGTTATCAAACATTTCAATCATTAAGGAATAAAGCTTATGCACTTGGATTTACAAAAATATCATCGTGACAGGCCATTAAATTTGCAAACGCAAATACAGTTTATTGAACGTTTATCGAAATTATTAGGTAAGCATTACACCATTAAGCAAGCTTTAGAGTTTATGCATTTCGACCATCAACTAGATCATATAGCCAATAAATTTTCTCTCTTACTTCATTCTGGACACTCTATTGATTATTGTTTTAAGATGTTATCTTTTCATCCTTTAATTATCTCTTATATCAACTTTTCTAAGGAATCGAGTCATTTACATGATCATTTATCTCATTGTACTCATTTAATGAAACTACGTTATAACTTACAAAGCAAACTAAAAAAACGCTTAGATATCCTCTATTTCTAATATTGATGACCATCATGTTGTTTATCGGGTTAAACCTCTACTTATTTCCATCAATGGTCCAAACGTTTAAGAGTTTTGGTGAAACGCAGTCAGTTATCGTTATAAACACCATTGTATTTATCTTTAACATAACATTAGTTTTATTAGTGATTGTTGCCCTAGCCACTTTATTAGGCGCGATGTATATAAGAAATTCTCCAGTAGAAAAAAGGTTAATGATAATTGAAAAAATACCAATATACAGATCAATATATAGTTCATACATTAGTATTCAATTTTCTTACCAACTTTACGCTTTACTACAAAGCGGAAAAATATAAAAGATTCACTGATTCTATTAAAGACTCAAAATGAAAACGACACACTAAAATATTTCGCTACTATCACACTCAAACAGTTATCCAATGGAACTTCGCTTTACCATTCGATAAAAGATTTTCCGTTTATTCAAGAAGACTTGAAATGGGTCATTAATCGTAGTGATGAGCAAGGTACTTTAAGTTATGATCTGCAGCAATACTCTCTTCTATTACTTGAATCACTTGAAGAACGCATTAAACAAACTATTATGCTCATTCAGCCTGTACTTTATGCCATTGTAGGTTTGCTTGTTGTAACTGTTTATATGCTAACCATCTTCCCCCATTTATAAATTAATTCAACAAATATAAGGAGAGAAAAGGTCATGTTCAAATCAGAAAAAGGGTTTACACTTATTGAGATGTTAATCGTGCTCATGATTATTTCATTTCTACTAATTTTAGCTATTCCTAATATTAAAGATTACAATGATACTGTAGAAAATAAGGGCTGTGATGCATACGAAGATTTAGTGCAAAGTGAAGTGCAGCTATATAAGATTAACGAAGGAGTCTTTCCTACAGACCTTACCCAGCTTACTTCAATTGACTCTACAAACCATACTTGTTTAGAAAGTGCTGAAATTGTTGATGGAAAAGTCAACTTTAATCGCTAATAACCGGGCAGGCTATACATTAATTGAGACCCTTTTAGTCCTTACTATTTTAATGGTATTCATTGCCATTTCAATGTCTAATTATCACCATAAAGATTATAATAAACCACCTGAGGAATTTTTAGAACAATTAAGCAAGGATGTATTATATTTTCAGCAGAGAGCAACCACATATCAAACACCTATTTCAATAACTTTTAACACACCTGAGAACCATTACATTATTAAGGATCCAACGCACGAACCTACCACGATTAAGCGATTTTACCACCCGGATTTAAGGGTGTACTTATCCACTTTAAAAAAGCCGATTCAATACAATATTGATGGCACCATCTTAAATCCTGGAGAAATACTTCTATATTATCAAGAATCAATCTATCGCGTTACATTTCCGTTTGGTAAAGGAAGATTTTATGTTACTAAAGAATCGTAATGGATTTATCTTGTTAGACTTACTTTTAACTCTTAGCGCAGTTTTAATATTTTTATCTTTCATTTTGCCTTCAACATTAAGTTTAATTAATTTCCAGGATAGCCAACAATATTACTTAACAGCTGAAGATTTATATAATGATATACTAAAAAACAGATTACCAATGAAGAAATTAGCGTCCATAATACCATCATATATAAAGATAAAGAATTTACTATAAACATTAATCAGATAAATACACGGGTCTTAGAGTACTGCATCACTTGGATCGATTTTAATAACATTGAAGAAAGTATGTGCCGTTATGTCCCTAATCAATAATAAAGGTTTTACATTATTATCGTTATTAATATCAATCTCTGTTTTATTTTTACTTACCCCGATGATTGTTCATTTTATATCTTTTATACAGTCTGTTGAATCCTCTTACGATCAATCTGAGTTAGAAATTAGACATGTTCACTTCTTCATACAAAATGAAGTGAATAGATCCATAAAACAACATTACAATGATTATTCAATATCTCTGGTTAATCAAGATGGTACAACAATTAAATATGAACTATACGGGGACCAAATCAGAAGAAGGGTTAATAATACGGGGCATGAAGTTATTTTAAGAAATGTGAAAGAATTTAAAGTATCAAAACTTAACGAACAAACGTATAAGATTGTAATTTCGAAAGGAGACCAACATACATTTGAAAGAATTTACTTCATGCAAAACTTTGAAGAACATCCGCCATACAGCTAATAATGAGTCTGGGATAATATTACCTTATGTACTCACTTTAATGATGTTCGCCTCATCTTATATACTGATGACTTGGCAAGAGGAACAAGAACGATTGAGACATATTCAATTAATAAACAAACAGGAAAGCACTCAAAATCTCATTCAAATCTCATTACATGAATTTTCTCTAGTTTTAGACACATTAGATCTTAACAAAGAAGAACAGGAACTAATTTTTAATTATAATACAGGAAAAGTGAACGTATCGTATTATTTATTAACTAACAATACCTTAAGGATTGAACTTGAAGTTTTCTTAAAAGATACAAATCAAGAACCTTACAAACATACGACGGTTTGGAATGTATAAATTCTAATAATGATGATATAATAATAATTGTGAATTGGGCCATAGCCAAGCGGTAAGGCAACGGGTTTTGGTCTCGTGATTCCCAGGTTCGAATCCTGGTGGCCCAGTTATCACAAAGATAAAGGTAAAAGTTGTTAAAGTACATAAAATGTTCATTTACATTTATTTTGGATTCATATATAATGTTTTGACAACATTCCTGCACAAAGGAGGAAAAAGAGATGCCACGAATGTTTAGAGTGATTGCGTTTTGGACAGGTATTTTCACAGCGATGTTCTACGCAGGTGGTATGATTCAGTTATCACTATTATTTTTAGCGCAAACTGTTTTCTTTTTAGGAATTGGATACTTAAATCTTTCTGAACGTCTTTATATGTATATCTTTGGCGCGTACTTAACTGTTTTCATGGTAGGGTTTACTTACTATGTCACATTCCTTCTAGAACCTGGATTTGCGCACTAATTAAAGGATGGCGAATATGCCATCCTTTTTTAGTTTAAAAATGGATTGCCTTCTTTTTCTTCTCCTACAGTCGTCGATGGTCCATGACCTGGAAAAACAAGTGTATCATCGGGTAAGCTTAAGATTTTCTCTTTAATGTTACTTATTAATTGATTATGATTGCCAAAAGGTAAATCTGTCCGACCAATACTTCCTTTAAAGAGAGTGTCACCTGCGATTAATACCTTTTCACCTTCAAGCCAAAACGATATGCTACCTGGTGAATGTCCAGGGGTGTATAATACACTAAATTGAAGCTCTCTATTGTTATAGAACCTTCATCTAAAAAGTGTTCAGCAGGTTTATGACTAAATATCTCCCCCACTCCAAATAGTTTAGATCCATTTAAACTTGAATCTGTAAGCCAATCCTTCTCACTAGAGTGCATGTATACAGGAATATCATATTTAGTTCTAATATCTTCTACAGCTCCAATATGATCAAAATGAGCATGAGTTAGTAAAATTGCTATTGGACTTAATCTATGTTCGTTAAAGTACTGAACTAGAACGTCTGCGTCCCCGCCAGGGTCAACTACGAGAATTTTTTTGGCCCATTTCTAATAAATAACAATTAGTTCCTAACAATCCTAATTCAAAACGTTTAATGTTCACAAAAATGTCCCCTTTTTATAAAGCAATTTTTTAGGTTTTCACTCGACAGTAAGATTTTTTTTTTTGTATAAAATATACTAGAGTATGATACGTTATAAATCAAGAATATGTTTAATTGAACAACTAAGTTTTCCAAGGAGGCAACTACCAAATGGTATTAGGAATTATCTTCTTATTCGTAGCGATCTTAAGTTTTATTGCTGTATTTAGAGAACTAAAGCGCCGTAATGTTTTAGCTTTATTATTTGCAGGTGCATCTGCAGCTGTGTTCGGTTGGTTCTCTGTGATGACCATTTATTCAGAATTCATGAACATGATCTAACAAAGTAACTGTACGGCTAACAATAACGGTTAGCCGTTTTTATTTTACACTTCTTCGAGATCCACAATTTGCATCCTTTCATTATAGAAGAAGCGATACATTACTAATGAAACAATAATCGCACTAACTGATACAGATGAAAAAATACTTATTGAAATGACTAATTGATATTTGATCGCAACTATGGGTTCAACCCCACCTAAAATAAGGCCTGTCATCATACCCGGTAATTGCACTAAACCGATTGTTTTAAGTTGATCAATATTTGGTATTAATGCCGCATTTAAAGTTCTCCTAACAGATAGATGTGACGCTTGTTTTGGGGTTGCACCTAAAGACAAAGCTGCTAATATTTTCCCCCTATTCGTACTGAATTCAGATTTCATTCTCTCTAAAGATAGCCCCATTGCAACCATGCTATTCCCAATCACCATCCCACTCATTGGAATGATTTCTTCAGGTGTAAATGACACCATGTCAAAACCCAACCATAAGGCTAGTACAAATACTTCAATGACAATGAGTCCACCCAAAATTGTTATAAATACATTTGGAAGCTCTTTACCTTTCTTTCTTGCATGAAACGTTGCAATAGTAATCATCACACTAAGCATAATTGGAATACCTATAAAAGGGTTTAAATTAAACAAATATGTAAGAATTAAACCTATTAAGAATAGCTGGATAGCGCCACGAATTGATGACCAAAGAATATCCTTTTTTAAACCTAACTGATAAAAGTAAGAAATCGTAAAGGGAATCATCACAAAGACAATTAGCACAAGTAATGAAAAATTTGAAACATCTCTTTCCATAAGTACCTCCTAGTGATTCGTAGTAAAATTCTTTAATGCCTCTGTTTCAGGTCGATCTAACATATCTGGCAGCAATCCTTCTTCAACAATCTTTCCATTTTCTAAATAAATTCCTCTATTTCCTAAACGTTTGGCCTGCTCGAGATTGTGTGTAACCATTATGACTGTCAAATCGTTATGTTGAATCAAATTAATTAAATCTTGTTCAATTTGTTCAATGTTTTGGTCATCTAATGCACTTGTTGGTTCATCTAATAATAGAATCTCTGGTTTATTAGCTAAGGTCCTAGCTAAAGAGACTCGTTGTTTCTCTCCTCCAGATAGTTCATCTACTGGTTTATCCAAGTAAGACTCAGGTAAATTGACATATTCTAATAATGTTCTCGCCTCATCAGGGTTCCAATCATTAAATAATTTCGGACCATACATTAAGTTATCTTTTACCGTTTCTGGAAAAAGATAAGGTTGTTGTAAAACTAAACCCACATTTTTTCTTAAAGTCGTTATATCTTGTTCGTTAATATTTTTACCATTATAAAAAATCGAACCTTGTTCAGGATCGTCTAGCCGATTAAATAGGTGCAGTAGCGTTGATTTTCCTGACCCTGAAGGACCAAATAGCATTACACGGTCCCCTTTATGAATTTCAATATTGATATTTGTTAAGATGCGTCTATAAATGTTGTCTAGTTTATAAATGACTTGGCTCATTCGTCACACTCCAATATGTATTCAGTAACTTTAAGATACTAAAAAAGCAGGACTGCTCAAGTTACAGCCCTACTTTTTTTTATTCTTATTTACTTCTCTTCTTCTGTTTTAGTAACCTTACCAGTCTCAAAGTCGTAAAAACGAAGTAAGTCACCGTATATAATCTCATCTGAGTAATTCAATTCTTTCGATGCTTTTTCACGAAGAGGTTCACAATTTACTTCCTCAACTTGTTTCCCTGTTTCGTTATCATAACACACACCACCGGCATAGGAATGCTCGGTGCCAATTACGCGGCCATCTCTAAATGCGATGAAGTCTTTACGATCTTTTGGCTCGTTAAACATATTACTTCCAAACCGAATGTCTTCATTTAAATTAATTCCTAATAAATTTAGAACAGTCGGTTTATAATCAATTTGCCCAACTAGAGTTGAAATCGTACGATCACCATCATGTCCAGGAATGTGAATAATGAAAGGTACTCGTTGTAATTTAGCATCTTCATATGGAGTGATCTCTTTACCCAGATACTCACCTAGTTCTTCATTATGATAAGAAGGAACCCCGTAGTGGTCTCCACCAAGGATAAATATTGTATCCTCGTACATTCCTTCTTCTTTCATTTTATCAAAAAATTCTTTAATTGCTTCATCAGTATAACGAACCGTTTGAAAGTATTGGTTTAGCGTTACAGAATCTGATTCATAAAGTGGCAGCGAAGCCTCTGATTCAGGAATATCAAACGGAAAATGGTTTGTTAAAGTTATAAATTTAGCGTAATAAGGATCTTGTTGTTCTTTTAAGATATCGACAGACTGTTCAAAGAACATTTTATCATTTAAGCCCCAGCCGATATTATCCTCTTTTGTAAACTCATAGCTTTCCACATCGAAAAATTGATTATAACCTAATGTTCATACATCACATTTCGGTTCCAGAAACTTGCATTATTAGCGTGGAAGACATATGATTGATAATTCTTTTCTTCATTAATAATTTCAGGTAATGCGTAATATTCATTCTGAGCATGAGTAAAAATGCTGCACTATTAGGTAATGGGTAAAGACTATTGTCTAATAAGAACTCATGGTCAGATGTTTTGCCTAATGCAGTTTGATGATAGTAATTATCAAAGTAATAACTATCTTGAATTAAATCATTTAAGAAAGGCGTTACCTCTTCTCCATTAACTTCCCTGTTAATGACGAATTGTTGCATGGATTCCACAGCGATGTATACTATATTTTTACCCTCTGCAATTCCTTTCAAGTCTACTTTTTGGTCAGCCTTTTTAGTATCTGTTACCTTATTATCAACATATTCTTCAATTTCATTAAACTCTGATCCATCTGCGAAAAGTCTTTTTGATTGCATAGATGCTGTAATGACAGCGTCATAACCGTGGAATGTGAATAGCCCTACATTCTTAACCAAATATTCACGGTCAAAGCCTCTTTTAAATAGCATTGGGCGTTCAATCTCAGCTAATACTAAATTAAGAGCTAAAACTGATAAGCCTACAGTAATGATTCGACGTTTAAACATTGTCGAAAATGCATCTATAGGAAAAGCTTCCTTTTTAGCGAAATAAAAATTAACGCAACATCGAGAATTAAAAAGATGTCTTCAATGTGCACTAGCGATAACATACTACCGCCTAAGTCACCAGCGTTATTGACCTGCATTAAAGTAGGTAAGGTTATGAAATCAGTAAAGTTGCGATAGTACATCAAGTTTGCAATCACAATAAATGTCATAGCAATTGTTGTAATATATATAAACTTCTTCTGTCTTCTTTCTTTAAACCAAACCCCAATTGAAAACACAAAGAAGCTAAAAGCAAACGCATTTATAAACAAAATGATTTCTTGAAAAATAGACTCGATGGATAAATTGAAATAAAAGCGATATACAAGATATGTTTTTAATCCTACTAAGACTGCTGCAATGATAAATAATGGTATTCTTTTTATGCGTTCCATAAGATGAACCTCCAAGTTTTCTTTTTCCTTTATATTAGACGATTATGAGAAAGAAAAGTTTCACAAAATATATTATTAACTCATATACCCTTAAATTCAAGTATTATAACGCAATTTCTTAAAAATTATTCTAGTTCTTTCTTCTCATTTTTAATAATGAGTAATGCCTGAGTGTATTCTTTAGAGTTAATCAATTGACTATCATGTAAAGCTTTTATTTCATCTTCCATTAAATTTAGATCTGCCAAACGATCGCCAATATAAACAAAAATCCCAAAGCGTTTTCAGTAAATGTCTTACGTCTATTATATTATTCATAAATAATCTTCCTTTTATGACTACTTTACTCTTGCTAATCCCATATTAAACAATATTCCAATTATGATAATAGCAGCAATACCTGAAATGACTTGTAATAATGGTGATTTCTTTTGTGGTAAATGAACGATTTGCGATGCAATAAAGCCTCCAACTAATCCACCGATATGAGCCCCATTATCAATTTGAGGGACGGACAAACCGAATACGATGTTAATGCCAATCACAACCATTAAGTTAACACCCATTGTCTTAAAAAAGATATCTCGATAATGCATCCCAAAAATAAAAGCGCTCCAAACAATCCGAAGATTGCACCTGATGCTCCAGCAGAGACTGAATCATTAGTTGCAAAGCTTGCAATACTTCCGAATATTCCTGCTATAAAATATATAACAAGAAAACGCTTTGTGCCATAAATTTTCTCTGTTACCTCACCTAAATAATATAGCGCAATCATATTCATTAATAAATGAATCAGACCAATATGGAGAAACATCGATGTGATGATTCGCCAATACTCTCCTTGAGCTATGAATGGATTAAATTTTAGCCCCCCCATTTAACCAGGTTTTCTACATTAGTGCTCCCACCGCTATTCTCAACAAACATAAAATGATTATATTTATTACTAGTAATAATAACGTTAAACGTGACTTTCCATAAGAAAAAAACTTTTTCAAACGCTTTTTCTCTTTAAAAAGTTTGGCTTGGACGCTTTGCTCTAAATATATGGATTGCTGTCCCTGTTCCTCAAGATCGGGCATATTTAACATTAACTGGTCATTAACGTCAGGTAACTGATCCGATATTCTTGACCACTCTTCTTCACGTGAGAGTTCATCTAAATAATAGACGGTTACATCCATCGCTTTATGGTGACGCACTGGCATCGATCTTTTCATGCTTTCCCAATTGTCAACAGGTACTAAATCAGATATATAAATAAAGTGAAGGTGCACATGCTTACCTTTTAATATTCTTTTCTGCTTTATTATAGAGGAAATTCTCTGTTCTAAGTCTCTTTTTAATTGATTGGACCAATCATAAGTACGATGAAGTAACCTTACTATATGGTTATGATTACGATCATATCGTTGTAATATATATTCATCACGATCTTTAGATTGGTAAATGAGACGATAGTTTTCATCTAACAGATGGCTTAAAATTTTCATTAACTTGAATTTTTCAGTTACATACAAAATAACAACCCCTCTAAACCCTCACCTGCACGTCTATTCATCATCATTTTTGTTAATATATTGGCAATTTGTTCATATGTTAAGCGGTTATGTAATTCAAATTCTCCTAATTGGACATTTCGACTATAATTGTTGTTTTCCATGAATTGACTAAATGACTCCGCATCATCAATTATATTCAACTCTTCAAGTTGTGATGCTAATTCACTTAACGACATGCCGCTATTTACTTTAAATTGATAAATTTTAACACTTTCAGAATTAGACTGATTATCACCTGATTCAGTCTGGTCACTTTGATTTTCAATTTTTGTTTTTAAATGCTGCCTTTCGCGCACTAACTTCTCATACTCACTTTGTTCTATAACTGCGTAACCATTTTCTTCAAGATGTTGTCTGGCTTGGTTTTCCGTCAATTCATTTTGATCAGATGTTGTCTGACCACTTGAATCTTCAATTTGAAAAACACAATACCTATAATGACTGTTGCGGTGAATAAGCCAATTGAAAATGCTTGTACTAGTGGCTTCATGATTATGACTCCTTACTTAAATGCTTCATTCTTTTTATTTTGCTCAACAATAACTCTTACATCTTCTTCTCGCAATCCTGTTTTCTGTACTATACTCTCTATAGAATACCCTTGTTCACTTAAATTTCTAACCTGAGACACAACAGCTGGTTCCTTTTGGACACTTGAAGCGCCCTTGATCTGTTTATTAGTTGTGTTGGGATAAGATGCATACGGATCAATCAATAGCTCTTCCTCTAAAACTTTAATTTTATTTTTTAATATGTATCCTTCCTGCATGGAAGATATAGAAAGATCCTCGATTTGCTTATCTAATTCATCAAATCTATTATTCATGAAAAGGATAAACCAAATAATACAAGACTAATGATGATTAGTGTTATGAATACTGTAATCATTGTTGTTCACCTCTATTATACTACTCTATTCCTATTAACTAGTTTAACATTTCTTAACAAAAATTAGAATCAAGCATGATTAGACTTAAACGACAATTCATTCTTGAATAATCTGTCGCAATTTGGTATGATGATGTAGTCGAAAATGATTGTTATTGCAGAAATGGAGGGATTTACATGCGTGTACAAGTAACTTTAGCATGTACTGAATGTGGTGATCGTAATTATTACACTACTAAAAATAAACGTACGAACACTGAACGTATTGAAATGAAAAAGTATTGCCCAAGAGAAAAACAACATACGCTTCACCGTGAAACGAAATAAACAGTAGGGAGCTTCTCCTGCTGTTTTTTTATATCATTAACTAAAAAGTAGGGATGACATGTATAAAGATACATTTCGAGTTCTTAGTAAACGTTTATTAAAACATATTTCAAAAGAAGACCGAAAACATTACTTAGATCAAATCTCTACCAAACTTTACGAGTCAGAATGGTGGAAGAATTCTGAGGTAATAGCGATGACGATTGCTAGAGAAATTGAACTTAGCACCCTCCCTATTATCGAACACGGATGGAAACAAGGTAAGCAAATAGTTGTGCCAAAGTGCAAACCAGAAAGTCATGAAATGAATTTTTATATTTTTACAAATCAACATGAGTTAGAAAATGTTTATTTAGATCTATATGAGCCTAAAGAAGATCCCAATAAATTAGTCAAACCTTCTGACATTGATTTAATGGTTGTGCCGGGTTTACTTTTTGATCATCAAGGCTATCGTATTGGATATGGTGGCGGTTATTATGATCGGTATTTATCCAAATACCATCAATCCAAAATATCGCTCGCGATGGAACAACAAGTTGTTAAACACGTCCCTCATGATGAATATGATTTACCTGTTGACGCTGTAATTACTGAGAAAAGATATATTAAATTAAAAAACGAGGCTTACTGTTCACTTAGTAAGCCTCGTTTTTTAGTGATGTCATTTATTCTTCTTCAACTTTTTCATTTTCGTCCGCTTCTTGGTCACCTGATTGTCGTTTTTCCTTTAAGTCAAAGTAAGCGTCTAAAAGTCTTCTTCCAATTTTAAGATTTATATTTCCTTCATGATCACTATAATCTTGACCAACATCTGGAATGATTGTGGCAAAGGCTACTTCTGGGTTATCATAAGGTGCATAGCCAATTAATGATAAATTATAAGTCACTTCTTTACCTGCAACTGCCTCTGCAGTACCAGTTTTCCCCGCAGGATTATAAGGAGCGTCATTGAACAACCGCCAAGCTGTACCCCCTACTTCTTGAAATGCTTGCCTGAAACCTTCTTGAACTCGATTTAAATATTGATCTTTCATTTCTATTCTGTTTAACACTTCTGGCTTATTAACCTCATAAACACTGCCAAGTTCTTCAGTATCGGAAGGATTGTGTAGTTGCTTCACCAATCTAGGTGTAATACGGTAGCCGTCATTAGCGATAGTTGATATATATTGCCCTAACTGCATTGTTGTATAAGCTTCAAATTGTCCAATAGCCATATGCATTACTTGGGACCCTCTAACATAGTCATAACTATCACTGCCTCGTACACCTATGGCTTCATAAGGATAATCTACTCCAGTTTTAGCTCCTAAACCAAATTGTTTCATATAATTGGAAAGTAGTTGATAACCTTTACCGTTATAATCAAGCTTTTGGTTAGGGGTGTAATTCCAATGCCCTCCGAGCCTCATGGCTGTTCTATACATATAGATATTAGATGAACGCTTCAATGCTTCAATGTCATTTACATTGCCTAAACTTTTATATGATACAAAATCTTCTGAACCTACAAACCTTAATGGTTGGTCAGTAAAGGTGGTTCCTGGTTTGATTACTCCTGCATCCAAACCAGCAAGCACCGTAGCCCCTTTAACAGTTGAACCAGGCAAATATTGATTATACAGTACTCTGTATGGTTGATTACTAAATTCCTTCTTTTCTCGATCATAGAACTGACCTGAAATTGCAAGAATCTCACCAGTATTAGGATCAAGTGCAACAGCTGTAGCAGTATTTAAGTGTCTATTCTCATAAGGAAATTTCTTTATGGCATAATTTAATTCTTCCTTGACAATTTTATCCAATTTTTTCTGTAGGTCCAAATCTATAGAAAGCATTAAATCTTTACCACGTGCGCCTTCACGTACTAACTCACTTTTGATTACTTCTCCGCTTGAATTCGTCACGTGTCTGCGAATCTCTTTCTGACCTTGCAAATGGGCTTCGTACTCTTGCTCCAATCCACTTTCACCTACACGGTCGTCATTTTATAATTGTTAGCTAAATATTTATTTATTTCACTACGTGGTAATCCTTGCTCACGAGTTGTAATATTACCAATAATATTAGAAAGTGTGGGGTGATGAACTTTTACCCGCTCCCAATCAACAGAAACACTGATACCTGGAATATTATGAGCGTTCTCCGCAATAATAGCATACTCTTTCTTAGTGATATTTTCGTTTTTTATGACGTGAGGCGTAAGTTGCGTTGCCTGATCTAGCTCTCGCTTAATAGCGATGACTTCCATCTCTTGATCGCTAATGGAATTTAAATCTTTCTTGGTGATACGGTCTAACACCAATTGATACTGTTCACTATCACTGAGTGCCTTTTCTTCATCAGATAATTTGGAATAAGCTTCAGTTTTATTTTTCAGAATATAGTAGTCCTTCATGTCTCGTTCTCTTACTGAATCTGTGTCCATTGACATATAATTAATTAATTTTTCAGCAATTCTCAAATTGTCTTCTGGTTGAACATTTCGCTGAGGAGTGTAAGTAATGGCATATTTAAGTTCATTATCTACTACAATTTCCCCGTTACGATCATACATTTTTCCTCTTGGTACTGATGTTTTAGACGTAACATTTTCAGTACGATCTATTTCAGCTTGTGCATCTTCTCCATGAAGTATTTGCACAACCCCTAATTGTAAAATTAGTACAGAAAACAAAATAAAAATGACGAAAAATAGCACATTTAAACGAAGAGGTAAATGTGATTTACTCTTTTTCTTTTCTCCCAATGCCTTCTCCTCCCCATTTTATCTCTATTAATTATTATATCATCCTTCCTGACATGGCTAAAGGCATTTCAAAAAATATTCATGAAGAGTGATGCTTTAAGTTATGAATTCTGAAAACAATAATTCCAGAAATCAAATACCCAACTCCAAAAGAATAACAGAATATCTCATCCAATCGCTTTCAGAAATTGTATATAATCCTAAAATGAACAATATGAGTGAAAAGGTTCGTCCGCTATTTAATACGATATCCCTAAATATAATGTATTCTACTCTATACTCCCCAGCATTTTTGCTTGTCCAATCACATCATATGAAACCGACGTATACGGAGCGAAGAATAATGGTAAAAATACCCCTAAAATTCCTGCATAAATATAATAATCTAATGCAGCATCTGATTTAAGGAGCCAAAACACTGAAATGAAAAGAAAAATACTCCCAATCAATATTAGGATTTTCCTATTGTCTGGCTTGACGATTTTTGCAACAACTTGGTACATCACAAATGAAGCAATTGCATAAATCATATTATAGATTCCAACAATCATTTCACTTTGCGTTCCCATATAAACCCACAAGCCGATCAGAAATAAAAATACGCCTTCTCTCATTCCTTGAAATAAATGTGCTGTTAACATCCAAAACCATTGTTTATTTTCCTTTCCTTCACGTATGACCGAACGAATATTATATTTTCCTTCAACAGATCTTCTTTCCAGGAATATGCTAAAAATAATCGCTAATATAAATAACACAAATGAGATGAAGAAAACGGTTAGATATCCTTTATAACCAGTCAAAAAAGTAATGATCCAACCAGCAGAAACTGGACCCACAATTCCACTTAAAGATTGCAAAGCCCCGAACATACCATTAAAGAAATCCCTAGTGTACGGCTCCGTCACTTCAAAAATTAAAATATTATAAGCTAACCAAAACAGCCCATATCCTGTACCAATAAGAACTCCTAATACATAAAATAATTCAGAAGCTTGTGTACTTAATAATAAAACAGAAATAAAAAAGACTGAAATAACAAAGATACCAGCCCTCAAAATAATGACACGATCTATTCGTTTTACCCACTTTCCAATTAAAACAAATATTAGCGTTTTGAGCTAAATAAATACAAAGGTTGTACAGTGCTAATAGTAATAAGTCTTCTGTTTGTTTCCAAAGAAAGATGTTTACAAATATATTAGATAAGTAAATTCCAAGTGTATATAATAAACCAATTATTAATAACAATCGAAGATTTTTCTTCTCATTGTCACTAACATCAGATAAACGGTTAGAAAACATAATATCCCTCATTTCCTAACCTATATTTTTAACAAAAGCAGTTAGTCTATACGTTTACATAAACACAAAAAAGAAGAAGCTAGCCCTCAAGACTAGCTTCTTCTACATATTATAATTATTTATTTTGCTTCTTCATAACGTTTAGCAACTTCATCCCAGTTTACTACATTCCAGAATGCCGCTACATAATCTGGGCGCTTATTTTGATATTTAAGGTAATAAGCGTGCTCCCAAACATCAAGTCCTAAGATAGGTGTTACACCTTCCATAATAGGTGTGTCTTGGTTAGGAGTAGATGTGATTTCTAATTCACCATTTTTAACAACTAACCATGCCCAGCCTGAACCGAAACGTCCAGTTGCTGCTGCACCAAATTTCTCTTTGAATTCATCAAAGCTTCCGAAAGCTTGGTTGATTTTGTCTGCTAATTCACCAGTTGGTGAACCTCCACCATTAGGTGATAAAACAGTCCAGAATAAGCTGTGGTTAGCGTGGCCACCACCGTTATTGCGAACTGCTGTTTGAATGTCGCTTGGAAGTGAATCTAAGTTTCCTAAAAGTTCTTCTAGAGACTTATCTTGAAGATCTGCATGGCCTTCTAGTGCTGCGTTTAATTTTGTCACATAAGTGTTGTGGTGTTTCGTGTGGTGAATGTTCATTGTTTCCTTGTCAATGTGTGGTTCTAATGCATCATAAGCGTATGGTAATTCTGGTAGTTCAAATTTAGCCATAATGAGATTCCTCCTTTAACTTTATATGGGGAAATACCCCACTAATTAAAGATTACCAATGCTAGCCATTCCATGCAAGATTTTTGCATCATTTCTAGCATTTATTGTTTCTATTTGTTCAATTACCTTATTTTTGTTTTTAAACATTAAAAAAACAAGCATTATAGCTGTTGGATAATGATGGCGGAGGAGGAGGGATTCGAACCCCCGCGGGCCGTGAAGCCCCTGGCGGTTTTCAAGACCGCTCCCTTCAGCCGGACTTGGGTACTCCTCCGAATCAATGGTGGACCCTGCAGGACTCGAACCTGCGACCGATCGGTTATGAGCCGATAGCTCTAACCAGCTGAGCTAAGGGTCCAGATATTCAGTTTAAATGGGGCGATCGGTGGGAATCGAACCCACGAATGCCGGAGCCACAATCCGGTGCGTTAACCACTTCGCCACGACCGCCATGATCGTAAAATAAATATGTAATTGACAAACGGTCAAGCTTGCTCCGGTCAAATATGTATTTGGTGGCGGCGGAGGGGATCGAACCCCCGACCTCACGGGTATGAACCGTACGCTCTCGCCAGCTGAGCTACACCGCCATGGCTCCAGCGGCAGGATTCGAACCTGCGACCGATCGGTTAACAGCCGATTGCTCTACCACTGAGCTACGCTGGAATATTAAGTTTGTACATCGATAAATAATGACGACGAGATATAATTTATCATGTAAATGTTATGTTGTCAATATTATTTATCATAAGTTTTAACTAAAATGTTTATTAACCCGCACCTTTAATTAGGTGCGGGTTGATTGATTATTAATCTTCTTTCTTCCCTACCACTTCTTGTGCAATGTTAAGAGCGTGGTCCCCTATACGTTCTAAGTTACTAATTATATCTACAAATACGATCCCTGCTGAACCTGAACATAATCCTTCATTTAGACGTAAAATGTGTTTTTTACGGAATTTACGTTCCATTGAATCGATCTGGTCTTCTTGCTTAATAACAGACATCGCTTTTTCTTCGTCCATTTCACTAAATGCTTCTATGGCTTGTGAAACTGTTTCAATGGTTAGATTAAACATCTCATTCATATCTTCATATGCCTGCTCTGTCATATTCACTTTGTTTGTAATACGGTACTCAATTAACTCTACAATATTTTCGAAGTGGTCCCCTATACGTTCAATGTCTCTTACAATATCGACAACTGATGAGTGTGCTGCCGAATCAGATTCTGAAATAGAACTTGATGCTTGTACTAAATAATTTGTAATTTTCTTATCTAGGTTATTAATCGCATCTTCTAATTGGTAAGCAACCTCAGCGTGCTTATTCTGATTATTATTTAAAAATTGCTGAGTCTCTTTTAATCCATGTACAGCAATTTCCCCCCATATGAATAGCTTCCTCTTTAGCTTGAGCAACAGCTACGGATGGAGACTGTTGAATAAAATAGGGTCCAAATGTTTAGGTTTATAATCAATTACAGTATCTTTACCAGGAATGATTTTTGTCACTAGAACCGCTATTAATGCTATAAATGGAAACTGTATAATAACATTAGATAAGTTGAAAATCCCATGAGCAAAAGCAATTGTCATTTTAGGTTCCAACATTAACATATCTCTGAACCATTCTACTAAATGTGTAAATGGTGTTAATAATATTAAGAAAATCGTTGCTCCAATTAAGTTGAATAACACGTGAACAGCTGCTGCACGTTTCGCTGCAACACTCGCTCCAATCGCAGCAATTAAAGCTGTTACTGTTGTACCAATGTTATCACCAAATAATACTGGTAAAACCGCATTTAGTGATTCGATCGCTCCCTCAGCGTGTAATTGCTGTAAAATACCGATTGTAGCTGAAGAGCTTTGAACAATAACTGTGAAAATTGTTCCTACGGCGACCCCTAATAATGGAATTTCACTCATATTAATGGTTAGTTCCTGGAAAGTCTCTAGAGACCTTAGAGGTTTCATCCCATCACCCATCAATTCTAATCCATAGAAGAGAGCACCAAGTCCAAAAATGGTTTGACCTAAATAATTAATTCGTTTGTTCTTAAAGAAGAAAATAAGTAATGTACCTAGTGCTAAAATTGGTAATGCATAAGCTTTTATATCGATCCCTATTATGAATGCAGTTACTGTAGTACCGATATTAGCACCCATGATGACTCCAATAGCTTGTCTGAATGTCATAAAACCTGCGTTAACTAAACCAATCGTCAACACAGTGTACTTGAACTAGATTGAATTAATACGGTTACGACTGCACCTGCTAGAACACCCATGAACGGATTTGTTGTAAACCTGTCTAGAATGTCTCTTAATTTATCGCCTGCTGATTTTTGTAGACCCTCGCCTAAATATTTAATACCAAATAAGAAAATACCTAATCCACCGATAAATAAAAATATCATTTCTTGTACATTCATAAAGTCACCTCGTTAGTTCTAGTACTTGTAAGCCGAGTTCTATTCTATTCCCGTCCAATGATAATGTAAATAAAGTTAAGCTAAAATTTACATAAACTTTACATTTCATTTTTAATCACTGGTTATACTATTATTTTGACAACAAGTTTTTCATCAGAATAACCCACTGACTTTATTATTAGAAATAACAAACGCTTTATTCTACTTCTTCTACTTCTATTTTAGTACCATCAACTGAGGTGATTTTAACTCGCTTACCTCTCTCAACCCATTTTGATTTTGTAACAGCACTATACTCTTGGTTATGTACTTTAATTGTTCCAGAAGGTCTTAACACGGTAATTGCTACTCCCTCTTTATGAAGCAAGTCCTTATAGCTTTCATTCAAAGAATTATAACCCTGCTCGCTTGTTAATTGATCTAACAAAGCGACTTTTGACCACATATCTCTTCTTGGTAAAGCTTTCATTAAAAATAAACTCGAGAAGCTTCCTAATAAGACACCAGCTACACTATATAGTGCATGTGTAAAACTTGTTGCGGCGAAGGCAACCGATAGTAAAACAAGTACCAAGCCTATAACTCCTAATGTTCCATCATTAATCCATTTACCATCAAACACAATTAAGGTTAAACCTACTACAAAGACAAACGCCATGATCCATACGTTGTAGGTTGGTGATTGGCCTAAAAAATAAAACGTTATAAATCCGATCCCAAGAACCATGCCAAGCCCTTTTAACTTGACCAATAGTTCTCCTATCATAAAGAACATGGCTAAAATGTTATAATTAAAACCCCTAAATAGCTTTCTAACACCGTACTTCCCCCTCCATAACATTTTTGTGAGCTTCTTTTGGAAAATTAATGACATATTTATTATTATAACAGTTAGGTCTAATAGCATAATCCATTAATTTTATGTTATTATCAATGTTAGTGAAATATATTAAGTACTTTCTTAAGACAAAAAGGGGAGTTGTAGCAATGTCTACGATTATTCACCGCAAAGATACAAGGCCCGTAAAAGTCGGGGATTTAATTATTGGTGGAAAAGACGAAGTTGTTATTCAATCAATGACCACAACGAAAACTCATGATGTTAAAGCTACAGTAAATGAAATACATCGCTTAGAAGAAGCTGGATGCCAGGTCGTTCGTGTTGCTTGTCCGGATGATCGAGCTGCAGATGCTATTCCAGAAATTAAGAAGCGAATTAATATTCCGCTTGTTGTAGATATACACTTCAACTATAGATATGCATTAAAAGCCATTGAAGGTGGTGCGGATAAAATCCGCATCAATCCAGGAAATATCGGTAAACGCGAACGCGTTGAAGAAGTTGTTAAAGCTGCTAAAGGAAGAGGAATTCCGATTAGAATCGGTGTTAACGCTGGTTCATTAGAACGTCATTTAATAGAAAAATATGGATACCCTACAGCTGATGCAATGGTTGAAAGTGCATTAGGTCATATCAAAATTTTAGAAGACCTTGACTTTCATGACATCGTTGTCTCATTAAAAGCATCCGATGTTAAATTAGCCATTGAAGCTTATGAAAAAGCTGCTGAAGTTATACCTTATCCTTTACACCTTGGTATAACCGAGTCTGGTACACTTTTTGCAGGAACCGTTAAAAGTGCTGCCGGTTTAGGTGCTATTTTAAGTAAAGGAATTGGAAGCACTTTACGCATTTCATTGAGTGCAGATCCAGTTGAGGAAGTTAAAGTAGCTAAAGAACTATTAAAATCTTTCGGTCTTGCTTCGAATGCAGCGACTTTAATTTCATGTCCTACTTGTGGCCGTATTGAAATCGACTTGATTAGTATTGCAAATGAAGTTGAAGAGTATATACAAACGATTAAAGCACCTATTAAAGTAGCCGTACTGGGTTGCGCTGTTAATGGACCAGGTGAAGCACGTGAAGCTGATATTGGAATCGCAGGCGCGCGTGGTGAAGGTCTATTATTCAGGCATGGAGAAATTATTCGAAAAGTTCCTGAGGAAACGATGGTTGAGGAGCTTAAAAAAGAAGTCGATAAATTAGCTGAAGAACATTATAAAAAACAAGAAGAAGAAAAACAAAATGCCTAAAGTAAATCCCCTAAGACATTAATCTTAGGGGATTTTATTTTTACATTATTGGAAAGACGAATAACCGTAATGCGACAGCTAAGATAGCAATACCTATCGCAATGTTACCCAGTGTATCTGCACCACGTCTTTTTGCGTAGATGCCCATTACAGCACCAATTACAGCAAACAGTAACGTCCATACGAAGAAAGATAGTAGTGATACAACTAACGCAATCCAACCCCAACCTGCATCAACATGTTCTTCAAAACGCGTTTCTTTCTCTTCTTTCTTAATTTTTCTTCATCTAATTCATTTGGGTTGAATGTTGCAGCATCACTTGCAAACTCCGTATCATACCCACGATCTCTTTCATCATATTCATTATAGTCCTTATAGACCTTTTTTTGTTTTTCACCTTTATTTGGAAAATAATCCTGATCATCATCAAAACTTGTTGGGTACTGATCATCAGCCATAATTATCTTACCTCACTTTCTACGTGGTATTTATAGTGTGTGAGGTTTTAATAATTTACATAAGTAATTTTGGAAATGATCAATTTTTAATATTTAGCATATACATAATGATGACTTTTATTGAAAGGAAGTTTTACATGCTTAAGCATCTAATTCGAACGAAATTGTATGCTTCAACCCCAGATGAATTGATGAAATACAGCAAACAGTACGGCATTTCGTTAACGAGACAACAAGCAAACCAATTACTCCAATTTATAAAAAAAAGAATCGATCGACCCATTTTCTAAACAGGACCGATCGAAAACTTATCAATATGTGGAACAACATATTGGTCGTCAAGAAGCACAACAAGCTGAACGCCTATTGAATCAACTTGCTAAACAGTATAATTTAGATCATTTATTGTAATTATTGATTCATAATTTTTCTTTGAGATCTTGATCAAAAGTTCCATTTCTTAACATTTCAATCTCAAACTTATAAGGCGGTTTTTTATTCTTTTATCTTCACCAACATATGGCGTCTCTAAAATTTTAGGTAAATGCATTAAGTCAGGGTGATGGACAACTTGGTGAATAGCTTCAAACCCGATGTGACCAAAGCCAATATTTTCATGTCGGTCCTTTCTTGCACCACATTCATTTTTACTGTCATTAATATGAATAACTTTCATTCTTTCTATGCCAATAGTGTCATCAAATTCTTTAAGTACTCCATCAAAATCATTTACAATATCGTACCCTGCATCATGAACGTGACAAGTATCAAAACACACGGATAGATGTTGATTATTTTTGACACCATCAATAATTCTGGCAATTTCATCAAATGAACGTCCACACTCTGATCCTTTACCAGCCATTGTTTCTAGAGCGATTTGAACGTTTTGATCTTTTTGAAGAATTTCATTTAACCCTTCAATAATTTTATCAATCCCAGCATCTGCTCCTGCTCCAACATGAGCTCCAGGATGTAAAACAATTTGTTTCGCCCCTAAAGCTTCTGTTCGGTCAATTTCTGATTGCAAGAAATCAACGCCTAACTTGAATGTTGCAGGTTTAGTTGTGTTACCTATGTTAATAATGTATGGTGCATGTACAATAAATTCATCAATACCGTTTTCTTTCATATGATTTTGCCCTGCTTCGATGTTAAGGTCTTCAATATCTTTTCGTCTCGTATTTTGCGGAGCTCCTGTATAAATCATAAACGTGTTTGCACCATAAGAAACCGCTTCTTCACTAGAAGCCAAAAGCATTTTCTTCCCACTCATTGATACGTGTGAACCTATTTTTAATGTCATTACTTTCTCCTCCCTTTATTCATCTTTCGGAATTTCTCTCGTTTTAGTTGTTTTTTAATTTGGTCTTTTTCTTGTTTCATTTTTTTCTTATAACCAGGTTTAACCTTTTTTTGGTTTCCTAACCTTTTTCCATGCTTTCTTTTTCAAGTTCGTTTTCTTGCTGCTCTCGTTTTTTTCTTACGTTCCATTCTTTAACTGGCACCCATTCGCCTTTTTTTAATATCGTAGTTGTGAAATTCGATCCCAGTCTCTTCAAGTTTTTCTATAATAGGCAAATCCTTCTCATCATAAAATGTAACAGCTGTTCCTTCATTACCTGCTCTTGCAGTTCTACCAACACGGTGAATGTAGGTATCTACATCTTGAGGAAATTCAGCATTAAATACATGACTAACACCCGGGATATCAATACCTCTTGCTGCTAAATCTGTAGCAACAATATATTGATATTTTAAAGAACGTAAGTCATTTAGCATTCTTTTACGCTCTCTTGGCTTAAGTCCACCGTGTATTACACCCGTTTCCAGTCCTTTGTCTAATAAATCTTTACTTAAATCATCGGCGTGTTCCTTTTTATTGACAAAAATTAATGCAATGTATGGATGAATTAATTTAGATGTTTCAACAATTATATCAGCCGCCCGGCGGTGTCGCCTTGGAATTAATCGATGTTCTAATTTAGAAGCATTCTCTTGATCGTCTATCACGATATAATTTGGATTAATTAAATATTTACGCAAGAATGGTTGTAATTTTTTAGGGACGGTGGCTGAAAACACCATTGTTTGAACGTCGGCATACATACGACTTACAATTTGGTCTACTTCTTCCATTAGGCCTAAATCAATAAGCAAATCCGCTTCATCAATTACTACACTATTAACAGTTGAGGGGTTAATGGCATTCTCTTCAATAAAGTCTAAAATCCTTCCTGGAGTCCCTACAATTAAATGAGGTTGTTTCTGAAACTTTTGAAGTTCGCGCTCTTTATCAGTTCCGCCAATGACTAAACGTGAAGTAAATTCAAGTTCAGAATGATCCTGCATCTTTTTAACTTCATGAAAAATTTGCATCGCTAACTCACGAGTCGGGGCAACAATCATTTTTTGTGTTGTTTGTTCGTTTAAGTTAAGCTGATCAATTAACGGAATTAAATAAGCATGCGTTTTACCAGTACCAGTTTGTGACTGCCCAATCACGTTTTCGTAGCGTAGAGCAGCTGGTATAACTCGATGCTGGATTTCAGTAGGTTGTTTAAATCTTAAACCCTGTATAACTGTTAACATATTAGGGCTTAATTGATATGATTGAAAATATCTATTCATTTTACATTCTCCTTTATTCCTAACAATATTTATTATAAAGGAGACATACTTTAAATGCCACCGAATAAACATTTTGTCAATAAAGCTTATAGCCTTTATAATAAGCATAGAGAGTATAAATGGGGAGGCCATTTTCATGGAAGTTATAAAAATTGCACCAAGGGGCTATTGTTACGGTGTTGTAGATGCCATGGTCATTGCAAGCAACGCTGCCAAAGACCCAAACTTACCAAGACCGATCTACATTTTAGGAATGATCGTTCATAATAGTCATGTAACAAAAGCTTTTAAAGATGAAGGAATTGTCACATTAGATCAACGAGGTAAAAGTCGTTTAGAGCTTTTAAAAGATATTAATGAAGGTACGGTCGTCTTTACAGCACATGGTGTTTCACCAGAAGTAAAAGAAGTTGCTGAAAGTAAAGGATTAACTGTGCTTGATGCGACTTGCCCTGATGTGACTCGCACACATGATTTGATTCGCGAAAAAGTTTCAGAGGGATATGAAGTTGTTTATATTGGTAAAAAAGGTCATCCAGAACCTGAAGGAGCCGTTGGAGTTGCGCCAGGTCACGTTCATTTGATTACAACTGAAGAAGATGCTAAAGAGTTAAACTTTGACGAAGATACAAAAATTATCGTAACGAACCAAACGACGATGAGTCAATGGGATGTTTATGACGTTATGCAAAAAGTTAAAGAGTTATATCCGCAGACTGAAATGGTTCAAGAAATTTGTATGGCAACGCAAGTTAGACAAGAAGCTGTTGCTGAACAAGCTAAGGATGCAGATTTAACGTTAGTAGTTGGTGACCCTATGAGTAATAACTCCAACCGTTTAGCCCAAGTTTCTAAACAAATTGCCGGAACTGAAGCTTATCGAATTGCAGATGTTTCTGAAATTAAGTTGGAATGGCTTCAAGATTGCGAAAAAGTTGCCGTAACGGCTGGCGCTTCAACACCAACTCCAATTACTAAAGAAGTAATTCGCTTTATCGAAAATTATAATCATGAAGATGAGAGTTCATGGGAACGCGAATCACTTGTTACAAATAATAAAATTTTACCTAAAGTTAAATCAACAAAGAAAAAACGCGCTTAAAAAAATCCGGCCTTAGCCGGATTTTGTTTATTCCCATTCAATTGTTGATGGTGGCTTGCTTGTTATGTCATAAACCACTCGATTAACATGTTTGACTTCATTAACGATTCTCGTTGAAATTTTTTCAAGAACATCATAAGGGATTCTCGCCCAGTCAGATGTCATGCCATCAATGGATGTTACTGCTCTTATCCCGATTGCATGATCATAAGTTCGTTCATCCCCCATCACTCCAACACTTTGTATGCCTGGTAGGACTGTGAAATACTGCCATACGTCTCTGTCTAAACCAGCGTGCTTAATTTCTTCACGTAAAATTGCATCAGATTCTTTAACTAATTCAAGTTTATCCTCAGTAATTTCACCTAATACTCTAATTGCTAGTCCAGGTCCTGGAAATGGCTGTCTCCATACAATATGCTCTGGAATGCCAAGCTCTTCCCCTAGTACACGAACTTCATCTTTAAATAAAGTATTTAAAGGCTCGATTAAGTCAAAATTCATACGTTCTGGTAACCCGCCAACGTTATGATGTGATTTAATCGTCTGTGCTGTTTGAGTTCCGCTTTCAATGACATCAGTATAGAGTGTTCCTTGAGCTAAATAATCAATGTCATGTAATTTTGAGGCTTGATCTTCAAATACATAAATAAACTCATTACCGATGATTTTGCGTTTTTCTTCAGGATCATCTACACCTTTTAATTTTCCTAAAAACCGGTCTTGAGCATCTACTTTAATAACATTTATATTAAAACCTTCTCTAAACATCTTCATGACGTCTTCTGCTTCATTCTTTCTAAGTAACCCATGGTCAACGAAGATACATGTTAGTTGATCACCAATAGCACGGTGTAATAAGACTGCGACAACGGATGAATCAACACCGCCACTTAACGCACAAAGAACCTTTTTATCTTGTACTTGATTTCTAATTTTTTCAACTTCGAGTTCAATAAAATTTTCCATTGTCCAATTTCCGGAACAACCACAAATATTTAAAACAAAATTCTTAAGTAAATCATTTCCATATTCTGAATGTTTTACTTCAGGATGAAATTGCACACCATAGAGTTTTTATCTGGATGACTTATAGCTGCAATTGGACAAGATTCATTTGAAGCATCCACTTGAAAACCTTCTGGCTCTTTTGTGACATGATCACCGTGGCTCATCCAAACCTGCTGCTCTTCAGGTAACGTTAAAAATAACTCTGAATCATTTAACCGCTTAATCACTGCTCTTCCATATTCTCGTCTACCAGCACGTTCGACACTTCCGCCATAATGATAAGACATAAGCTGCATCCCATAGCAAATACCTAAAATGGGGATGTTTAGTTCAAAGATTTCAGGATCAATCGTAAAGGCTTGATCTCCATATACACTATTTGGGCCTCCAGATAGAATGATTCCCGTTGGATTTAAACCCTTTAATTCCTTAGCTGTTATGTCATTAGGCTTTAGTTCACTAAAGACGCCTTGTTCACGAATTCGTCTAGTGATGAGCTGATTGTATTGACTTCCATAATCCAGTACAATGATTTTTTCATCAATTGACTTCATGTTTAAACACCTCGCATTATTTCCCTATATAAAAAACTAGAATTCCACCTCAAGTAGCTACAAAGGCAGAATTCTAGATTCTTACCTTCATAGTCAGGTTGTTTACGGCAACCCGGTAGAGACTCTTGCTCCATATTAGCAAGGATATATGAAGTGATTCCGTTTTTATAAGGGGTTTAAAATACAAAATTAAAATGAATAATTAGGAGCTTCTTTTGTTACTTGTACATCATGTGGATGACTTTCTTTTAGTCCTGCGTTTGTTATTCTAACGAACTGTGCTTCTTCTCTTAATGACTTTAGATTTGACGCACCACAATATCCCATGCCTGAGCGCAGCCCGCCAACTAACTGATAGAGTGTATCTGCAACTGGACCTTTATAAGGAACTCTTCCTTCTATTCCCTCTGGGACAAATTTTTATTTTCCTCTTGGAAATATCGGTCTTTACTTCCTTTTTCCATTGCACCAACAGAGCCCATTCCTCTGTACACTTTATATCTGCGGCCTTGGAAAATCTCAGTTTGTCCAGGGCTTTCACTTGTACCTGCTAGCATACTACCAAGCATTACAGCATGACCACCAGCTGCTAGTGCCTTAACTAAATCGCCTGAAAACTTAATACCACCATCAGCTATGATAGGTACGCCATGCTTTCTAGCCTCAGATGCACAGTCATAAATAGCTGTAATTTGCGGTACTCCAACACCTGCAACGACTCTTGTTGTACAAATAGATCCTGGTCCAATTCCGACTTTTACTACATCTACGCCAGCATGTATTAACTCTCGCGTAGCTTCAGCAGTAGCTACATTACCTGCAATCAGATTAACGTTTGGAAAGGCATCTCTAATTGTTTTAATCGACTCTAAAACTCCTTGAGAGTGACCGTGCGCTGTATCAATGACAAGAGCATCAACTCCTGCTTCAACTAATTTTTCAGCTCTAACGAGCACGTCACCAGTCACTCCAATAGCGGCACCGACGATTAGACGCCCTTGTGAATCAACTGCTGAGTGAGGGAACTCAATAACTTTTTCAATATCTTTAATGGTGATTAACCCTTTTAATGTCCCAGCTTGATCTACTAAAGGAAGCTTTTCAATTTTGTGTTCTTGTAAGATATGCTCTGCTTCTTCTAATGTCGTATTAACAGGTGCAGTAATTAAGTCTTCTTTAGTCATCACATCAGCGATTCTAGATGAATAATCTTGAATAAACCTTAAATCTCGATTTGTAATGATGCCAACTAGTTTTTGGTTATCTTCATCATCCACAATTGGAACTCCAGAGATGCGGTATTTACCCATTAGGTGTTCAGCATCGTAACTTGATGCTCTGGCGTTAAGAAGAATGGATTTGTAATGACTCCCCTAATAGAACGTTTAACTTGATCAACTTGATCAGCTTGCTCCTCGATGGACATGTTCTTATGAATAATCCCAAGTCCACCTTCACGGGCCATTCCAATAGCCATTTTGGCTTCAGTCACCGTATCCATACCCGCACTAATAACCGGTGCGTTCAATTTTAGTGAATCGGTTAACTCTACTTTAAGGTCAACTTCTCGAGGTAACACATCTGATTTAGAAGGTAGTAATAAAACATCATCAAATGTTAAACCTTCTTTTTGAAACTTTTGCTCCCAAACCATTATTTTAATCCTCCCCCCTTATTTCATTTTAAATAAGATTATCAACGTTACATCTTAAATGTCAACATGGAGGAAATAAGTTATAAGATTCAAAATAAACAGAAAACAAGCAGAGGTTATAAAATAACCCCTGCTTGTTTTAGATAAAAGTAAACGGCTCTGTGATTGTGGAAGATGATATATAGTCTACATCTAAATCCTGACTACGTTCTTTTTAAGATTTTCAGTAGTTCGCTTTTCATAACTTTCTCGATGTGATGACCAGGATCAATAACATTTAATCCTATACCAAGTGCATCATGGGCCGTATGGTAATACAAATCACCTGTAATTAAAACATCTGCTCCTTTAATTTTAGCCTGATCAATATATTTATTTCCATCGCCACCAATTACAGCAATTGTTTGTACTTTCTTAGAATGTTCTCCCACCATTCTTACATAAGGTACATCGAATGACTTTTTAACATACTCAGCAAAATCCTCAAGTGCTAAAGGTTGATCTAACTTTCCAATTCTACCTAATCCACGCTTTATGCCTGGTAATTCTACTGGGTAAACATCATAGGCCATTTCTTCATACGGATGAGCATCCACTGAGGCATCTATCACCTTTCTTAAAATCGACTTAGGAACAATTGTTTCCATTCGTACTTCTTGTACTTTTTCGAGTTCACCTTTTGTCCTATATATGGGTTAGTACCATCTAATGGTTTAAACGTTCCTGTTCCAGTTGAATTAAATGTACAGTGACTGTAATCCCCTATGTGTCCCGCTCCAGCATTAGAAAGAGCATCTCTTAGTTGGTCTTCATGAGTTTGAGGGACAAATACCACTAACTTAAATAAAGGTTCTTCCCCTGTCTCAACTAAAATATCTGTATGCTTAATACCAAGCTGATTCATAAGCATATCATTTACGCCACCTGTTGCAATGTCTAAATTCGTATGTGCAGCGTAAACAGATATATCATGTTTTATCAACTTTTGAATAATTCTTCCTTTTTCACTATTTAGATCTATCTTTTTTAAAGGTTTAAAAATAAGGGGATGGTGTGCAACAATCAGATTGACGTCGTTTTCAATCGCTTCATCAACAACACTTTCTAAAACATCTAAAGCAATCATTACTTTAGAAACTTTAGCATTCATCTTACCTACATGAAGACCAATTTTATCCCCTTCAAAGGCATAAGATTTTGGTGCGAAGTCTTCAAGCAAGTTAATGACATCCTTAACGGTCGCCATAATTGATTTCCTCCTTAATCCATTTTACTTGTTGAACGAATTCCTCAAGTTTTTCACTACTAACATTAGTAGATTGCTTCATTTGTTCAATAATTTTTCTTTTTTATGTAATACATTTTCCCATTTTCTATAAAAAGCATCGGGTTTCTTAAGGAGTAATATTGGACCTAAATACAGCTCTTTAGGAGTATATTGGGTGGACTGATTATCAGGTTCCAAAACAACAATTTCATAAATATAGCCTTCTTCATCCAAGATTTCCTCTTCAACTATTTTAAAATTGTAATTCTTAGCAAAGCTCCTTACAGATTGTGCATCAATATTTGGTTGTAAGATTAGTCGTTTAACATTAGATAGTTTAGATCTACCGTTATCCAATATTGACGTGATAAGTGATCCTCCCATTCCAGCAATGACAATTGTGTCTGCTTCACCCTCTTTTAATATGTCGAGTCCATCTCCCAAACGAACGTCAATTTGTCCTTTAAGCCCAATTTGATTGACTTGCTGTTGAGCCGATTCAAATGGTCCTCCATTCACTTCTCCAGCTATTGCATTTACATGTTCATGCTTTAAACATACGTAACAAGGTAAATAGGCATGATCAGAACCGATATCAGCTAAAACTTTAGTGTCTTTCGGTATGTAGTTTGCTACAGTCATTAATCGTTTAGATAAATTAATTTTCGTCATTTGTATGAAATCCTCTTTCAGTTTAAAAAAAGTCCAGAAACATGGAATATGTCCTGGACTTTTCATTACTTTTCTACTCTTTCCCATTTAACAGCCATTCGGCTATGACTTCTGCTTCTTCAGCATTCGCATAATCACCTGTCATTAGGTTACTACCTTCAACACCGTTGTTAATGATATCAACTAATTCCTCTTTAGAATAACGATCTCCAACAGTATTTAAGTTAGGCGCATTACCTGAACCGCTTAGGTCAGCACCGTGACAAGATGTACAGTTGTTTTGTTGTACTAACTCTGCCGGATCCAGGGTACCTTCATTACCACCTTCACCCTCTGCTTGGTCCATTTGAGCTAGTCCAACTCCACCCATTACAACCATTGTAACAATCCCTAGTAAAGCAATAAGTGCATATGGCATAACTAAATTTTTCTTCATGTTATTTGCCCTCCTTCGTTGCGCTATATGTATACGGATATAAATTCAAACTATATTTATTTTACTCGAAAAATCCATAAACTAAAAGGGAGAAATTGTGAATATTTTATATAACATAATAATTTATTAGTAAAATTATAATACCAGTCATACCTGATAAGATTAAATAACTAAATCGTTTCCAAAACCAATTGTTATCCAAGCAAAACAATTTATTAAAGTTATTAATGCTGGATGAATACCCAGATTAAAAATAATGTTTAAATTTAATGATCCCGTTAATACAATAGATAACAGGACTATAATCGATAAATGGAAAATAAATTGATTCAATCTATAAAAGATCAACATATGAAAAGATGCAATACTTACTGTAAAAATTATAACAAATAATTTAACCCATTGTTGAAATTCATCATTTAATAATAAAAAAGTTGAAACAGGGAGTAAGAGCACTAAGAAGGTTAAGTCAATATAATACCAAATATTGCTCTGCTTCTTAGATACTTCTGATTCCGAATTACCTTCCCCCTGAGTATATAGCATTAATAAAAAGTCGCAATATTTTTCTGGTAGAAGTTTGGACTCTTTCCAATACTTTATTTCTTTAATAATGACCTCTTTACGATCAAAATTCATGCTTTCCCCATGTTAAACTTAGACAATTATTCTAAAAAGTCCTTTAAGCGTTTACTACGACTAGGGTGTCTAAGCTTTCTTAAGGCTTTAGCTTCAATTTGACGAATTCGTTCCCTAGTTACTCCAAAGACCTTACCAACTTCTTCAAGAGTTCTTGTTCTACCATCATCTAAACCAAAACGTAAACGTAATACATTTTCTTCTCGGTCAGTTAGTGTATCTAATACATCTTCCAGTTGCTCTTTTAGCAACTCATAAGCAGCATGATCTGATGGTGACTGAGCTTCTTGGTCTTCTATAAAATCACCGAGGTGAGAGTCATCTTCTTCACCAATTGGTGTTTCTAAAGATACTGGTTCTTGAGCAATTTTTAAGATTTCTCTTACTTTATCTGGTGTTAAGTCCATTTCTTCAGCAATTTCCTCAGGAGTAGGTTCACGACCTAAATCTTGAAGGAGTTGACGCTGAACGCGAATTAATTTATTAATCGTTTCTACCATGTGAACAGGAATACGAATGGTTCTTGCTTGGTCCGCAATAGCACGTGTGATTGCCTGCCGAATCCACCATGTTGCATAGGTACTGAATTTAAAACCTTTACGGTAATCGAACTTTTCAACGGCTTTAATTAAGCCCATATTACCTTCTTGGATTAGATCTAAAAACAGCATGCCTCTACCAACGTAACGTTTTGCAATACTAACAACTAAACGCAAGTTAGCTTCAGCTAGTTTTTGTTTAGCAATTTCATCGCCTTGTTCAATGCGATGAGCTAAATCAATCTCATCGTCAGCTGATAACAGGTCAACTCGCCCAATTTCTTTCAGATACATCCTTACAGGGTCATTTATTTTAACGCCTGGTGGGACACTTAAGTCGTTTAAATCGAACTCTTCTTCCTTTTCGATTTTTTGCATGTTAGGATCTTCGTCATTTTCTCCTATAACGTCAATTCCTTCTTCTGCTAGGGTTTCATAAAATTCATCCATCTGTTCAGAGTCTAATTCGAAATGGCCTAATTTATCAGCTATTTCTTCATATACGAGAACACCTCGCTTTTTACCAATCTCAAGTAGTTGTTCTTTTGACTGGTCAAGTGTTAGCTCTTGTTGTTCAAGATCTTGATTTTGATCTACTGGCTTGTTTGCCATTTATAACCCCTCCTTCCAAACTGGTTACTGTTCAATTCATGTCATGTTTTTCTTTTTAATTCAATTAATTTCATACCGATTCGAGCTGCGGATTGATGATCATTTTCTTTTTCTGCCTGTATCAACATCTGCTTTAATGTCCTAAGCTCTTGACTGGATTCACTTTCTCGCTTTATTGCTCGAATGTAATCATCCAATTCTTGATCACTAAAGATTCATTTATAGGAATTAAAGCTAATTCTGTAGCCAATTGTTTGATGTGATCATCATTAAGTCTTTCTAAGAATTGACTTACACTCGGCTCGTTCCCTTCCTCATAATATGCATATAAATAAGTTACTAATACCTGATGATCCTCAAGATTAAATGAGGAACCTAATCGTTGTTGAACTTTATCAGCTACATATTCATTCTGTAACATATGAGAAATTAAGTGACGTTCAGCATTCTGATACGCACTATATAATTTCTGAGGTTTCTTCCACTTATTATGCTCAATGCTCTTATTATTAACATGATTATCATGGTCTTTTGTACGTTGCATTATTCTTCTGCGATTTTCAATTTCTTGAAGTAATGTCGATCGGTCAAGCTTAAACATTTCCTCTAAGTCATTTAAATAAAATCACGTTCAACTGCTTGATTGACTGTCGCAATGATATCTAAAGCTTTCTCAACGTATTGGACTCTATCATGGTCAATATTTAAATTGTAGTTCTTTTTTATATACTGCAACGAAAACGATACATCATTCTCTGCTGACTGAATTAAATTTTGAAATGCTTCTGGACCATGTTTTTCAAAAAATCATCAGGGTCCATCTCATTAGGTACATTCGCCACTCTTGCGTTCATTCCTGCATTTTTTTATGATTTTGCAGTTTTAAAACTTGCTTCTCTACCTGGAGCATCTCCGTCGTAACATATAATGACTTCATCGACATAATGACTTAATATCTTTGCGTGTGTTTCAGATAAGCTTGTACCCATTGTTGCAACAGCATGGTGAACTCCTGCTTGATAAGCTTTTATCACATCTGCATATCCTTCAAATAAAACAACTTGATTAAGTTTTTGAAAATATTTTCTTGCTCTGTGGAAATTATATAAGATTTTTCCTTTATGAAATAACTTTGATTCAGGGCTATTTAAATACTTGGGTTCTAGATGATCTTGAATCGATCTTCCTCCAAACCCGACAACTTTTCCTTGATGGTTGTGGATAGGAAAAATAACCCTGCCTTGAAATCTGTCAAAAAGCTATTCCCATCTCGGCTGTTTAATAAACCGTATTGTGCCAAATTTTCGAGTTCAAACCCTTTTCCTTTAAGGAATGCACTTAAAAATTGGTCTTTGTAGGGTGAATACCCTAATTGAAACTCTTCGATAGCGTCTTTAGAAAATCCTCTATTTTTAACGTAGTAAGAGCATCTTTGCCATCTTTAGTGTGTTTCAGTACATGATGAAACAATTTATTAGACCACTCATAAGCGTCCAATATGTTTTGTTCCTCACTAGAGTAAGAAGGTCCTTGCTGCCTGATCCATTCATCTGGTAGAGAGTCACCACTTTTATCAGCTAAATGTTTTATTGCCTCAACAAAGGATAAGTTCTCAATTTCCATGACAAACGACGTTACATTGCCGCCTTTACCACAACCAAAACAATGAAAAATTTGTTTTTCTGGTGAGACGGAAAATGATGGTGTATCTTCTCCATGAAAAGGACATAAACCGAAGTAATTACGCCCCTTTTTAGTCAATTTAATATAGTCGCTAATGACATCTACAATATTGTTGTTCTGAGTTATTTCATCTATTTTTTCTTGAGGAATTCTGTTCACCATCTACATCACCATGTGATTAAATTCGATATTCTTTCCTAAATACCTTCAAACATCGACAAAATTATGTTGTTAAAAATATTGTCACAAACGGATGGACTTTATATTCTATGTATACCCCTCACTCATAAGTGAGAAACTAATTAAAGTCGATTTAATCTATAATTCTACTTCTTTCCACAAATAACGATTATAACTTATTCAATTCGATTATGCGAATACTTTGATTGAAGTCTTAATATTTTAAATATATTGATAAAGCTGGAACTTCAAATTATTATAAAGTAAAAAAGAAACACCAATACAGATATCCACGATATCACATATTAGTGTTTCAATTTTTAAAATGTCATCTAGTGTTATTTCTTGAGTTTTCGTAAAATAACGTTCGCTGTTTCTTCAACTGCTTTATTGGAAACATCAATCGTATCACAGCCAATTTTGTCAACAACTCTATTAAAATAATTGATTTCTTCTTGTATACGTTCTTTTTTGCATAGTTAGCCGAACCATTCAACCCTAAAGCTTTTAATCGTTCAGTCCGGATATGATTTAATTTCTCTGAGCTAATTTTAAGACCAATACACTTATCTGGATCTACTTGAAATAACTCTTCTGGTGGTTCTACTTCAGGTACAATTGGTACATTAGCAACCTTTAACCGCTTGTGCGCTAAGAACTGTGATAATGGTGTTTTAGAGGTTCTTGATACACCTATAAGTACTAAATCTGCTTTTAATATGCCCTTAGCATCTCGGCCATCATCATATTTAACAGCAAATTCTATTGCTTCAACACGCTTATAGTAATCTTCATCTAATTTATGTACTAAGCCAGGTTGAAGTGTAGGTTTTCTTGTAAATGTTGTTCTAACTCCTCTAATAAAGGACCAATTAAATCGATAGCTTTAATATTATACTGAGCAGATAAATCTTTCATTTTCTGTCTAAATTCTGGTTTCACTAATGTATATGCGATAATTCCATTATTCTCATTAGCTAAATTAAAGGCATCTACCATTGTAGCCTCATCATCAACATATGGGATTCTTTGGATTTTAATATCTTGATTGGCAAATTGACTCAAAGCAGCTTTCCCTAAAAGTTCCGCGGTTTCACCTACCGAATCTGACAACACATAAAAATCATATCAGCCATCCTCCTTGATTCTTACTCATCTCTGACTAAATCCACAAATGCTTTAGTGACATTGGTTTTTGTTAATCGGCCGACCACTTCTTGACCATCTTCACGTTCTACGACAACTGGAAGTGCATCGATCTGATTTTCGATTAACTTCGTTGCCGCATCGACTAATAAATCATCTTTATAACATATCTTAATTTTAGGGGTTCGTGTCATAATAATATGTACAGGTACATCTGACAACTCTTGATTTCCCATAGCTGCACGTAATAAATCTTTTCTAGACAAAACACCTACTAAATGTGCTTGATGATTCACGACAAATAACGTACCAACATCCTCCAAAAACATGGTTGTAATAGCATCATACACAGATACTTGATCATTGACAACCACTGGAACAGAATGTTGGTCTCTAACTTTTAACTTCTTTACTTGGTCTGAAATGATTTCACTACCTGTTTTCCCTGTATAAAAATAACCTACTCGAGGTCTAGCATCTAAAAATCCAGCCATCGTCAGAATCGCTAAGTCAGGGCGTAACGTTGCCCGAGTTAAATTTAAACGATCTGCGATATTTTCTCCAGTAATGGGTCCGTTTTCTTTTACAATTTCTATAATTTGTTCTTGTCGGTGTGTTAATTCCATTATTTTTACCACCTCTACAAAATCTGACATACTATATTTAAATATTATATACTAATTTATTGATCGAATAAAGAAAGAAAAATTCGCCCCTTAAACTTATTTAAGCTTCTAATCATGTAAAAAGCTTAAATCAATCAGTTTATGGACGAATGAGGTAGTAAAACTAAGTTTTACTTTATTCAAGTAAATGCATTTGATCAAGAAATCGTTTTGATTTAATTGGCATACCGCCAAACCTGTCATAATATTGATCTAAAAGCTCTCTAATAAAGACTAACGTTTTCTTTTTTATATTTAAATTACGGATACGCTTAATGCTCGTTTGACTCATCAGTTTTATAATTTTATGTATATGAGGTGTTAGTTTAAAATAATCTTCTGCACGATAAATGCACTGGTCACAAATAACGCCACCTTCAGTAATTGAAAAAGCAGCAATGGGTCTATCATCGTGACCATTAACACAAGTGTCTAAGACAGGTGCGAACCCTCCTACATAATACATCTTCAATTCAAACATCAGCGTGATCGCTTGTGGAGGGTCACCCTCTGATACTCGCTCTAAACTGACATATAATTCATCAAAAATATGCTTACTGGGTTCTCTCTCGTTTACGATTTTTGATAACAATTCACACATATAAGAAACATATGCTGTTAACATAATGTCTTCTCTTATATTCCTCATGCTGTGTATTATTTCGCCTTGATGAATTGTCCCTAGACCTTTACCTAATTGAATTAGAAAGGATCCATATATAAATGGCTGCGTAATAGCAGCCATTCGACTTTTAGACTTTTTAGCACCTCTTGCAACTGCACTAATTAAACCAAACTCCTTAGTGTATAACGTGACTATTTTGTTCGTTTCTCCGTAGTCTTTTGTTCTTAATACGATTCCCTCAACTTTTTCAAACATCCGTCTCCCATACCTTTATTGGTTATTATTTGCTAATGATGTCTTGGACTGATTTAAATCGCTCTTTTGGTGCGTACTTTTATAGGCTTCCTCCATTTGTTTCATCAATAAATACGTTTCAACACTACCAGTTTTACTAAAAACTTTCCAAGGTAAATCGATCATCAAAATCTCCACCTTTCAGATTTATTGATCACAAACAAATGTCCACTCTGCTTGATACACACTTTGTCAAATGTGTTTTCAATCAGGATGAAAACATTATGATTTAGTCATATTGTCTCTCATATAACGGACTTCATTAGTTAAAAAAATTACCAGTTGACATTAGTACTCATCTTCGTTATAGCCATAATCTTTTAAATGAGTCATTCGATTACGCCAATCTTTCTGAACCTTAACCCAAAGCTCTAAATAAACTCTGGAACCAAGCAAGCTTTCAATATCTTTACGTGCTTCTGTTCCGATTTGACGCAACATTTGACCTTGTTTACCTATTATTATTCCTTTTTGAGAAGACCGTTCCACAATAATCATAGCTTGTACATTGATGACATGGCTGTTTTCTTCTGGTTGTATACCCTCAATGACAACGGCTATAGAATGTGGTATTTCCTCCCTAGTATGATGCAAGACCTTTTCACGAATTAACTCACTAATAATAAATCGTTCTGGGTGGTCTGTAATTTGATCTTCCGGATAAAATTGAGGTCCTTCAGGTAAGTAACCTTCCATAACCTCTAATAGATGATTTACATTATTTCCGTTTAAGGCAGAAATTGGTATGATTTCCTGAAAATCAAGCTTCTCTTTATATAAACTAATAAGAGGAAGCAATTCATCAGGGTGAACTTCATCAATTTTATTAATGACAAGGAATATAGGTTGATTAACCTCTTTTAACTTATCTATAATAAATTGATCACCTTTGCCAAAACCTTCTTTTGCATTAATCATAAACATAATAAGATCAACTTCATTGAGGGTATTAATTGAAGATTGAACCATAAAATCTCCAAGTTTGTGCTTAGGTTTATGAATTCCAGGAGTATCAATAAAAACAAATTGAGAATGTTCAGTTGTGTATACGCCTTGAATTTTATTTCTTGTTGTCTGTGGTTTATCACTCATGATCGCTATTTTTGTCCTAACACATGGTTCAAAAAAGTTGATTTCCCAACATTTGGTCGTCCAATAATCGCTATAAATCCAGATCTAAAGTTGCCATTATTCATATTTTTGTCTCTCCTAGCTTGGTTTGATTTTATTTTACTATAAAGAAAAGAAGATTTCATTTTGTTCGACAAAAGATATCGATAAAAGACAAAAGAGTATTCTATAAATACGAATACTCCAAATTAAAAGAAAGTTATAACTTTAGGAACAAAGATAATCACACCTACAATGGCTGCAAAAATAGAAGCTAATAATACAGCCCCGGAGCTAATGTCTTTAATATTTCTAGCTTGTTCGTCACGTTCTTTAAACAAAAACGTCTGTTATATTTTCAATTGCTGTATTCAATGTTTCAGCTATCAAAACAACTGCTATTGCAAGTATGATAAATAACCATTCAATTGGTTCAATTTTTAACCATATTCCTGTGAATATGACTACTAACATGCTAACAATGTGTATTTTCATATTGAATTCAAGTTCTATTGCTTTATATATACCACGCAAAGCATGCTTAAAACCTATTTTACGCATCACGTTTCAAACCAAATTCTTCCAAAATATGTTCTTGCCTCTCAAACATTTCTTTTTCTTCTTCAACAGTTTGATGATCATAACCTAATAAATGTAGAAAACCATGCACAATCAAAAATCCTAATTCACGTTGATAGGAATGATTATATTCTTTTGCTTGTTCTTTAGCTTTCTCTAATGAAACAATAATATCTCCAAGATGTTCAGGTAAATTATCACCCACAATTTGAAGCTCTTCTTCACCTGTTTCTTGCATCGCAAATGAAATAACGTCTGTGGCAGTGTCTTTTTGTCTGTAATCTCTGTTAATACTCTGTATTTGTTCATTATTAACAAATGTAATGGATATTTCAGCTTCTGAGTTTACTTCTTCCATATCTGCTGCATAATTAAGTAAATCCCTAAGGAGCTTAAGCTCATCTTCAGTTACTTGGTTCATCTCATCAATAAAATCGATATTCATTTAGTGACCTCCTAGAGTTGACTGCAAATTTTTTTATCCTTAGGATAATCAATTCTTTGGTGGAAGATTCCATTTAACATATCACATATATCATTTTCGATTGTTAAAATTTCATCAATTGTTAAGTGACAATCGTTAAATTGTCCATCTAACAGACGATCATAAATTATAGTTCGCACTATTTTATGGATTTCTTCGTTAGTTGGGTGTTGCTTTGATCTCACAGCCGCTTCAACAGAATCACAGATATTAATAATTGCCGCTTCTTTTGACTGTGGGATTGGTCCATCATATCTAAAATTATCCTCATCCACGTTTGGTTGACGTTCTCTCGCCTTATGGTAAAAGAATTTTAAAAGCGTCGTACCATGATGCTCTTGAGCAATCTCGATGATTTCTTTAGGTAAACCGTATTCTTTTAATAGACGTGCAGAATCATTAGGATGCTGAAGAATGATTCTCGCACTTTCTTCAGGTGGTAATGAATCATGCGGATTATTTCCGCTTTGATTTTCAATAAACATATGAGGCTTAAGCGCTTTACCAATATCATGATAATAAGCTGCCACTCTTGCTAATAATCCATTAGCACCAATCGATTCACATGCTGATTCACTTAGATTTGCAACCATAACACTATGGTGGTAAGTTCCAGGTGCTTCAACTAGCATTTTACGTAGCAAAGGATGATTCGGATTAGATAATGTTAATAGCTTACTCTCTGTTAACATGTTAATGCCGCTTCAATTAACGGTAAAATGCCTAAACGTTAGAATAACTGCCAATAAAACCGAAACCATCGAAAATACAAGGGATAGCATAAACTCCGGCGTCATGGCCATCCATGTATTCCAAGGCTCCAATTCAAATATAGTCACTAAAATTAAATGAACAGATATTAAGGATGTAGCTGTTTTAAGTAATGTCTTTCGATCTTTAATTGATTGAAACATAAAAACAGCAAACCATTGCGAAAGTAATAAATAAACAAACAGCTGATACATATTAAAATCGGTAGTCATAAAAATAAAACTACCGTAGATTGACGTCACAACTGATGTCATTAATGCGAAGCGTTCTGTCATGAAGTGCTTAACTAAAATTGAAAAAGCAGCAATTGGAGTCAAATAAAAGATATTTGGTAAGTCGAGGCTAATAACTTGTAAGGCATACATGGTTAATAGCAAGCCAGTTCCAAGAAACGTGAACGTTATAGCTTCTTGTTTAGACCAGCTTTCCTTTTGTTTCACTTCAATATGTAATACAAATCCTAATAGTATACCAATACTAATACCTATAAGAAATTCATTGAAAGTAACTAAGCTTTGAATATAATGAAGAATCATAAATGCGATAAACAAAGTTGGTGTAATGAAAATTGAAAGCAAATCACTATATTTTAGTTTACGTACATTAAATAAAACTAATGGTTTATGACGATTTACTAATTTCATCAATTACACCAACTTTACCACATTATTTTTCGTATGCTTCAATTACTTTTTGAACGAGTGGGTGTCTGACCACATCTGAACCTTTTAAATAATTAAAAGAAATTCCATCAATGTTACTTAGTCGGTCTTCTGATACTTTAAGACCTGAAGTAACACCTTTAGGTAAATCAATTTGTGTAATATCCCCTGTAATGACCATTTTAGACCCAAATCCTAAACGTGTAATAAACATTTTCATTTGTTCTGGCGTTGTATTTTGAGCCTCATCTAAAATGACAAATGCATCATCTAAAGTACGTCCTCGCATATATGCTAATGGAGCAATTTCAATTGTTCCTCGTTCTAATAACCTGGCTGTATGTTCTGCCCCTATAACATCATGAAGGGCATCATATAATGGTCTTAAATAAGGATCGACTTTCTCTTTTAAGTCGCCAGGTAGAAAACCTAAGCTTTCACCAGCTTCAACAGCAGGTCGAGTTAAAATTAATCGTTTAACATCTCCATTTCTTAAGGCCTTAGCTGCCATTACAACTGCTAAGTACGTTTTACCTGTACCTGCCGGGCCAATCCCAAAGACTAAATCTCTTTTTTTAATCGACTGTACATAGTCGCGTTGACCTAATGTCTTTACACGTATTGGCTTGCCTTGTTGGTTTTTTGTAATTTCATCCTCAAATAAAGTTTCAAATTGTTCAATCTTTCCTGACTTAGCTAGCTCTAATCCATATATGACATCACGCTCAGTGATGTTAATTCCTTTCTTAATAACATTTAAAACTGATTCTAATAATGAAAAAACGATATCAACATCTTTTTCTTCACCGTTAATTTTAATTGTCCACCACGAGTGATGATTTTAACGGGAATAAAATGTTCGATTTGTTTTATATGACGATCATTAGTGCCAAACAGATTCAATGTATCTGAATGATCCTCTAAATGTAAGTCAATCGTTTTTGTCGTCTCTGCCATACATCAGTCTCCTTGATCAATAATTTGTTCTTTGGTGATATCCTCTAATACTTTAACAAACATTTCTAATTTTACTTTATCATTGTCCTTTTTCTGGTGCAAAACTTTTTGGTACAGCACTTCAACCGATTGTCCTAGTTTCCTTTTTAATTGCTCTTCGATAACTTCATCGATCACTTGTTCATCTTCAATTGTTTCAACTGAAACATCCTCAGGATAATAGTGCTTCTTATTTATAGAAAAAGGCGTTTCCCATATTAAAAAGTAAATGGATTTAGATTCCTCTAATAATAACCTTTTTTGATCTGACTTATTGAAAAACCATGAATGATTGCCAAATCCTAGGCCGTATTTCGTTTCAACATCATCTATAAGGTCCTTCTTTTCACTAGCTAAATTGATCGTGCCTGTTATATTATACCAAACTTCTGCAATAACTTCCCCTTCCGAGTAGGTATAAACATCATTTTCATCATCCAAATTACCAGAAACCAATAAATCCCCTTTTTTCACAACATCATTAACTCGTACGAGTGGCCGTCCACTTTGAACATACATTTTTTGATGGTGCCTGAATTAGTTGCTACTAAGTTACTTGGCTCTCGATCAGCCTTAACTGTATTATTTTTATTTTCCTCGATCATTATGTGAAATGATGTGCCTGTCCTTTTATTCCCACATAAGAAACTTCCTCTACTTTATTCATAATTTCTCTTTCAATGGAACTAATGGATTCCATATTTTGAATAAACGAACCTCGATTCATTCCTAAAGTTTCAATTAGTTCACTAACTTCATACCGTACTTCTGGTGAGCCCCCTTGAATATCTACCTTCCATATCATGTTTGATAATAGGAATATGAATCCAATGACTAAACATAAGCTAAAAAGATTGGGGCAATTTTCTTTCTTTTTGGTAATAATGAGGTGCACCGCCTCTCTTTTGAAATGATATTTTGCATTTAAAGTCTTTCCTAACAGGTTTTAACTTCAATGCATCAATATATTTCATTCTTAGTGTAATGGTAGATGAATCTATTTTCTTTACATTGTAAAAAGGCACTCCATTCCTGTGTAAATGATTAAGCATTTGACCAGGCCTGTTCCCCGTAATTTTGACATCAACGTAACCGTTTATAAATGATTTACTAATGGTCGTCCCCTCCAATCTCTTTATTTTTTATGCTGAACGTTATAAATTTTACCTTCGATAACAATCTCTTTCTTTAATAAGTTCTTGATGACCAAATTCTCACCATGTACTCTAATCAGTCCGTTTTGTTGCTTTACTTCAATTAAGTCAGATTCAAAAGTAACAAGTCCATTATGATTTTCTATGTATAAATGAATATCACCCACTAACGTAATGCGTGGGTAGTCATAAACGATATCAGCTGGTAGTTGTAATCGCCCTGTTAACCATTGATTTATATGTTTGCGCATAGGCTTCATTCAAAATCCCCCTATCATCACCAATTTATGAAAGAACTTATAAATGTATCACTATATCTAGGTAGAATAATTGAAAATTATTAGCGCTTTAACTGAATTTGAACGTTGAGGTCAGAAATTGAAGGCATAAAAAAACAGGATTGTGTATTCACAACCCTGTTTTTGAATTATCGATTTTGTTTAGCTTTTGGCTTTCCTAAGACTTCACTCATAATTAAGCTTTCTACTAATCGCCGGTTATTTAAATTTCTACGTATCGATACATTTTCAACTGTTTGCCTATCCTTATTGTGAATAGAGCTTTGTTTAATTTTATCAAGGTTTTTATCTGTTTTGCTTTGTTCTCTTCTCTCTCTTGATTCCTGTAATTGCTCATACCATTGATTGGTTTGATCAATTTGAACTTCATCATCTTCATCTGAACTGGATGAAGAAATGGTATCGATACTAACTTTTGCCGGTTTGGAGTCTGACTTTTCATAAGTGACTGGTTTTGGCCTCTCAGATCTAACTGGGCCAGCATCTTCATTGTCACCCGACTTTTTAAACAAACTCATGATACCCGCAAGAATCGCTATTAAAAAGACGATATTATCAAATATTAAATCAATAAACCCCATCATTATCACCTAACCAATCGGGATTATTTTTGCTCATCTGTATGATCATCGTCATCTTTATTAAGTTTACTAATCATGTCGCGCATATCTGTATCAGCTAATACGTTTTTATAGTTAACATAATCCATTACACCCATATTGCCACTGCGTAATGCCTCAGCAAGTGCTAAAGGTACTTCTGCTTCTGCTTCTACAACGCGCGCCTGCATCTCTTGAACTTTAGCAATGTTCTCTTGTTCTTGAGCAACCGCCATTGCACGTCGTTCTTCTGCTTTTGCTTGAGCAATGTTTTTATCTGCTTCTGCTTGGTCCATTTGTAGCATAGCTCCGATGTTTTTACCAATATCAACATCAGCTATATCAATTGATAAGATTTCAAATGCAGTACCTGCATCTAGACCTTTCGATAATACATTTTGAGAGATCAAATCTGGATTTTCTAGTACTTCACCATGGCTCTTAGATGAACCAATTGTACTTACAACACCTTCACCAACACGTGCAATAACAGTATCTTCACCTGCACCACCGACTAAACGATCAATGTTTGCACGAACCGTAATTCTAGCTTTTGCTTTAACTTCAATACCATCCATTGCGACACCTGCGATAAATGGTGTTTCAATCACTTTTGGATTAACGCTCATTTGAACGGCTTCTAATACGTCACGACCTGCTAAGTCAATTGCAGCACAACGTTCGAAGCTTAATTCAATATTTGCACGGTGAGCAGCAATTAGCGCGTTTACCACTCGGTCAACATTACCACCAGCTAGATAATGACTCTCTAATTGGTTCGTTTTACGTCTAACCCAGCTTTATGTGCTTTAATTAGTGGGTTGATGACCATTCTTGGTACAACCCGGCGTAACCTCATCCCAATTAAAGTAAAAATGCTAATACGTACACCAGCAGCTAGTGCACTAATCCATAGCATGACTGGTACGAAAGTAAATAAAATAGCAATGGCAATAATTATAACTGCCACAATAATGAGTGGAAATAATTGTTCAGTCCCCATTCATAAACTCCTCCTACATATTTTTTTATGATTGAATTTCTCGAACAACAACTCGAGAACCTTCAACTTTAACAATTTCAACTTCTGCATCTCTCGAAATAAATGAACCTTCTGAGACCACATCAAGTCTTTCACCATTAAACACTGCCGATCCAGACGGCCTTAAAAACGTTAATGCGCGGCCTCTTAAACCGATTAAATCCATGCGGTTCTCATTTGAAACATAACCTAATTCTGACTTAGTCGAATCTGATAACACGATATGCCTTAATATTCCTTTATTAAAATCTAATTTTCTAAATAAAACAATCGCTAGAACTATTGATACTAGTAAAGCGACTCCGATACTAAATGCCATGTGCCCCATATCTGCACCAGATACTAATAACGCACCTAATATGGCACCACCGCCAATAATTCCTAAAATTCCACTTGGGACAAAGATCTCCAGTATAATACATATGAGCCCAACTAATAATAATATAACTGACTCATACCCAGCTAAACCTGCCACTAAGTGTCCATAGAAAAATAATATTAAGGAGACTAATCCTAATATTCCCGGTATACCGAATCCTGGTGAATATAATTCCACAATTAGTCCAATACTTGCAATTGATAAAAGGATTGGAATGACAACCGGATTAGTAATAAATCTCGCAATATGTTCAGATATGGTTAATTCTGCTTCAGTGACTTTTGGGTTGTTAATATCAAGTTGGTCAAACAACGCTCGTCTGTCTTCTGCAATCCCCTCTGCATATCCAACTTCAACAGCTTCTTCCGCACTTAACGTTAAAAATTCACCCTCAGGTGCGCCATATTCAGGTAAGTCGATACTAGAGTCTGCCATAGCTTCAGCATAAATTGGATCTCTTCCATTTGCTTCAGCCGATGCCCTCATGGCTTTAATCCAATCAGATTGCGCTTTTTACTTGCCGCATTACCGTCAGAGGTAATGACTCCAGCTGCCCCCATTCTAGCGTTTTGGCTTAAAATAAATTTTATCAGCATTAAGCGCTATGTATGAACCAGCAGAGGCAGCTTGGTTGATGACATAAGCCGTGGTAGGTATATCAGTTCCAGTAATTAAATTCGCTATGTCATTTGCTGAATCAACACGTCCGCCTGGAGAATCAATCTCAAATACAATTAAATCAGCAAAGCTGTCTTCAGCTTCTTTAATTGACCTCTCTAAGAAAGCAACTAACCCTTGTTCAACATCATTCTTAACTGGTATGACGTGAATAGATGTAGAATCATTATGTTGATCGGCATCAACTGATAATTGATTCAGCCATAAGAAAGAACACATTAAGATGATAAACGTATAGAACCTTTTTTCTCATTTGCTCCCCCCTTTCTCTCTATTATCCTAAACATTAATACGAAATAGCAACCAATTTCGTTTCAAAAATAAAATACCTAACTAAAAACAAATTAAAAAACTTGTTTAAAAGTTAGGTATTTTACTCTTAGTCATTATTGTAAATGGTTCATGACCAATTTATTTACTTTAGAGCCATCTGCTTGACCTTTAACTTTAGGCATTACGGCACTCATCACTTTCCCCATATCTTGTTTGGATGTAGCACCAACTTCATTAATTGTGTTAATGATAATTTGCTCTAGCTCTTCATCAGTCAACTGCTCTGGTAAATAAGCTTGAATAATTTCTAATTCTTGCTCAGTTTTCTCTGCTAGATCATCACGATTGGCATTCTTAAACTCCTGGAGGGAATCTTTTCTTTGCTTTACTTCACGCGTTAAAACTTGCATTTCATCGCCTTCAGATAACTCTCCGCCTTTTTTGATCGCTTCATTCTGTAATGAAGACTTAACCATGCGAATAACAGCGAGACGATCTTTTTCCTTGTTCTTTAATGCTTGTTTCATATCTTGATTCAAACGTTCAAGCAAAGTCATTCCATGTTACACCCTCTTCTATTTTTTACGCTTTCTAGCAGCTTCTGACTTTTTCTTTCTACGTACGCTAGGCTTTTCGTAGTATTCACGCTTACGATACTCAGACAACGTGCCGTTCTTTGAAACACTACGTCTGAAGCGTCGAAGAGCATCTTCAATCGACTCATTCTTTTTAACGCGAGTTGTATTTGACATGCTCAACCCTCCCTCCAAATAAACACAAAATAAAACATCGTGTGCCCTTATGCACATCTTTAGTTATTATATTAAACATTTCTACAAAAATCAATATCCATCAAATTTTTATTCATGTTTAGACCACTTTTCCATAAGATTAAATGAGGTGTTGAAGCATGTACAATATTATAATGCAGGTTTTCTTACTTATAGGAATTTTCTTATTTGGAATTACTGTCATGAGACTAGGTATAAAAGGGTTGACCTATCAACAACTTGAAAAATTAAGACCAAACTTATCACCATTTAATGGGCTATTGTTAGGTCTATTCTTAACCTTAATTCTTCAAAGTAGTTCTGCTTCAATAGCATTACTCATCACGTTTTTTAGCTGCGCTGAAAACAAATCTGCCTTTTTCAATTAGTTATTTAATCGGAGCAAATATTGGGACAACCTTTACGGCACAACTATTTGTTTGGAATGAAGTTCATCTCATGTTTTTATGTCTGCTCGTAGGCTTTTTCATGATCTTTATTTCAAATCAAAAATATTGTTAGCTGGATTAATTATTTTTGGGCTTGGAGTTATTTTCAGTGCATTAAATGGTTTTGAAAGCTTAGCTAATATTATTCCTACTGAACGTATTCAATATATTGTTAATTCTGAGCATAATACGCCTTTATCTCTATCAATCTTTGGGATGTTATTTACTATGATTATACAATCATCTACAGTTGCAACTGGGATGTTAATGAGCTTTTCGAGCGAAGGAACGGTTCCATTAATACAAATTTACTATGTTCTAATCGGAGCGAATATTGGGACGTGCTTTACCGTTTACTTAGTGTCACTTAAACAACCATACCATGCTAGAATAACAGCTTATGCACACATTTGGATAAATGTCTTAGGGGCTATAATTACGTTCCCTATTTTATTGCGAACCCAATCATACATTTTGCAGAATGGGTCTCAGCAGTTCCGCAGCAACAAATCGTATGGACCGCGGTTGGTTATAACGTGTTAACAGGGATTTTGTTCTTCATTTTCATGAAACCATTTATTAAATTATTAACGTTTATACACAAACCACCGGAAAGCCCAAACCATTCTACCAGAATAGTCATTAATAATAATATTTAGTAAAAAGGTGACCCCGAGATGGGATCACCTTTTCTAATTAATAATCACTATTTGACGTTTCGCCTTTTACAATTTCAACGCCTGATGAAGCACCTATACGTGTTGCTCCTGCATCAATCATAGCGTTAGCATCTTCTAAACTCCTTACGCCACCTGAGGCTTTAACGCCCATTTCAGGTCCAACTGTTAATCTCATTAAACGAACATCTTCAACGGTTGCACCGCCACCTGAGAATCCAGTTGACGTCTTAACAAAATCGGCTCCTGCCTTTTTAGCAAGTTCACATGCTTTTACTTTTTCTTCTTTAGTTAAAAGTGACGTTTCAATAATTACTTTAACAAGTGCTTGGTCTTTTGCAGCATCAACCACCGCTTGGATATCACGTTCAACTTCTTCATAACGGTTATCTTTAAGTGAACCAATGTTGATTACCATATCCACTTCAGTAGCACCATTTTCAATTGCTTGTTTAGTTTCAAAAGCTTTTGTTTCTGAAGTTGTTGCTCCTAGTGGGAATCCAATTACTGTACATACTTTTACATCTGATTCTTTTAATAACTCATGACAATGTGAAACCCATGTTGGATTTACACAAACCGATGCAAAGCTATTTTCTTTAGCTTCTTTACAAATTTGGTTAATCTTTTCCGCCTGAGTTTCAGGCTTTAATTGAGTATGGTCAATCATGGATGCTAAATTCGTTTTTGTCATGTTCATACACTCCTTATTGATTAACTGCCTTTTAATTGGGGCATCATCCATTACGCGTACAAATTCTGCTTCATTATATGGATAGCCAGCTTTTTTAACTTTCACTCTAACAATCTTTCCTACCATATCTTCAGTTGCAGGGAATACAACTTTTAGGTAATTATCAGTATAGCCTTCATATAGTCCACTTTCAGGATCGCGTTTGTACTTTTCTTCAGGTATAACTTCTAATACTTCATCTTCATACTGTGATGCGTATTCTTTAGCTTGCTGGTTTGATAACTCAATTAGTTGACGTACGCGTTCGTGTTTGATCTCATCATCGATTTGGTCTTTCATACGTGCAGCAGGAGTACCAGTACGCTGTGAATAAGGGAACACATGAAGTTCAGAAAAACCAATCTCTTGAATTGAACGATATGTTTCCATAAATTCTTCTTCAGTTTCACCCGGGAATCCAACAATTACATCAGATGTAATGGCTAAACCTGGTAAGGCTTCTTTTACTTTTTTGACACGTGACATATAAAATTCCATCGTGTACTTTCTGCGCATACGTTTAAGCACGGTGTCAGAACCAGATTGTAACGGGATGTGTAGATGACGTACTACCTTTTCTGACTGGTCTAAAACCTCGATTACTTCATCTGAAATTTGGCTAGCTTCTATTGATGAAATTCGAATTCTTTTAAGACCAACTACTTGAGACTCTAAGTCGCGTAGTAACTGTGCTAAATTATAGTCTTTTAAGTCTTCTCCGTATCCACCTGTGTGAATACCCGTTAGAACAATTTCTTTATATCCAGCATCTACTAATTGCTGAGCTTGTTTAACGACTTCCTCAGGTGGACGAGAACGCATTAACCCTCTAGCCCAAGGAATGATGCAAAATGTACAGAAGTTATTACAACCTTCTTGGATTTTTAATGATGCTCTTGTACGATCTGTAAATTGTGGTACATCCATTCTTCGAACACACGAGTTTTCATAATGTTTTTAACACCATTAATTGGCTCGCGATCTTGTTTGTATTGTTCTATGTACTCAAGCATTTTACGGCGTTCTTGTGTACCAATCACAATATCGACACCAGGGATTTCCATAATTTCATCTGGGGACGTTTGTGCATAGCAACCTGTAACACAAATGACCGCTTCAGGGTTCTTTCTGACGGCACGACGTATTACTTGGCGACTTTTACGATCACCAGTGTTTGTTACAGTACACGTATTAATCACGTAAACATCAGAACGTTGGTTAAAATCAACGCGCTCATAATCATGTTCTTTAAAAAATTGCCAAATGGCTTCTGTTTCATAATGGTTTACCTTACACCCTAAAGTGTGAAACGCAACAGTAGTCACACTTCGCACCTCCATTCTTCAAAATAAAATGAAATAGCTGATAAAGCATATAATGGCGCTGTTTCTGTTCTCAATATTCTTGGGCCAAGTCGAATAGACTGACAGTTATGGTCACTTAAGAACTCGATTTCTTGATCAGAAAATCCACCTTCAGGGCCAATTATTATTAAAATGTGGTCTCCCTTTTCAACTTGATTGATCATATTTCTAAATTTAAGTGAACAGTTCTTGTGGTCTTTTGCGACTAGTTCACTAGCAACCCAAAGGTGATCATACTAGGGTTATTAAATAGTTCCTTTAAGGTTAGTTTCTGATTAATTGTAGGGATGACAGACCTATGTGATTGTTCACTTGCTTCCTTAGCAATTTTCTCAAGTCGTTCTAGCTTTTTTGTTCCTTTTTATGATCCCATTTTACAATAGTACGATCCATTTGTAATGGAATAAAATGCTCAAGTCCTAGTTCTGTTGACTTTTGGACTATTAAGTCTAATTTATCACCCTTAGGCAATCCTTGTGCTAATGTCACCTTAACAGGTAATTCTTGATTTTCGTTTAATTTTTTAATAATTAAACATTCTACCGTTTGATCCTGAATGTCATGAACTTCACAAACATAAGACACACCATTTGTAACACAAATAATGGAGTGTCCTTCTTTCATGCGCATGACATTTACAATATGGTGATAGTCATCACCTTTAATAACTAAATTTTGCTCAGACCATTGATGGGATGGAACGAAATAACGTTGCATAATTTAAACCTCTTTTATTCAGGCTTTTTGCTACGATTGAAATCCAATCCTCCATTGCATTCACTTCCACAATGTCAAATCCAATTGATGTTAATGCATCTTTCACATCATTTTTCTTACCTTGAATTATACCTGAAGTAATAAAATAACCACCTGGTTTCACTTTACTGAAGGCATCGTCAATAAATTCTAAAATAATCTCAGCTAAAATATTAGACACAATGACATCTGCACCAGCTTCAACATCTTCTAACAGGTTATTCTGTTTAGCTTCGATGCGGTCTTGTACTTGATTTAGTTTAACATTATTTTGCGTACTTTTAACAGCTACTTCATCTAAGTCATAAGCTTTGATATGTCTAGCACCTAACAGCGCAGCAGCAATGGTTAAAACACCTGAGCCAGACCCAACGTCATAGACTATATCCCCTTCATCAACATATTGTTCCAATGCTTGTATAGATAATACAGTTGTTGGGTGTGTACCAGTACCAAAAGCCATACCTGGGTCTAGCTCTATGATAATTTCATCACTGCTGACAGGTTCGTATTCCTCCCAGGTCGGTATAATGGTAATTTTTTCAGATATTTTAACTGGCTTATAATACTTTTTCCAAGCGGTTGCCCAATCTTCCTCATTAACCTCTGAAATCGTTACATTGTTTTTACCAATATCAATACCATATTTAACTAGGTTACTGATGGCTAGCTTAATTTCATCTACTGTTTCACCTAAAAAACTATTAACTGGAAGGTACGCTTTAATATATACGCCTTCTTCAGGATATTGATTAGGGTCAAGTTCATATATTGTTCCGAATAGCTTAACATCGTCCTTTAGATATAAATCTTGTGGATCTTCAATAACGACTCCGCTTGCTCCCGCTTCATGAAGAATGTTAGAAATCGGTTCTATTGCTTCGTTTGTGGTGTGAACTTTTAACTCGGACCACTTCATACGAATCACTCACTTCGACTTTTTTTAACCTGATAAACATTACCCTTTAAAGGCGCGTTTCATTCGCTGAAATAGATTATCTTGTTGTTCATCTAATGACTCATCGCCACTTAATTCATGGAATTCTCTTAGTAATTCTTTTTGCTTGTCATTTAATTTCTTAGGCACAATTACTTTTACTAAAATATGCTGGTCACCTTGACCATGTCCATGAACATTAGGTGCCCCTTTGCCTTTTAGTCTAAAATGCGTGCCCGTTTGTGTACCAGCTGGTACTTTTAATTTAACGCGGCCATGCACAGTCGGTACCTCTATTTCGTCACCGAGTGCAGCCTGGGTAAATGTAATAGGCATTTCACAGAGAATATCGTCACCGTCACGCTCAAAGAATTCATGTCGTCTGACACGAATAACAACATATAAATCACCTGAAGGTCCTCCGTTAACCCCAGGTCCACCTTGACGAGTAACACGAATTTGCTGTCCATCATCCACACCAGCAGGAATGCGAATATCAATTTTCTTGCGAGTTTTTACTTTCCCATCTCCACCGCATGTGTTACATTTTTCTTCAACTTGCTTACCGCTTCCTTGACAATGATGACAAACTCTACGGTTCACGACTCTACCAAATGGAGTATTTTGTTCCACGTTTAACTGACCTGTGCCATTACAGTGCTGACATGTATGAACGGATGTTCCTGGTTTCGCTCCAGAACCATCACATGTGTCACACGTTTCTTCTTTTGGTATTTCGATTGTAGTTTCCTTACCAAAAATCGCTTCTTCAAAATCAATTTCCATTGTATATTGTAAGTCCTGACCTTGTCTTGGGGCATTTGGGTCACGGCTTCTTCTTCCGCCACCCCCGAAGAACATATCAAAAATATCACCAAAATCACCAAAGTCTTCGAAGCCACCAAAGCCACCTTGACCTGCACCTTGCTGTGTCCCTGCGTGGCCAAATTGGTCATACTGCTGACGTTTTGGGCATTACTTAATACTTCATAAGCCTCTTTGACTTCCTTGAATTTATCTGCTGCGTTTTCTTCTTGACTCACATCTGGATGATACTTTCTGGCTAGTTTACGGTATGCTTTTTTAATTTCATCTTTTGATGCATCCTTTGATACACCAAGCACTTCATAATAGTCTCGTTTACTCAACCTCTGATCACTCTCCCGTACCTTATCGCATAAATTTTATCATAACATTACAGTCTAAGTTACTGCAATTCATTAAGTGATTATAAGAATATTTAGAATCAAACCTTAAAATCATATTGTGCTGAAAAAAGTCAAAGCCAAGAATGCCCTGACTTTGACTTTTTAGTACATTATTTTTATCGTCTTCGTTTACTTCTTCATAGTCAGCATCAACAACTTCATCGCCTTCATCAGTTTTACCTTGTTCTTGCTGAGCTTGTTGTTGTGCTTGTTCATAAAGCTTTACAGAAAGGTTTTGAACTTCTTGTTCTAAAGCTTCTTTCTTAGCTTTAATATCTTCAAAATCTTCGCCTTCTAAAGCTTTTTTAAGTTCTTCTTTTGCATCCTCTGCTTTTTGTTTCTCTTCATCAGTGACATTGTCGCCTAAATCTTTAATCGTCTTATCTGTTTGGAAGACTAACTGATCCGCCTCGTTACGAAGTTCGATTTGTTCACGGCGCTTCTTATCTTCTTCCGCATTTTCTTCTGCTTCCTTAACCATTTGTTCAACTTCTTCATCTGATAGACCTGAAGAAGATTTGATTGTAATAGACTGTTCTTTGTTTGTACCCATATCTTTAGCACTTACGTTAACAATACCATTGGCATCAATATCGAATTTAACTTCGATTTGAGGTACACCACGAGGCGCTGGTGGAATATCCGTTAACTGGAAACGACCAAGTGTTTTGTTATCTTGAGCCATTTCACGCTCACCTTGCAAGACGTGAATGTCTACAGCTGTTTGGTTATCTGCAGCTGTTGAGAACACTTGTGAGTGACTAGTTGGAATTGTTGTATTACGTTCAATTAGCTTAGTTGATACGCCGCCCATTGTTTCGATACCTAATGATAGTGGTGTTACGTCTAATAGAACAACGTCTTTAACGTCACCTTGAAGAACGCCACCTTGAATAGCTGCACCTAAAGCTACAACTTCATCTGGGTTTACACCTTTAGAAGGTTCTTTTCCAACTGATTTTTCAATAGCTTCCTGAACTGCTGGAATACGAGTAGAACCACCTACTAAAATAACTTTATCAATTTCTGAAGCACTCATATCTGCATCTTTTAACGCTTGACGTGTAGGTTTCATTGTTCTTTCTACTAAATCAGAAGCTAACTCTTCAAATTTAGCGCGAGTTAAGTTCATCTCTAAGTGTAATGGCCCAGCATCACCAGCTGTGATGAATGGTAAAGAGATTTGTGTCTGCGCAACACCTGAAAGATCTTTCTTAGCTTTCTCAGCTGCGTCTTTTAAGCGTTGTAATGCCATTTTATCTTGAGAAAGGTCAATGCCATTTTCTTTCTTGAATTCTTCTACCATATGGTTAATAATGACTTGGTCAAAGTCGTCACCACCAAGTTTGTTATCACCAGCAGTAGAAACAACTTCAAACGTACCGTCGCCAATATCTAGAATTGATACGTCAAAAGTACCGCCGCCTAAGTCATATACTAGAACTGTTTGGTCTTGATCCTGATCAATTCCATAAGCTAATGCTGCAGCAGTCGGCTCGTTAATAATACGTTCAACTTCTAATCCTGCAATTTTACCTGCATCTTTAGTTGCTTGACGCTCAGCATCGTTGAAATAAGCAGGTACGGTAATAACTGCTTTAGTTACTTCTTCGCCGAGGTAATCTTCAGCGTAAGATTTAATGTGTTGTAAAATGATTGCTGAGACTTCTTGAGGAGTATATTCTTTTCCTTCAATTTCCTCTTTATGATCAGTTCCCATGTGACGCTTAATTGATTGAATCGTATTTGGGTTAGTTATTGCTTGACGTTTTGCTACTTCACCAACCTGACGCTCACCATTTTTAAATGAAACAACTGATGGTGTCGTACGATTTCCTTCTGGATTTGGGATGACTTTAGCTTCGCCACCTTCCATAACTGCTACACATGAGTTTGTTGTACCTAAGTCAATACCGATAATTTTACTCATTATTAAATCCTCCCTTATTCATAACGTCAATTATTGTTTATTATTCATTAACCTTAACCATTGCTGGTCGGATAACCCGATCCTTTAATTTATAGCCTTTTTGTAAGACTTCTACAATTTGATTTGATTCATAACCTTCCTCACTTACTTGCATGACAGCTTGATGCATATTGGGATCGAATTCTTCATTCTCTGCTTGAATTTCTTCAACCCCTGCTTTTTCAAGTGCTTGATTTAACTGGTTATAAACCATTTTTACTCCATCGACAAACGACTGACTACCTTCACCACTGACTTCTGTCTGTAGGGCTCTTTCAAAGTTATCTAAAACAGGTAAGATTTCACCTACAAGTTCCTGTGACTTATATTTCAAGTCGTTTTCGCGTTCTTTCTGCGTTCGACGACGGAAATTATCAAAGTCAGCCTGAGTTCTTAAGTATTTATTTTTTAATTCCTCATTTTCGGTTTCAAGTTGTTTAACTTGGTCTTTTAGTGATTCCTGTTCTGAATCTTGTGATTCATTAACAGATTCATTTTGATCATTTTTAGGCTCTTCATTTGTCAATTCTTCTTGTTGTTCTTGATTCATTGTTTTTTCATCCATTTCGTCACCTCCAGCGAATTCCCTTCCATTTCCAATTGTTAAATATACCATTAATTTTAAAAATGACAAGTATTTAACCGCAATAAAACTTGGCCACGCATAAGCCAAGTTTTATTACCTTATAACGGTAAATAATTAACACATGACACTAACAATATAAGCATTTCCTCTTTTACTAGTCATTAAACCAGGTTTGCAGTGTCTTCGTCATTTGACCACTCCATAAATCCAGGATCGAAACGGCCTTTGCATAATCCATGCGAGTTGGCCCAAGTAATGCAATTGTACCAACTTGGTCGTCATCTAATGAATAAGTAGCTGTAATTAGTGTACAATTATTCATTTCTTTGATTTTGTTTTCCCGGCCAATATAAATATGCAAACCTTCATCTTCACTTTTTAGAACTGGTGCAATTTGCTCTTCACTTTCCATAATGTCAAATAGTGATCTAATTTTATCGACATCTGTAAATTCAGGTTGGGTTAATATATTTGTTTTACCACTTACATAAAGGTTGGTCGGCTGTTCTGTAAATAAGGCCTGATTAAGTAACTGATATGATTTTTGAAAATCACTAGTATACTTTTTCAATAACCCTTTTACTTCAGTATCTATAAATCTGTCTAAATAAATAATTGGAACACCGCTTAACTTTTCATTTAAGATATTAACCGTTTTCTCTAAATCTGAATGGTCTAAATCTTTTGGAATAGCAAATGAACGATGCTCAACATGTCCTTTATCCGTAATCAAAATCGCAATTGCTGATTGATTATTTAAAGGAACAATTTGAAGTTGTTTTAATTTCGTTTCATATACTTGGGGCCCTAATACAAGTGTTGTATATCTCGTCAACTCAGATAGAATATGAGCAGAATTTTGCATCACTCGTTCTAGCTCCATCATTCTTTCACTAAAAGATTGTTGAATCTGATTGACCTCATGATTAGATAATTTAAGTGGTGACATAATGTGATCCACATAATAACGATACCCTTTTTCAGAAGGAATTCGTCCTGAAGATGAATGAGTTTTTTCTAAAAAACCCATGTCTTCTAAATCCGCCATTTCATTCCGGATTGTAGCAGGGCTAAAAGAAACTTGCTCTTTCTTAGCAATATTACGAGAACCAACAGGCTGAGCTGACTCAATAAAGTCATCAACAATCACTTTTAATACTAGTAGTTGACGATTTGTTAGCATAATCTATCACCCCTGTTAGCACTCAATTGATTCGAGTGCTAATTCTAATAATAAATTATCAAAATCATATAAACCTGTCAATTATTAAAGACTTTTTTATATGTCTGTTCATCCAATAAAAATGATGCAAAGACATCATTACCAAACATCATACCATCTTTGGTAAGGAAGATTCGCTCATTTTGTTTCTCAATCCAGCCTTTCTGTAATAAATCTTGTATTTCCCTCTTATATAACTCATACATTGAAACACCGTACTTTTTAGTAAAACTTCGGTTATCAACTCCTAGTGCTCTTCTTAACCCTAAGAACATCTCTTCTTCAATTTTTTCTTTTAAGGTAATAGGGTCAACGTGTAATATTGGTTTTTTCCTTTTTCGATTGCTTCATTGTAATGGTTAACAGGTCTTATATTGACATAACGTTCTTCATTAACGTAACCATGAGCACCGGCTCCAAATGCATAATACTCCTCATTATTCCAATAAGTTAAATTATGTCTACTTTCATAGCCTTCTTCAGCATAATTACTTATTTCATAGTGTGATTTACCAGCTTGCTCCATCATCTCCATGAGCATAGACAACATTTCTGCCTCGTCCTCTTCTGGGGGTTTAGTTAACTTACCTTGCTGATGTCTCATATGAAATACCGTTCTAGGTTCTATTTGAAGTGCATAAGCTGAGTAGTGAGGCAAATCAAAGTCTAATGCTAAATTTAAGGTTTTCTTAAAGTGTTCGATTGATTGATCTGGTAATGCATATATAAAATCCATACTAATATTATTTAGATTGAACCCCTTTAACATTCTTACCGTATTTTGTACATCATCAACAGTATGATTACGGTTTAACATTTTCAGAAAATCATCATCTAACACTTGTACACCTAATGACACGCGGTTAATCCCATAATCTTTCATAACTTTAACATGTGATTCTTCAAACTCTCCAGGATTTGCTTCAATTGTAAACTCTTCAACTTGTTTTACATCAATGAACTTATGAATCGACTTCATTAAATATTCAAGTTGTTCCGAATTCAGACTAGTAGGTGTCCCTCCACCTAGATATATAGTTCGAGGTGAAATTTTTTGATTTCCTAAGTAAAATTCCATCTCTTTCCTTAAGTTCTTAAGATATTGATCTGCCAAATCACGATTATAATATATTTTAGCAAAATCACAATAATGGCAAATCTCATGACAAAAAGGAATGTGTATATATACTGAACGATCCATTTTGCCACCTCCTTTAACACAAGATAAAAGGGCTGACCATTTGGCCGCCCTTAAGAATCATCATCCATTTCTAAAACAGACATAAATGCTTCCTGTGGAATTTCAACTTTACCAACCATTTTCATACGTTTTTTTTACCTTCTTTTTGCTTTTCAAGAAGTTTTCTTTTACGCGAAATGTCTCCGCCATAACATTTAGATAATACGTTCTTACGCATGGCTTTGATGGTTGTTCTTGCAACCACTTTATTTCCAATTGCCGCCTGGACTGGTACTTCGAATTGCTGTCTAGGAATAATCTTCTTCAATTTCTCGGCAATATGTTTCCCGCGATGGTAAGCAAATTCACGGTGAACGATAAATGATAACGCGTCAACCGGTTCACCATTCAGTAAGATATCCATTTTAACTAAATTAGATGGTTTATAGCCACTTAATTCATAATCAAACGAAGCATAACCTTTAGTCTGAGATTTTAATTGGTCAAAGAAATCATAAACAATTTCAGATAAAGGAATTTCATATACAATATTTACACGATTATCGTCTAAATATTGCATATCAATGAATTGGCCGCGCTTCTTCTGACAAATCTCCATAACTGGACCAACAAAATCATTTGGGACCATCACAGTAGCCTGAACAAATGGTTCACGTACCTCTTTAACATTTTTAGTTTCTGGCATTAGTGAAGGATTTTCAATGTTAATCATTTGACCGTCATTTAATTCTACTTCATAAATAACACTTGGAGCTGTAGTTATTAAATCAATATTGAATTCGCGTTCGATTCGTTCTTGAATAATTTCCATATGCAATAAGCCTAAGAATCCACAACGAAAGCCAAAACCTAGTGCTTGCGATGTTTCTGGTTCATATTGTAAAGATGAATCATTTAATTCCAAACGCTCTAATGCTTCACGTAAATCGTTGTAATTATCAGCATCTACCGGGAATAAGCCGCAATATACCATCGGGTTTAAACGCTTGTACCCTGGTAATGGTTCGGCAGCAGGATTGTTCTCTAATGTAATAGTGTCACCAACACGTGAGTCTCCAACATTCTTAATGGAAGCCGTTAAGAACCCGACATCTCCTACCGATAATTCTTTCTTACTAATAGGTTTAGGTGTAAAAACACCAAGTTCATTAACTTCGAAGGTTTTACCTGTTTGCATCATTTTGATTTGATCGCCAACTTTAACGCTACCTTCTTTCACACATATGTAGGCGATGACACCTCTATAAGGGTCATATAACGAATCAAAAATAAGTGCTTTGTTGGTTTTTCAGGTTTACCTGCTGGAGCAGGAATATCTGTGACGATTCTCTCTAAGATTTCATCAATTCCAACTCCATCTTTTGCTGAAGCTAGAATTGCATCGTCAGCATCTATACCTATTACGTCTTCTATTTCTTGTTTTACTCGATCAACATCGGCACTTGGCAAATCAATTTTATTGATCACTGGAATAATTTCTAAATCATTATCAAGTGCAAGATATACGTTGGCCAACGTTTGAGCTTCAATACCTTGAGCAGCATCAACTACTAGTAGAGCACCTTCACAAGCGGCCAAACTTCTCGAAACTTCATATGTAAAATCGACGTGTCCAGGTGTATCAATTAAATGAAATAAATAGTCTTCACCATCGTTTGCTCCGTATTTAAGCTGTACGGCATTAAGTTTAATGGTAATTCCACGTTCACGTTCTAAATCCATTGCATCAAGAAACTGTTCTTTCATTTCTCGATCAGTCAGAGCTTTCGTTTTCTCTAATATTCGATCTGCTAATGTTGACTTCCCGTGGTCAATATGGGCGATAATCGAAAAATTTCGGACATTCTGTTGTTTAGTCAACTTTCATCACTCCTGTTTCTACGTCCAATAACACTAGCTCGATTATAGCAATTGAGCCTATATTATTCAATCTTTTACTGAGCAAAAAGAAACCCACCTACAAAGGTGAGTTTCTTTACAAAACTTAATCGTCAGTATTTAATCAAAAAACATGGCACTAAATCGATAAAGGAATTGGAAGATGACTGAGAATAATGTTTTAACGACATCTTCTAAAAATACCGCAATGCTATAAAACGAACTGGATTTAGATTCTACATCATCACTCAAAACTTGATCATGAACGTCATTAAATGATTCCTCTGTCACGCTAGACTGATTAAAATCAGCCTCTGTTTCTATAATATTTTGCTCTGGCTCAGCATGGTTATTAGCCGTTTGCATCCCTAAGTAAAAGATAAAAAAGCAGACGATTACCCAAAATAATACTCTCATCATCATCCTCCTTTAATTATTGATTTACTGCGCCTTCTTGCTCAAAATAATACTCACCAAATGCTTCTGCTAGCGCATCAATCGCAAAATTTAGCTCATCAAAGTTATTCTCGATCCCACCAACTTCAACGATCACCGCTTTATTAGATAAATCCTGGTTATAAACACCGTTTGTTCCTGGACCTTCATTTATAATAACGCCACGCTTAAGCCGGGATATTTACTTTCAATTAAATCATGGAGTTTAGATGCAAATTGTAAATTCTTTTCATGATTTTTGTTTTCGCCGCCTACCACGAAAGCGAGGCGAGCTACTGATTTACCGTTGATTTTTGCAGTTGTCTTACTTCTAGGCATGGCATCTCTATGAATATCAATAAGGTATTTCATGTCATTATTCTTACTCATAACCTCTTTTACAATATTTCTGGAATAATCATAGGATTTGCCGTAACCACCCGGTGGTAACTGTTTCCAATAATCTGTACGATCAATATACGGATTTAATCCAAATGCCTTAAGTTTATCTCCAAATCTTTTGCTGAGCTGCATCACGTTTTTAGTTTCATGATATACCGTATTAATTGAAGTACCTTCTGGTAAATGCGGTAAGAAGGATTCTCGATTGTGAGTGGTATATACAAGTATGTTTTCATCATCAACATTTACTTGAGGTTGTTCTTCTTGAGGATCTGATTCTTGATTATCAAACATGTAATCTGGCGGTTCAGTTTCTATAACTGTTGAAAACATATTGGTTCCCTCACCAGCGATGGCAATGGTGCTATTTGTGTTCGGAAATCTTGGTAATTCATGCCCAAATAACAATCGCGTATCTTGATAGGGCAAATTCGTAAAGATTGGAAAAGCGAAACTGGATAATGTTAGAGGTTCGGTGTGTTGGTCGTTCAGCCCGTCCAAAATCGGTTGATCGATTGTCATAAAAATGAATAGGAAGCACCGTCGATTTGATTGAGCCAACCTTCTAAAAAAGTTCGTCGATGCTTCACTAAATGGTTTTATAGAAAAGATTGGTACAAACAAGATTAAACAAATAAAGAAGACTTGAAATAATAGAAAAGGGTGTTTCTTAACTTTTTGTAACTTGGACCAATTTATTTGGAACTTTTTATTCATACACCTTTTCAACCTTTCTACTGAAGTTCTATTAAAACTCTATTCAGTAAGTTGAAAAGGTAGAACCATTTAATTTAAATAATGCTTTGCATTTTCAGGTGTTACCGAATCATGTAAGGCCTGGTTAATGCCTGATGCAACAACTTCACTCATATACTCAATAACTTCATCTACTTCTTTTGGGGTGACGATTAAGTTATGTCCAGTAGGTCTTAGAACTTCTCTAATAAGTTGTCTTTTCTCGTCCTCTTTTAAAGCACCTACGATACCCAAATAAGTTTGTCTAGCTTCCTCATCTGGTAAATCCTCATCAGTAAATTCACGTCTCTCACCAAAATCCATTCCCGCTGGTGTTAAAGCATTACCAGGTTTGTCTCCTTCCTCCATCTCTCGTCCAAAATGCTTTAAAATATAATCAATTGTGTCATTAGTTATCGTAACAGCATCAACTACTGTTGGAATCCCTAAAGAAAACACAGGAATATTTAATGTTTCTTTACTAACTTCTTTTCGGTCATTTCCAACACCTGAGCCAGGATTAATACCGGTATCCGACAGCTGAATGGTTGTATTAACTCGATCAATAGAACGAGCTGCTAGTGCGTCAACAACGATCATAAAATCAGGATTCGTCTTTCTAACCACTCCGAAAATAATATCACTAGTTTCCATTCCTGTTAGACCCATTACGCCAGGTGTAAACGCAGATACTGATCGATCACCTTCCCCAATCATCTCTGGATGTAATTTAAATAAGTGCGACGTTACATATAGCTTATTTACTGTATTTGGTCCCAAAGCATCAGGGGTCACATACCCATTACCTAACCCGACTATTAAACACCTTGCATCGTCTGGAATTGTATGTTCTTCCATTAATCTTTTAATCTCTTCTCCTAAAATGATTGAAGATTTTCTACCGAATTCTGGATCCATTTTCCTTAGTTCTTGAGACTCAATCGTGATATAATTTCCTGGTTTCTTACCGACTCGTTCAGATCCTTTCTTATCAATCTCAACACGTGTTAATTTGTATTCTCCTTTTTATACTCATTAATGATAATACCGTCTAATTCGTGTTTCTTATCTGGATTTTGTTCTACAAACATCTCTTGAGCTTCAACAGCAAGGTCAGTTCTAGGTTTAAATTCTCGTCGTTCCATTTGATATCCCTCCTATCAACCTTATTGTTGCCAGAGTTATTCAAATTAAACGATGAAGCTATGCAAAAACATGACAAGAGAAATATCTTAACAGCAAACTATTGAAAACTTACGCTGGCTTTGATAAAATGACTTTTGTCCATAATTAAGAAAATTGATCACGGGACATTTTCATCAGGAGGTGAAGAAAAGTGGCAAACACAAAACAAGCTACTAAGCGTATCCGCGTAAACCACGATGCTCGTATGCGCAATCTATCAGTAAAATCAGACATGCGTTCTGCAGTTAAAAGTGTAGAAAAAGCAGTTCATGAGAAAAATGCTGATGCTGCGAAAGAAGCGTTAACAACAGCTGTTAGCAAAATTGATAAAGCCGTTCAAAAAGGCATCATTCACAAAACAATGGTGACCGTAAGAAGAGCTCACTAATGACAAAAGTTAATCAACTAGCTAACTAATACAGAGCAAAAGAGGCTGGGACAAAATATTAATTAATCTAGAAGAAGACGAATATTAGAGGAGAGATCAATCCCTAATATTCGTCTTCATTTTTAGCTGCGTCAAAATGCTTCGCTTTCCGCAGGCACGGCTTCAACTTCCCCAAACTCACTCCCGTTCGTTTGGCGTGATTTTCAGCTCGTGCTGTTCCTGCAGGAGTCTTGCATTTTGACTACGCTAATAACACTCAATATTCGTTTATAGAAAAGCTATATTACTTTTGTCCCAACCTCTTTTATATGATTTATTAGATTGTTTTAGCTAGCTTGCTTTAACCTTTGCACAACACGTTGTAAAAACAGCTCTAAAGCGAGCCATTGTTCTACCTTACCTGTTTTCATTTTTCATCTGTTATAGTTGCTTCCAATAACATATCTTTCAAAGCTCGGTCCGTAAATTTCCTTTCCCTCTTTAATGCCATTTTGACGGCATATGGATGTGATTGGATTGTTTTAGCAATTTGTTGTTGCTGATATCCCTTTTGTTTTAAAAGTTTTGTCTGTAAAATTAACCGTATTTGAGAACTAACGAGTGCTAATAATCCAATCGGTTCTTCATTTGTTTTTTTAACTCCTTAATTAATTGAACCGCTTCACCAATTTTAAATTCAACTAAATAATCAATTAAATTGAATGTATTAGCTTCGGCGTGTATAGAAATAATTTCTTTAGCTTCTTCTAGTGTGGGCTCCTTGTCCATAAAATATAATTGGAGCTTGTCCAATTCATGCTGAGCAGCTTCAATATGTTCACCGACACGTTCAGTCATTAATTCAATTAAATCTTTATTTAATTGCAATCCTTTGTTTTCTGCTAACTGCTTTATAACTTCTGCCATTTCGTAGGCTTTTGGTGAGCTGCAGTCGATAAATGTTGCTTGTTTTTTTAACGTTTTTAACGATTTTTTTTACGTTGATCCATCTTTTCGTAAGGTACGATCATAATTAAAGTTGAGAAATCAACAGGATTATTCGCATACTCTTCTAAAACGTCTATTTGATGTTCTATTTCAGTTTTAACCTTCTGACCTGTTAAAAAATAAGCTCTTTGGATTTCAATTAACTTATTCTCACTAAAGAAGGGAAAAGTTTCTGCATCATGAATGGCTTCTTGAACAGCAGTCGTTTCCATGTCATATGTATTTCGGTCAAATTCTGGATCTTTCTTTTTGAGTTGACTTTCTATGCGTCTTTTTACTTCTTGTATAAAGTAGGATTCTTCTCCATATAATACATAAATAGGAACCAGTTGATGGGATTTACCATTAATAAATTCCTGTGCGTGCATCTTATTCAACACCTTTCTATGCCATTTTATCGTATAACGAAGAGGCACAGTTGACAAGAGGTTATAACATTATAAAGAGGGGAACATGATAGCTCCCCCCCAATATCTATATAAACGCCAAAAATAAAATCCCGGGTAATTTTATTTTTAGCGGCGTTTGTTGTATTATTATTTTGTGCGTTATCGATTAGAATATTGCTGTTAACTCTTAACAGTTCACAAATTTCTACAGATTTTTGAAAACGTAAAAAGTAATAGATTTTTTTAAGAAGATGAATTATACTAAAATGTAGCGTAGGAGGGATAACCGTGAACGAATTTGAAAATGATGTACAATCAAAAATAATGATGTCGTCGATTCAATCAAAGGTTTCAGCTTCTCATTCATTTTCTTCTTGGTTATTTTCTTTATTGGAACTGTATTCAAAGTGGTTGGTTCTTAATAAAGAGTAGAGATTGAACAATGAATGGTTAAAAAGACTGTATCATTAGATGCAGTCTTTTTTATGCTTTAATTTAACTTATGGATGATTCTTAATAATTGTGCTTTGTCCATCCGCATATTTTAAAGTAATTGCGCCATTAAGATCAGTTCTATAAATGGTCATACCAGAAGCTTTTAAGTGTTCAAGTACCGAGCTATGAGGGTGACCAAATGGATTGCGTTTTCCAACAGAAATTAATGAAACTTCTGCTTGTATAGCATTAATAAATTCCATAGTCGTAGATGTTTTACTTCCATGATGAGCTACTTTAAGTACATCAATATCTTGAATGGTCTTTGAAGATATGAGAACTTTTTTCCACACTTTTCGTAATATCACCCGTAAATAACATATTAAAATCTTCATAATTAAATTCAAATACTAAAGAACGGTCATTCTCTTCATGACTTATATTAGCCTGACTAGGTGAGTGAATTTTTATTATTAATTCACCTTTTTTAATCATATCGCCACTCTCAAGCTTCACATGCTGAACATAGTTACTGTTGTTAAATGGATGGGTATATAAGATCGATGGATTAAATTCTTTAATGAATGGTTTTATCGATCCTGCATGGTCATGATCAAAATGGCTAATGATTAAACCATTTACTGCAGATATTCCTTTCGACCATAAAAAGGTTTTATAATTTGCTTATAATTATTGTGTTTTATTTCGTTCGAAAACGTCACTTCTTCGCCCACATCAATAACATAGGTACCTTGATTACGTGGTAATTCAACTACGATGGACTCTGCCTGTCCTACATCTAACATTGTAATAGTGAGCGAGTCATCTAATGTTTTCTGAACGAATGGAATGAACCAAATCACTACAAGACATATAGCCAATATAATTGTTCGATTAGACTTCTTTTCTTCCCAACTTTTCATGAAGTATATAAATATGAGGATGTAAACAATGATTAACAACAAATGAGGTCTACCAACAACCCATAACGAAAACTTAGGTTGGCCAATAAGAAACAATAGATCAGTCATTTTGTTGTGAATGGTTAGGAAAAGCTGATCCAAAAAGGTGTAATATTAGGGATGAGCAACACAGTTATAAATATAACCATGACTGCTGGAATCACGAGTAGTGTAAAATATGGAATGTAAATTAAGTTAATTAAAAACGACCACACATTAGTGTAATAAAAGTAATAAAACTGTAAGGGAAGGATGACCAATTGACTTATAAGACTGATTCTGAGGGATAGCATGATCCAAGATTGATTTTTCAACAGCCTTTTTGAAAGGATTAATGCAAATGTAACAGCAAACGAAAATTGGAAAGATAATTGATACATTAAATAAGGATCCATAATGAGCAAGACAATTAAAACTATAGAAATTAAATCAGAAGAATCCATTTTAATTTTTTTACTTAAACTAAATAAGATTATTAAAATAGCCATCATTCCGGCTCTCATCACAGGTGGTTGTGAACCGGCTAACACTATATAGATTGGTATCATGAGTAAAAGTAATATATTACTTTGTTCCCTTGTAACATGTAATAATTTATTTAATATCAAGTAACAAATACTTAAGATAATGCCAACATGAAGTCCCGAAATCGCCAGTAAATGTGACAATCCCCAGTATTGAAAAGTGTCAATGACCTCATCAGAAAGTTGGTTGCGATCGCCAAATAAAAGCGCGACTACCCAACTTTGCGTCTCTTCACTAAGATGTAGGTTTAATTGCTCTTTTAATACATCTCTAAACCGAAATAAATAAGACAGCCATGACCTATCTTCGCATTCCAATATTTGCACATTATATCCTACATAACTTATTCCCTGCTTGGCCAAATAGTCTTGATAATCAAATTGACCAGAATTTGTAGCAGGTTCTGGTACTGTTAAATGTCCCGTAATACGACATGTAGCACCGTGATAAACGGGTTTACCGATTTCTTTTGAAATAAATGATACTTTTGAAAATGATGTTTCTCCTATAAATTTAATTTGATCCGACTCTAATTCAGGATTTGACACAATTTTAACGTGGCCTTCGTATAAGCCAAAATCTTTATGAGGAATCTTAATTTGCAGGGAAGTTATTGAAGCAATTATGAAAAAAGCAAGAGCCATAATCAATAGAAAGGGATTTCGTATAATCTTTCTATGCCAAATAATCATTAAAAGACAGATTAAACAAAATCCCATCCATTTGGTAAATAGCCCACCATGTAGAATAGGGCTACTAGCCACCAATGACCTTTCATCATTCTACATTAGAAAATAAACGATTTGCCTCGTGTCTTAATTGTTTTAAATCATCTTCTTCTGAACCGTTCTCCTCAAGCTTTCGCAGTAACTGAGAAATAAAATATAATTTATCTTTTGTATTTGTGTCAATATGAAGATAGTCTAACTCTACTTGTTCAACTTCTACACCAGCTTCTTGAAGCAACTCAAGTGCATAAGGATGATTTTTATAATCTGTTGCATAGAAAATCTTCTTAATCCCACTTTGAATAATCGTTTTGGTACAATTTAAGCAAGGAAAATGAGTGACATAAATTTCAGCCCCTTCAGTAGGAACGCCAAATTTTGCACATTGTAAAATCGCATTAATTTCAGCATGAATCGTCCTTACGCAATGACCGTCGATCACTTTACATCCCTCATCAATACAATGTACACTTCCTGATACACTTCCGTTATAGCCACCAGCAATCACTCGTTTATCCCGTACGATTGTGGCGCCTACAGATAATCGCTCGCACGTGCTTCTTAAAGCTAATAAATGGCTTTGTGACATAAAATATTGATCCCAAGATATACGTTCCATTTCGATTCCCCCTATCCATTTATACATTTCATTATAAATGATTTGTCCTATGGTACCATAATAAATTCTTTCATTCTCTCTAACGTTTTCTCACCAATCCCGCTAATATTTAGTAAGTCCTCAGCAGTCTTAAAGTATCCATTCTCCTCTCGGTACTGAACAATCGCCGCTGCTTTCGCCTCGCCAATACCCGGTATTTGTGTAAGTTCATCAACTCCTGCGACATTAATTCTAATTTTGTTATTTTGATTAGTCGTCGTAACAGATTGATCTCCATCACCGATATTTTGTTGTTTTGCTAAAACATGAATAACCATTTCGTCAGATAATAACATGGCTAAATTGACACTTGTTTCATCAGCATTTGCTGTCATTCCGCCCGCCATTTCAATTACGTCCACTACCCTTTGTCCTTGGTTCAATTCATAAACTCCAGGTTTGTTGACTTCACCTTTAACATCAACCACAACTTGATTACGTTCTAGGTCATCACTTTCTTTACTTTCTATATTGGTTTCTACAATTTCAGTTTGATCCATGGAATTATGAACGACTAGTTCCTCGTCCTGTTCTGGCCAAAACAGAAAAACTATTAGTATTAATCCAACGGGTATCCATAACCATAATTTATTTATAGGCATGATTTAAACCTTCCTTCATATACATAGTGGTGAGTTAGTATTTTTGATTCGTCTATCGTCTACTAAGGGGGTAATTCAATGAAGTGGGGAATAGTTGGCACAGGTAATATGGGGCAAGTCATTTTACATGGTCTAACCTCTAGTCAAGCTGTCGACCAACATCAACTCTTTTTATATAATAGAACATTTATGAAAGCCTATGGTTTAAAACGAGATTATCCTAATGTTCATGTCGTTCAAACATTAGAATCAATTGCATCTGAATGCGATATGATTTTTCTTTGCGCAAAACCTAAAGAAATAGTTGATATCGCATATAAGTTAAAAGACGAATTAAGTGAAAATCAATGTGTCATTTCTATCACAAGCTCGGTTTCTGTTCAGAACCTTGAAAGCATCTTGCCATGTTCCGTAACCAGAATGATTCCTAGTATTACTAATCGGGCACTTAGTGGGGTTACTTTATTAACCTTTTCAGAACAGATGAACGATGATCAAAAACAAATTATTTGGCAAACGTGTAAACACTTTTCTAAACCTGTTGAAATTGAAGAGGAACACGTAAGAATAGCTTCAGATATTGTTTCTTGTGGTCCAGCATTTATAAGTTATATTCTTGAAGAAATGATTAAATCAGCTGTAGATAAAACAGGAATATCCAAAGATCAAGCTACTACTTTAGTGGAACAAATGATCATTGGTTATGGTCAACTGTTCAAAGATCAAATATATGATTTTTCATCATTAAAAGAAAAAGTAATGGTGAAAGGCGGTATTACAGGGGAAGGTATGGTAGCTTTAGAAGATTCGTTCATTAACGTATTTGATCATGTCTTCAATGCTACGCATGATAAGTTTTATACCGAGAAAGAACACATCGACCATCTAGTTAACAATACAAATCCAAAATAGCTTTGATATTAAATATTTTATTCAAAAACTAAAAAAATTCAAGTAGTTTACTTTTGCTTTTACAGCATTAGATTCTACTTGAATTTTTTTAGTTTATTTTATTTATTACAAACGAAGAAGATGCGATTTGCGTCTTCACTGATCCTTTCAACAGGGTTAGGATTAAAATCTTCGTATATCCTCACATTCTGAAACCCAGTTTGGTTCAGTAAATCTTTATAAATATTAGTTGAAAAAGCCCTCTGTGTATGAAATTCATCGTACCGTTTAAACAAACCTGAAGAATCTTTCACAAAAAAGGTCAAATCATGATTCACTTCATCAAATGATTCACCTTCCTGAGTCATCCATATATAACTGACGTCCTCACGTACTTCTGAGAAAATTTCTTGGTCAATTAACCAGTTTATATAGCTTATAGAGTGCACATCGAAACTAAAAACTCCATCATCATTTAGATGCTTATAAACTCGTTCAAATATATGAAATAATTCATTTTCGTTCGTTATATAATTGAGAACATCACAATAACTAATGATTGCATCAAATTTGTGATCGTAATTGAACGTTCTAAGGTCCTCTTGTATAAATGAAATGGATGGGTGCTTACTTTGCGCAACTTCAATCATATCAGGCGACAGATCAAATGCCTCAACTTTATTACCAAGCTGTGATAATCGAGAAGAGATTGTACCTGTACCACAGCCCATATCTAACATACGAGATGAGGAGTTAGGTAAAAACATTTTTGTAAATGCTATCCACTCCTCATACGGAGCGTCTTCCAATAGTAAATCATATACTTCTGCTAATTTGTCATACATTATTTTGCCCCTAAATTAAAGAGTTAACTGAACTCGATCAGCATCGCCCCAAAGTTTCTCTAAATTGTAATATTCACGTTCATCTTTATGGAAAATATGGACGACAACATGTTCCAAATCAACTAGAACCCAGCGTGACTGATCTCGTCCTTCAATTTTCTTTACATGAAAGCCTTGTTCTTCTACGGCATCCTTAATCCCTTTACTAATGGCATCTACCTGACGTTCATTAGTTCCATGACAAATTAAAAAATAATCGGCAATAAGTGAAACATCTTTCATATCTAATGCAACAATATTTTCTGCACGTTTATCATCACATGCTTTTGCTGCTATTTCTAATAATTGCTCACTATCCATCTTTAAACCTCCAATATTTATTTTGACAGCTTGTTTGTTAAAGCGTTATAAGCAAAAATGTATCAGGATAAACATGATGTTTTTACTTATTAAAAATTGTATTGAATTCTCTAAAGCATAATGACATGCTTGATCTAAATCTTTTTCAGACAATTCCCTTGCGAGGTGGACGACAGGGAAGTTCCTACCTGGTTCAATATAATCAGCTAAAAAGACAATCTTTTCAACTAAACTCATTAACTGATGTCCTGTCGTATGATAACGAATAGCACCAAGTATATCTTGATCTTGAATTAAAAACAGCTTATTTGCCATTTTAGACCCTACCGGCCCGTGCCAAAGTTCAGGATGATAATGTAATAAATCTTTTGGTAAGTCTACTTCCGCTTCAATCCAGACTTCAAGATATGGGGGTCCATATCTTTTGCATAATCGTGTAAAGCTGCTGCTAACCCTACTTTATATTCATCACCATTATATCGTTTGGCTAGATTAATCGCTGTTTCTGTTACACGTTCAACATGTTCATAACGTTTAGTTGTCAGGACTTTTTTTTTGACTCGGCTAAAGCTTGATCAATCTTCATAAAGCTCATTCTCCCTTATATAATGTAACACACTTTCAGTTAACCCTTGAGGAAGTCTACCTTCTTTAATATCCTTCCGTATTTCTGAAGAAGAAACAGGAACCTCATCCATGTTAACCATCAGAACGCCTCTTTGATTGACAGCGTGATGCCCTTTACGGTTAACACCAACAAATTGAATTAAACGTTTAATTCTTCTATTTGTACCACTTAGGTAAATACTCAACCATATCCCCGCCGATGATGAAATAAAACATTGTATTTGGATATTCTTTACAAAGGCGTTTGACAGTCTCATACGTATAAGATTTACCCTTTAATTCGTATTCAATCGTAGATACCTTTAACCTTTGATCATCTTCTAAAAGTTTATTTAGCATTGTTAGACGCTGCTCAGGTGTCGCGACTGCACCTTTCTTATGGGGCGGATTAAAGGTAGGTATAAACCAAATTTCATCTAAATTTAACGTATTTAGGACTGTTTGCGATAACTTAAGATGCCCTTTATGCGGCGGATCAAATGTACCACCAAATAAACCCACTTTTTTCATCATTAGCACCCTTTATGGAAGTTCTAAAGTTTTGTTTTCTTCTGATTCCTTATATAAAACGATTATGTTTCCTATAATTTGGACTAGTTCTGCCCCAGTTCCTTTTACTAATTGTTCAGCCACTGAATGCTTATCCTCAAAACAATTCTGTAAAATACTCACTTTTAACAATTCTCTTTTTTCTAGAGTATCATTGATTTGTTCTATCATATTATCATTAACTCCATCCTTACCAACTTGAAAAATTGGATTAAGATGATGAGCTTCTTTTCTTAAAAACCGTTTTTGTTTACCAGTAAGCAAATTATGCACGCCTTTCTAATTTATATTCGAATCGTATGTTCTACAGATTCTCCAGTCCATATATTAAATGATTTTGCAGCTTGATACCAAAGCATGGATTCACCAAACATTAAATGAGCACCGTACCTTTCCGCTTCTGTAAGAAATAAAGTCCTTTTAGGTTTATAAACAATATCACTTACAATTGCGTTTTTCTTTTATAGTTTTGGGCTAATAATTAATTCATTCTCATTAGGTTCCATGCCTACATTGGTTGTTTGGATAATTAAATCATATTGATCAAGTTGTTTTTCTGCATACTCCAAATCCATTTCCTGACTATGCTCATAATGGTTAGTCATCTTACTCGCTTTAGAAATTGTACGATTGGCAACATCTAACTGTTTAGGAGCATGAGACTTAAGGCTATAAAAAATCCCTTTAGCAGCCCCTCCAGCACCCAGAATCAATATTGATTGATTATTAATCTGGTTATAAAAATTAGGGTAGGTCTGGTTTAGGGATTCTATATAACCTTCTCCATCTGTATTATACCCGATTAAACGATTTCCCTTTCGTTTAATTGTATTGACTGCGTTTAATTTTTGGGCATGTTCATCAAGGTCATCTAAAAAGGGAATCACTCTTTCTTTATAAGGTACCGTAACATTTATTCCATTTAAATCTGAATGTCTCATGTTCTTTAGAAACTCTTCAAGTTCTTCTGCTTGCAAATCAAATAAACGGTAGGTTCCATTATTATTTGTTTGTTTTAAAAAGAAATGATGAATGTCCGGCGAATTAGAATGATTCACTGGATGACCAATTAGTCCTAGTCGATACAAAATGTAAAGCCTCCCTAGATTATCGCTTCACGTTTAATAACTCTTACACCTTTAGGTACATATGCAGTTACGGTTACAGGTCCTTCTGGAATTGTAATCCAGCCAAGTCCCGAAAATACCAAATCAGTTTTTTTGTTGACCATTAATTTTAAATGTTTCTTTTGTCATCTTAGGCCATTTTTAACGTTTCTTCAGATGGAGGGGATAACAACTCACCTAGATGATTTTCATATAATTCATCTGCCTTTTCTAATTTCGTTCGGTGAATGTTTAAATCATTTGAAAAATAACATACATAGCCAATATTGTGGTCAGCTTGTTCAATATCGAAACGAGCTAAACCACCGATAAACAACGCTTGACCTTCATTTAACTGAAATACTTTAGGTTTGACCTCTTTCTTCGGAGTTACGGTTTTTAAATCTTTTTTAGATAGAAAATGTGACATCTGATAGTGATTAATAATTCCAGGTGTATCGATCATGCTAGATCTGTCGTCAAGAGGTATATCAATAAAACCTAACGTTGTACCAGGAAAATAAGAAGTTGTGATGACGTCTTTTTCTTCTGTTGAGTTTTGAATAAAATAATTGATAAGAGTTGACTTACCAACATTGGTACTTCCAACAACAAATATGTCTTTACCTTCTCTAATTCGTTCCAATTCAAAGGCTAATTCTTTCATATTTGTTCCAGTAGTTGCACTCACCAAATAGACCTCTTGAACTTTTAGCCCAAAGTTTTTAGCGACTCTTCTCATCCAGTTTTTAACCTTGTTAAAATTGATTGATTTAGGTAACAAGTCTACCTTATTTCCAACTAAAACAACTGGATTATTTCCTGCAAAACGGTTCAATCCTTGTATAAAGCTTCCATGTACATCAAATAAATCAACAACCTTTAAAACAAATGCATCTCTCTGCCCAATCTCATGTAACATATCTAAAAAGTCATCTGCTGTCATATCGACATCTTGTACTTCATTATAGTGCTTAAGTCTAAAACATCGTTTACAAACAATTTCATCTCGCGTTAAAGCTGATTTAGGAGCATACCCTACTTTTGATTCATCTTCAGTCTGGATAGGAGCACCGCAGCCTTGACAATATAACTCTTCCATTATTTATCCTCCCAGTTTAATTTCCCTTTTCTTTTAAAATACTCTAACAACCGTCGTTCTATTTTTCGATTAAATTTCGTCAAAAACCATCTGTTTGGACAACAGGTACTACTAATATAGTATGTAAGTTAGCCCGATTACCTCCAAATACATCCGTCAGTAACTGATCACCAACGACGACCACTTTATCTTTGGATAGTCCCATTTCCTTTATGGCTTTGTGAAATGCCGTCTGCATTGGCTTTCTTGCTTTAGATATAAAAGGGATTTCTAATGGTTTAGAAAAGAAAGATACTCGATCTTCAGTGTTATTTGAAATAATGGTTACCTGTATACCTGCTCTTCGCAGTTCACTAAACCACTCTATTACTTCTGGGGTTGCTTCAGGTTGATCCCAAGCAACGAGTGTATTATCTAAATCAGTTATGACACCTTTAATTCCTTTATTTTGTAGAAATTCTGGAGTAACCTCCAAAACGGTTTCAACATGATCATCTGGTAAAAATAATTTTAACAAAGTCGTTCACCTCAATAATTCTGTAACTAACCTTCATCATATACAATTCAGAAGCATGTTTCAAAGAAAATTTTGCTAATAACTCAATACCTAATTATTTATTTTTATCGAAATATTCTAAAAATCGTTCGACAAATTATATCATTTTTCAACCTGTGGATAAAATTATCAACATAATACACAGCTTTCAAACAATATTCTTACCGTTATATTCAGTAATTGTGAACACTTTATACACAGGTTATCAACAAGTTATTCAAGTTGTTCTAATTTTTGATTAATGATAGGATAATAACTGTTACAAGGTGGACGACTTTCAAGGAGGTGCGAGCCAATACGGCGAGGGCGAATATGGAACAATTATCTGATCAATTGTTAGTTGAATCCTATAAGAAAGCACAAAAATTGGAATTAAATCATGATTTTATAAAATTGATCGAGGAGGAACTTATTAGAAGAGGATTGTATCAACATTTGAAAGAATCGTCATAATAACTCCCAATATACTATAGATAAAGATAGCGCAAA